>JARYLJ010000044.1 GCA_029907705.1 Methanomicrobiales archaeon
TCCTAGGCCCTGATGACGGCCATGCTCCCTCGCTATGCTCACATCGCATCGCCTTTTCCTTCTCGCTCATCGCACCATGCTTCGCATCGTGCTCGTCGCTGATACCATTCACACTCAGTGACTCGCGACCGCACGACGACCCGCTGTGCTTGTCGTAACCGGCGCTCGCTCGGGCCGCTGTAACCACCTACTCCCCCAGCCTCTCGTCGCTTCCAGGAGTCGATGCATCAGCACGCAAGTATTCGAATGACTTATATTGTCCAATGTCGGTATGAAAACTATCGAGGGGTGACATGGAAATAAACGTGAATTACGCAGATGAGGTGCTTGGCATGTGTATCTGCATGACGTGTCCGAGCTGGGTTAATTGCGGCGAGAAGGGAGGATACTGTCTTTCAATGTTTGGCAAGAGTGCGTGTATTAAGGACGAGAAAGGCTGCGTCTGCCTCCAGTGCCAGGCTTTTAAAAGAGCGGGACTGAGCCAGATCAGTTTCTGCACGAGAGGCTCAGCGGATGAACAATCGAAGTAGATCGATGATAATGAATTAAGGAATTTACTATCTCGTCCATCACCACTCGAATGAAATGAGGAAGGGGACGTGGATAAAAAAGAGGAATTTTACAGTCCTGCCCGGTCAACGATTGTATCAGCAACCTCCTTTGCGCTCTTGAACGGGAAGTCTGATGCCTTCAGCAGTTTTCCTGCCTCACCCGCAGTCATCTTGAGATCCCCGACCCGACAGGTTGTATCCGCACCATTCGGGAATGCAGCGATGAGATCCTTTGGAGATTTGATGGGGAATTTTGCTCCCGCAAGTGCCCCCGAGATCTGTGCATGGATCTGTTCCCGGACTGAAAGAGTCTCACATTCCGTCATCCCAGACACATCACCAGCAGCCTTCGCGATTGAACAGTCTGCATTGTGGACGTCACATCCGAAGCAGGCGCTCTTGATCGCTTTCAGAGATTCTTCTGCCTTTGCAGCGGACACATCTTTTCCTGTGTACTTCCATGTCGGCATTTTTCACACCAGATGATAGTACGTATGTTAGAATTATATACTTGAGCGTCATTGGAATATACTAATAAAATTCCTACAGAAAAATGACCCTCACCCTAATGAATAAACACTTGATATAACCTGATTCGTGAGATGGAATTATGGGAGCAGTACTGGGTTCTCTGACCGAGATTCGAGAATTAAAGCATGAGATATCCGGACTTCGTGCTGAACTGAAACGATTCATCGAGCGGGCAAACCAACAGCATGTCGATTCTGTCCTTGGGGACATCAAAAAGAATTATGCAGATATGTTTACCAACCACCAGATCGATACCGCGAAGAGCAACCTCTCTGCACACATGATCAATGACTGTGCGATGCGGGAGAAATGCTTTGAGCTCTTCATGGATTTTCTCCAAAATACTGCGAGACATATCAAGGACGGCCAGGTTTCCGAAGAGATAATCCAATCATACAGGGAGCAGATGCAGACCCTGCGGAAGAAAGGACCATATGACCGATGTGACACCTGTTTTTCTGAAGTTCATCGTCTCTTTGAGAAGCAGGTAGATCTCATGCAGTCGCTTGGTATCTATAATAGCGTGAGAAATAAGACCGGTTCTGATTCAGATGTGCCAGAGGAGATTGTGGTAAAGGATCTTCTGGAACCTCTCGCAAGTGTCCAAAGGTTCCAGATTCTGAAGGCGCTCACCGTTCAAACCAGGACTTTCTCTGATATCTCTCAGCTGACCGGCCTTCGCGGAGGAAATCTTCTGTTCCACATAAAAAAACTGAACGATGCTAGTATGATCCTTCAGCGGCACGAAAGAGGGGACTATATCATTACTGACAAGGGCTATAAGACCCTCACTGCAATCTCTGAACTCTTTCAGACGCTCCACCTTGGTGAACTCCAATAGGTAGGAATGGCAGACCTCACTCCAGATAACTCCCTCCTTCCACCCTCTGACCTATGACCGTGGTTTCCATGACGATGTGTGTTTAAGTCATCCTGCCCGGTGCCCAATTTGGTTGAAGCGACAAATCCCGTCAATGATATGGGTTCACCAGTTTCCCACTCACCCGGCCTCTCGTCGCTTCCAGGGGGGCACTGCTACCCCCTTCGCTCCTCGCCCTGATGGGACGGCCTCCTCCTCTCCCACGGGAGAGGCAGTGATTATGATGGATGTCCTCCATGACGCGGCCGCATCCATTTCATTTCATATTGTCTCTGTAGATGCCGGAATGAATCGCTTATATTGGGGCCAAATACCTACTACAGTACAATTTTGGACATCAACATGCACATGCACTGTGCTGCTGGGTGTATCGATCATCACATCGTAGGTTTTAATTGTAATATGGCTTCCATTCGCGGATATCGTTGTTGTTGCGTTAGAATTAACTTCAGCGATTGAATAGGGTTCTCTTAGGTATATACCAACATCTGGATCCGTAAGTGCGATTCCGATAGCTGCTGCACTTTGATTGATGCAACAACACGCTCGGTGGGTGTCATCAGGTCTATGGAGACAGCCCAAATTAATGATTGCACCGACGATGAGTAAAAAAAGTAAGATGGAAGAGGTTATACTTTTCATACCCATGCCCACAAACTTCCATGCACTTCCGGACATATAATGGGTTTCGTACTTTCCACCGGCTCAGGTCGTTGGGGCCGCCACCTCCCCATTACCCCTAATCTGTTACCTGCACCGTGAGATTGAACCGTTTCGCCATCCCGACATCACATCCACTGGAAGAAAATATCCCATCGAACGTTTCTATTCCGGGGTGAATGGCTCGGAAACGCCACCGGTAATAACCCCGCAAGCGGTATAAGGGAGGAGTGTACTCCTCCGTTTCCGGTATGTGATAGATCCATTGAATATCAAGTCCTGGGCACTCACCCGGGGTGATATCAGGAGGGACAGTTCCACAGCAACATAGCCATCAGCGACGAGCGGTCCGTGCAACGGTCCGCGAGGAGCGGGTTGGTGCAGCCGGTGATGAGGAGCCAGTGACGAAATCACGGGCGTCACTTCCCCAACAGTCCAGACTGAAAGACCAGGGAGACGGTGCGAGCGGAACGGACCGGAGGGAGTGGAGCCGAGCACGGTCGACCGTCAATAATCCCGGAAACCGACAAACCAGCGAGGAGCCCCCCGGTTACTGAGGGCATCAGCCCGAAGTCGAGGGGCGACGAGTGGAAAGCATGCCACCGTATACCGAGTGGGGGGGAAGACGGCCACGGTTACGGCTCGCTGGGAGCGAGCTGTCGCGGGCCGTCAGGCGGGAGGCGGTGGCGGGACCTGCAGGAGGGATACCAGAACAGAGATATGAAGGGTCGGCTATGTACTATTCAGCCGGGGCCGCGGCCGGTCTGAATATTATAGTAATGCATAGTGGTTCGGACCGGAGATCTCCCCGGCGCTCAGGTCTGGTAGTCCTCGATGAACTGGCGCAGGTGGTCGTCAGTGACCCGGTATTCGTTCCCGATCTTCAATGCCCGCAGCCGTTTCTGGTTGATCATCGCCCGGACGGTCCGGACGTTCAGTTTCAACATCTCCGCAACTTCTTCTGTCGTGTAAAATTTTGGGGTGGTCATTGCCCCTCCATAAGATCCGCGGTTATTTTCCGCAGGCGGACCGCGTCCCGGATCCTCTTCTCGAACTCCTCGGGCTGGCCAAAGTCACCGTAGACCTTGATCGCCCCGCCCTTTCCTGGCGTCCCGATCTCGATGCTGTCCTGGAACACCGGCCCTTCGACAATCTTCTTCACGATCACTTCTTCCATGGTTCTAGTCCTCCCACGGGAGCATAATGGTAATCACCGGCTCGCCCTCATCACCAGGACCACATACTGCCTTCAGCAGAACGTCCTCGGTGACAATCGATCCCGATTCTTTCACGGTCACAAACAGAACACGGAACTGTATTGTTCTTGCATGCCTGCTCCGTCTTGCAGCACACCCGAACATCCAGAGCAGATCCCAGGTCCTCCCTTCCACGCTCTGGCCGGGGAGCTCGTCCAGGTAGGACGGCGACAAGTAATCATCCCATACCACCCGGGTCACTGCGGCCTTTACCTTGATCCCTGCCTCGCTGACAATCTGATCAGGGAGTTCGACCAGGACCCCATCGCTGATGGCATCGGCCCTAGTGTATGCGAAGATGATCTCATCATTCGAGAAGAAGGAGGTGAGGGTCATAATCACAGGTCCCCTTCTATCCCGATCCTGAAGGTCTGCTCCTCGCTCATATACATCTCACGGGAGAGCTTCCAGATCTCGTTGATGATCGCACCCTCAAGGATCTGCTCAAGGGTCAGGTCATTGTCAAACCTCCGGTTGAACTCTTTCCGCATTGCTTCCAGCCATTCAAGATTGTGGGAGGTGAACGCCACAACGATGGGTTGGCGTTCCTGGCTCTGCACGACAACCTGAGTACTCATGCCGAGACCCCCGCGAATCCTGCAGGAGCTGCTGCACCTGCTGGGCATCCCGGTTCGGGCTGCTCGACCATCATGGCGAGGTGGGCATATTTCTTTTCACCTGAAAGAATGCTTCTTCCCCTGGATCCCGAACTCTTTGTACCATCCGAAGGGTGCCCGTTTCACTTCGAGCGAATGTTTCCGGTGTTCCTCTTCGAGACCCTTCAGGATGGTGAGCGCGCATTCTGGAGACCCGAGCGTACTCGTCAGGTGAGCATACTAAAATATCATCACGCGGTTAACGTTGAGCTGGTCCAGCCGTTTCAGGATGCTGTCCCGTGCATTCCCGATGACATACGGGGGATTTCGCTCGTCCAGTCTCTCGACACAACTGAAGAGGACGACACATTCCTTCATCTCGTCTTCTCTCACCGTGATCGGTTCAGCCATTTTTGTCTTCCGCGTGACCCTGTACCACAGGGTATCGGCGTGAATGGAGAGAATTCTCATGTGTTCCAGACTCCGATGAGCACACTGATCGCCTCGCTCGTTATCAGCCCGATCACGTGCCCGGATTCGTCGATGACCGGAAGCGCGGATATCTGGTGCTTCTGCATCTTCTTTGCCGCCGCTTCGATCGATTCATCCGGAGTGGTGGTGATCACGTCCCGGGACATGATCTCATCCAGCCAGATGTAATTCGAGGCGACTGCCTTTGCGATATCCCACGAGGTCACGATACCGACAAGTGTTCCACTGCCTGAGAGAACCGGCAGGTGGTTGACGCTGGTCTGTATCATCCGCCGTGCTGCAACAGCAATGGTTGTACCCTCCTCGATCAGCTGGACGTTTCGTATCATCAGGTCCCCGACCACGGTCCGGGAGAGGAACCTGCGAATCAGGTAGGTGAGCTGCCCTGATTCGAGCAGGAACGCGTCGTGCCCGTAGTTGGAGCTGATCTCGCAGTAGTGCACTTCCCGCTCATTCGCCGTAAGGGCCGTCACGATCTCCTGTGACTGGTACGGGGGGTAGAGCCAGTCAGAGGAGACTGAAATGACGAGGAATGATGCCTTCACTCCCGAGAGACCCTCTGCCAGGGAACCCCCCTGTACAAGGTCAAAGTAATCGATGGCCTTCGTGATGTACAGGTACGAGTTTGCATCGAACCGCCGGGTGAACGTGTCCCCCTGGTGGTGGAGGTAACTCTCGACCTGGAACTCGGTGGAGAAATCGAACCCGACCCGGTCCCTGTCCTGGAGCGCCCTGCCGAATCTCGCATGCATTGACGCATCCGAGAGGTAGGTGATATGCCCGATCATTCGTGCAAGGGCAAGACCGTGTGCAGGCAGAGCCCTGCCATAGTAGTCTCCCTGCTGCCAGTCTGGATCCGAGATGATTGCCTTCCTGCCCACCGCGTTGAATGCTATCTGCTGGGGAGTAGAATAGGCCGTCGAGGCAATGACGATCGCCTTCTCAACCCTGTCCGGGAAGGAGAGAGCCCACTGGAGTACCTGCATCCCCCCCATGGAACCCCCGGCAACCGCAAAGAGCCGGCTGATGCCGAGATGGTCGATGAGCAGAGCCTGGGCATTGACCATATCCCGGATCGTGATGACCGGAAACGTGATCCCGTACGGCGTTCCTGTTGCAGGATTGATCGAGGAGGGCCCGGTCGATCCTTTACAGCCCCCGATAACATTGGAGCAGATGACAAAGTACCGGTCCGTATCAAACGCTTTGCCGGGGCCGATAAGGGTGTCCCACCACCCGGGTTTCTGGTCCCCCTCATGGAAGCCTGCAGCATGGGCGTCACCGGACAGGGCGTGGCAGATCAGGATTGCGTTGCTCTTTTCCCGGTTCAGCTTTCCATAGGTCTCGTACGCGATCACAAGTGCTGGCAGGGTGACCCCGCTGTCCAGTTCCAGCGGGGCCGGGTGATGGTAGTATTCGGTGGTGACCGTGCCAACGGACCCTGTGATCATCGACAAGCGCCGTCCAGTGCCTGTGCCAGGTCTGCAAGAATATCCTGGATATCCTCGGTGCCGACGGAGAGCCGGATTGCATCCGGGGTCACCCCGGTCGTCTTCTGTTCCTCGGTCGTGAGCTGCTGGTGTGTAGTTGATGCCGGATGGATGACCAGGCTCTTTGAGTCGCCGATGTTTGCCAGGTTCGAGAAGAGCTTCAGGCCATCAATGAATTTCATGCTCGCTCGCTCTCCTCCCTTCACGCCGAACGTCACGATGGGACCAAATCCCCCGGTCAGGTATTTTTTTGCGAGGGAATGGCAGGGGTGGCCGGGGAGCCCGGGATAGTTGACCCAGGCAACGTCGGGGTGGTTCTCGAGGAATTCCGCCACTGCCTGTGCATTCTCCGAGTGGCGGGGAACCCGGAGGTGGAGCGTCTCCAGGCCGAGAAGGAAGAGCCATGCATTGAACGGGCTGAGTACCGCACCGGTGTCCCGCATGAGCGATATCCTGATCTTGAAGGTGAACGCAACGTTTCCAAGACCCGGGAAATTTCCGAACGTGTCCCAGTATTTCAGGCCATGGTAGCTCGGATCGGGTTCGGTAAACTCGGGAAACTTGCCCGTGTTCCAGGCGAATTTTCCGGAATCGACGATCACCCCGCCAATAGAATTTCCATGGCCCCCAATGTACTTGGTCGCAGAGAGAACCGAGATATCTGCGCCGTGCCGGATTGGCCGGACAAGCCCGACTCCCGTGGTATTGTCGACCACAAAGGGGATATGTGCCTGGTGGGCGATATCTGCAATTGCTGAAAAGTCCGGAATATCGAGCTTCGGGTTCCCGATGGTCTCTGCATAGACTGCCCGTGTTTTGTCGTTGATTGCCTTTTTGAACGCATCAGGGTTGGTGGAATCGACAAAGACGACCATCCTCCCAAACTTGGGGAACGTGTAGTTGAAGAGCTCGTACGTGCCGCCGTACAGGTTATCTGCGGAAACGATCTCATCGCCCGGGCGGGTTATGTTCAGGAGGGCGTAGGTGATGGCTGCCTGGCCTGAAGCGGTCGCGATAGCACTGGTCCCTCCCTCGATTGCCGCCATGCGCTTCTCGAAGACATCCGTGGTCGGGTTCATGAGCCGGGTGTAGATATTGCCGAGCTCGCGAAGGCCAAACAGGTTTGCGGCATGCTCGGCGCTCTTGAAGACGTACGAGGTGGTCTGGTAGATCGGTACGGCCCGTGCCCCGGTGGCGGGGCAGGGCTCCTGCCCTGCGTGTAGGGCTGTGGTTCCTAAACGGAAAGGAGTAGCACTCATTATCTGGTCCTCGGGTTTTTCTGGTAGTATGCGGGTAATTTTCAAACAGGGGTGTGGCAGGATCCATCCTGCCTCGCGAAAGCGGGAAGGATATACCCTGCCGCTGTCTCCTCCCCATGTTCTCATGCCATTCCGGTATCAGTTCCCGGTAATTACCCTGATACCGGGAGTTCGTATTTTTTTGCAATTTCCACGAAGGTATCAGCGAGGTACCGGACCTGGCGGTCATTCAATCCGTAGGTGTTCAGTTTCCAGGTCCGGGTCGCTCCGGCAAACTCGCCCACGATTCCCCGTGAGGAGAGCTCATCACTGAAATAGAACCCGCGCCGTTTGTGGGTCTTTGCGACCGTATCGAAGCTTGCGGTTGTGTCCACCTTGGTGAGCGTGTGTTTTCTCGGGTACTCGGAGAGTACGCGGCTTCCCGTGATCTCGAGGAGCCGGTCGATGAAGAAATTCGATCGCTTCACTTCGTCCTGCCACTGCAGTGTCCGGGCCTGGACAGCCTGAAATGACGCCATCATGGAGAGCAGGGTCCCACCCATCAGGGTGCACCCGAGCATCTCGACCTCCTTGATTCCAAACTTGCGCCTGGTGAGGTCTCCGACCATCGCGGTGGTGCGAAGTACCTTTGGCGCCCACTCTTCCGTCATTGCCAGTACGCCCGATGGTGCGACCGATGCCATGCTCTTGTGACCGGAACCGACGACAAAGTCAGCACCGATCTTTTTCCCGTCAACCGGCATGACCCCGACCGTGTATGCCCCGTTGTACAGGAACGGTATGTCGTACTGGCGGGCAACTTTTCCGATCCCTGTGATCTCGTGCTCGTTTGCAAACTGGTAATCGAAGTGATCGATCATGACCAGCACCGGGAGTTTTCCGGTCTCCGTTCTGACATCCTCGATCTTTTGTGCGGTTGCTTCTGCGGTGACGATGTTTCGTGCATCGAGCGGCACTTCCCTCACCACGCCTCCGGCGTTCTCAACGGCAAGGAACTCCGTGTAGTGGGCGAGCGCTGATACGATCACACTGTCTCCCTTCCCGACAAGGGTGCCGGCAACAGCCTGGAATCCTCTCCGCGCCCCGGGCACGACCCGTGCCTGGTCCATGTTGACGAATGCTGCCAGTTCCTCGTGGAACTCAGCGATCCCTGGTTTTGATATCTTGTCGAGCCGGAAGGGTTTGCGGCAGGCATCACAGGTCGAATACCCGTCTCCATATGAGATGAGTGCTTTCCGCGCCTCGGTCGTCAGCCTGCCTGCTGCCTGGATCGGGTGGATATTAATGGATTCCTCTTCACGCGACCGGATGTCGATTGTACCGGCTATCTTTGTGACAGCAGGTGTACCGGTCCCTGCTTCGAGATCCGCAACTATCGCTTTGAGGCGGGCGATGCGCTGCTGGAAGCGGGCCTCCTCATCGGCTTCAAGTCCGCCCGGAAGCGCTTCGCGAAAGAGCCCCCTGATCTCTTCAAGTTCAAAGAGTGCTTCGAATGTTTTCTGTACCCGCATGGTCATGGTTCCTCCAAGCCCGGGATGAGAATTGAACTCATCTGTTCCGATCTGCAGTCGGACGCATCGCCTCTCTGCCACCCGAACATGGCCGAAGTTCACGATTGTGAACTTCCCATAACAAATAACAATTGTGAATATTTAAACATTGTGAAACAGTCGGTTTTTTCCGGATTGTACCCATGATCCTGGTGTCATAGGTGAAAGGCTGGGAGGTGTTTTCTAAAAGAATACTGGACTGGAGATACCCATATGACGGTCTATACCAGGATGGGGACCCTGCCAGGTGCTCTGTCATGATAAATGAACCATTGCCTTTTTCCGTATACGGTACATCCCGACATGCTCTCACACCTCTCCGGTAACGGACCATAATTTATGAGAAGTCCGGATCGATCTTCAGGATGGAATCATCTTCAATCCGGTGCTGGCTATGGTGCACGCGATTATTGGTGACCGAAGGGATTGCCTCCCGTGAACCAGCATCTTTTCCGAACAGGCTCATCCCTGCACATGCCCTGGTCCAATCGGTTTTCAGGAATGCGAACGGGTTTTATCCCCCGGCGACAGGGGGAAATACCGCAATTTCATCCCCGTCAGCGATGATCGTTATCTCTGCATCCTGCGATTGGATCCGCTTCCGGTTCCGCATTAGGATCACGTAGTGGTGAAACGATCCCGCCTCATTAAAAATGGCCTGGTATCCTTCGCTGCTCGTTCCTGCCACCTCGCGCACGAGATCGGCTAGCGATATGCCCTCGCTGATATCAATCTCCCGGCTGTTTCCCAGCAGTTCTCCGAACCGTGCAAAAAACCTGAGTGTAACCTTCATTTTTCCACCCGTATACTGTTCCTGTTCTTCCCGCAGACACTGCAGGATGGATTGTTCTCCAGAGCGATCTCATCGACACAGGCCCGCATGCCATCCCAGAGGAAGAGACGGTTTGCGAGCAGGTCGCCGCTCCCCACGATATACTTCAGCACCTCGGTGGCCTGCACCATGCCAATCAGTCCCGGTGTCATCCCGACCACGGGAAAGACTTCCTTTGGCGGGGGGTTGGGAAAGATGCATTTGAGACAGGCTGTCCTGCCCGGCAGGATCGTTGTTACCTGGCCATAGAGGCCCCTGATTGCCCCGTGGAAGAAGGGAATGTCTGCCGCGCATGCCTTCTCATTGAGCAGGTACCGGGTTGGGAAATTGTCCATGGCATCCACGATACCATCGGCTTTGCCCACGAGCCGGTCGATCGAGTCCGCATCGATGGTTGCATCAATTACCCTGACATCGATATCCGGGTTGATCGCCTGGAGTTTCTCACCAGCAGAATCAGTCTTTCTCCTCCCGATATCCCGGTCAAAGTGCAGGATCTGCCGGTTCAGGTTGGTCCGTTCCACGAGGTCATTATCGACAAGGATGATGGTTCCCACGCCGGCAACGGCGAGGTAGATCGAGACCGGGGATCCCAGTCCGCCTGCCCCGGCGATGAAGATTGTGGCTTTCTTCAGCCGCTCCTGTCCCTCCTCGCCAAAGAGCATCACTTGGCGGGCATACCGTTCCAGTTCTCGGGGTGAGAGCATGATCAGATACCTGGTTGAGGGGTCATTTCCCTTGTCATATTATGCCGTGGGGGTCTCCCCTGCGTGAACAGGACATCTATCCCGAACCTGTTCTTTTCCGCGGGAGGGGTCATCCTTTTCAGTAATCCTGAATGTCCGCTGATGGAATAAAAAATACCCATACGTTCCTGCGGGCACCAGCTCAAGCTCTCCCGGTTTTCTTCTTGTGATGGACATAAAGAGCCAGAGCCCGGAATCGAACCGGGATAGAGTTGATCTGCAGTCAACCGCGTAGCCACTCCGCCACTCTGGCATGGGGTGTTCACAATTGTGAAATCACCATACCATGGTTCTCTTCCGATCACTTATACCTTTGTTTTCCGGTGCTGTGTTGTACAATTCCATTATCGGGCTCCGATTCCAGTTATAGTCCAATAT
>JARYLJ010000045.1 GCA_029907705.1 Methanomicrobiales archaeon
TTCCTCATGCTATTCACCTTCAAAAAATTCTAAAAAACGACACATTATAAAAAAATTACGATTGCTCGCCATTACCGTCCTTCTGGAGTTATTGGAGAGAAAAAAATTTTTTCCAGCTCTCCAGTGGCCCATCCGGAATCAGCTGGTCATGTACGATGTCTGAAGGAATAGAGAGGGACAATGCAGGGATGGGGGAGACGGATGGAAGGATGTTTCAGGGCTTCGGCCGTATCTACAGTCGGGACATTCCATGTATGATGAAATACTGACGGGGCAGCACCCATATCCAGAAGGGTCGCAGGGGACATACACTGTGCCAGGGAGAGGATCCCTGGCACAACGGTTGGGTTCACTGTCATCCCATGCGTCACGATCACGAGGCACGCCGTGCGATCAGCGGACTCTTCAGAATATTGTTTGCGGACAGCGAGAAGAGGATGCTGCGGGCGGGTTACGATCCCGCGACCTCCAGATATCCCAGACGATCGGTCTCTGCATGGACAAACGTCCTATGAGTCTGGCGCCCTAACCGGCTAGGCCACCGCAGCCCGATTTTGCATAAGTAGAACGCAGGAATCAGAGATAAATATTCCCTTTGGCATCTCCTGCCTCAGGAGCCTGACCTCTTCTCCTGAGTTCTCACGTACACGTTCACGGCCGCGCTGATCGCCGCGATCTCCTTCCCCTGCCTGAGAGAGGCGGCGAGCGTCTTCATCCTCGTCTCCTCCTCGCCCGCGTACCTCGGCAGGATCTCCATGATCCGCGATTCCTTCAGGAAGTGCGTGTGCGTCTCGCCCCTGGCGAACTCCTCGCTGTGCATGATCGCATGATGGAGCGGGAGCGTCGTCTTCACGCCCAGGATCACGTATTCGTAGATCGCCCGCCTCATCCGCTGGATCGCCTCCATCCGGCTGCTCCCCCATGCGCAGAGCTTCGCGATGAGCGAGTCGTAATGCGGGGATATGCTGTAACCGACGTGGATGCCGCTGTCGATCCTGATGCCCGGGCCGCCGGGGGACCTGTACCTGAGGATCTTTCCGGGGTCGGCCGCGAAGTTGTTCACCGGGTCCTCCGCGTTGATCCGGCATTCGATCGCATGCCCCCGGATGCTGACATCCGCCTGCTCGAGCTGGAGATCCTCGCCGGCGGCGATCGCGATCTGCTGCTTCACGATGTCGATACCGGTGATGAACTCGGTGATCGTGTGCTCCACCTGCAGCCTCGCGTTCACCTCCATGAAGTAATAATCCCCTCCAGAGTAGAGGAACTCCACCGTCCCTGCGTTCGTGTACCGGGCGGTCTTCGCCACGGTCACGGCCGACTCCGACATCCTCCCCCGCAGCTCCGGAGTCATGATCGGGGAGGGCGCCTCCTCGACCAGTTTCTGATGCCTCCTCTGGATCGAGCATTCGCGATCGAAGAGATGGATCGTGTGCCCCTGCCTGTCGGCCAGTATCTGGAATTCGATATGCCTGGGCCTGACGAGGTACTTCTCGACGAAGACCGTCGCATCCCCGAAGGCAGACTCCGCCATCCGCATGCTCGGGACGAGTGCCCGCTCCATCTCCCCCTCCTCGTTCACGATCTGCATCCCGATCCCGCCGCCGCCCGCGCTCGCCTTGATGATGACCGGATACCCTATCCTGCTGGCAAACTCCCTCGCCTCGTCGACGCTCTTCACGCCATCTTCGGAGTAGGGGAGGACCGGCACTCTGGCCCTGCTCATCATCCTCTTGCTCTCCAGCTTCGATCCCAGTGCCCTCATTGATGCCGGCGAAGGGCCGATGAAGACGAGCCCCTCCCTCTCGACGAGCTCGGCGAAGAGATGGTTCTCTGCGAGGAACCCATAACCCGGGTGGATCGCCTCCGCTCCTGATTTATGGGCGATCTCGACGATCCTCCCTATGTTCAGATAGCTCTTCGCCGGGGGCGCTTCTCCGACGCAGAAGCCCTCGTCCGCATATTTCACATGGAGAGCGTTTTTATCGGCCGTAGAATAAATCGCGACCGTCTCGATACCCAGTTCGCGACATGCACGCATTACCCGGATCGCGATCTCTCCCCGGTTCGCGATCAGGACCTTGTCGAAGTAGCTCACTGTACCACCAGCAGTACGTCCCCGCTCTTCACCTGGTCGCCTGTCTCGACGAAGATCTCCGTCACCTTCCCGTCCCTCGGGCTGGGGATCGGGTTCTCCATCTTCATCGCCTCGATGATGAGCAGCGTCTCTCCTTTCTTTACGACGGAGCCCCGGCTCACCAGAAGCTCGAGCACGATACCCTGCATGTTCGCCTTCACCCCTCCCTCGATATCTTCGTGAGGTATCTTCTCGTGCTTCGCACCTGCGGCCGCGACTGCACTCCCCTCGACGGAGACGATGCGGACGCTGAAGACCTCGCCGTCCACCTCGACCTCCATCCGGCTCGGAATCTGGGCTGCCACCCCCTTCTCGACCTTTTTGACCGGAATCTCCTCGGGCTTCCTCTCCTTGCGGAGGAACGAGGGTGCGATCGCCGGGTAGAGGATATAGGTGAGGATATCCTCCTCCTTCTGGACCAGGCCTGCCTTTCTGGCCGCCTCCGCGCTCTTCTCGTATATCGGCTCGAGGAGATCCGCAGGCCTCACCGTGATTACCTCCTCGTCCTTGATGATGAGCCGGCGGATCTCTTCAGAGATCGGCGCCGGGGGACGGCCGTACAGCCCCTTCACATAGTCCTTCACCTCGTTGGTCGTCATCGAGTAGCGCGGACCTTCCACGAGGACGTTCAGCACCGCCTGGGTACCGACGATCTGGCTTGTGGGTGTGACGAGCGGGGGATAACCCAGATCCTCCCTGACCCGTGGAACCTCACGCAGCACGTCCTCGTGCCTGTGGAGTGCATTCTGCTCCTTCAGCTGGGTGACGAGATTCGATATCATCCCGCCGGGCAGCTGGTACAGCAGGACATCGCTGTCCACCTGCGTCGAGATCGGATCGAGCAGCCCCTCGTAGCTCCCCCTGATCTTCAGTACCTTGTTCCGCACCTTTCTCAGACTGACGAGATCGATGCCTGTATCTCTCGGCGTGCCCTTGAGTGCGGCAACGACGCTCTCCGTGGGAGGTTGTGAGGTGCCCAGCGCGAAGGGGGACATCGCCGTGTCGAGGATATCCACGCCGGCGTCGATCGCCGCCTCGTAGCTCATGGGTGCGACGCCGCTCGTGCAGTGGCTGTGGAGATCGACGAGCACGTCCATCTCCTCCTTGATCCCTGCGATCAGCTCCCTTGCCATTTCGGGCATGATGAGGCCCGCCATATCCTTGATGCAGATCGAGTCGCAGTCATCGCTGTAGAGCTCCCTCGCCATATCGATGAACGCCTCGATCGTGTGCACAGGGCTGATCGTATAGCAGATGGCACCCTGCAGATGCGCACCGGTCTTCTTCACCTCGTCCATCGCCTTCTTCATGTTCCTGATGTCGTTCACCGCATCGAAGACCCTGAAGATGTCCACGCCGTTCTTATGGGCGGCATGGACGAAACGCTCGACCACGTCATCCGGGTAGTGACGGTATCCGACGAGGTTCTGCCCTCTCAGCAGCATCTGGACAGGGGTTCGTCTCATCTCCGCCTTGATGGCATTCAGACGCTCCCACGGGTCCTCGTTTAGGAACCTGATGCATGTATCGAACGTCGCCCCTCCCCATGCCTCGACCGAGAAGAAACCGACGTCGTCCATCGTCTTGCAAAGCGGGATCATATCTGCGGTCCTCATCCTGGTTGCGATGAGCGACTGGTGTGCATCCCGCAGCGTGGTATCTGTGATCAGTACCTTTCCTGAACTTCTTCTGCCCATCTGACACCCTCACAGTAGGGGGACGTCCCTCAAAATCTCATGAAAATTCTCATCAAAAGTATAAATAATTGACCGGAGGGATGATCGCTGAAATCAATGCGATAAGCGCGAAAAGCATGGCAATCGCTTCGATCCTGCTCGCGGAAAATTCCGGACAATGGGTGCCGCCCCTTCTGTATCCCCGGATGGCGAGGATGATCGCCTGCTCCTCCGCCCTCGCCAGCTGGGAATGCAGGATCGACAGTCCCATGCCGCTCATCTTCGGAATGCTCCTGCCCGCTCCCTTCAGTTTGAAGGATGCACCGATGCGCTCCACGTCCCTCTCGAGCTCGTATACCGCGGTCATGCCCATCTCCGCCATCATGCCCAGTTCGAAACCTGCCTTCTCTCCGAAGAGCCAGACAAAGAGGTCGAGGAGTTCCCCTCCGCGGTACTCCCCGTATGCCCACGCGGCGACCAGGAGTACCGCGAGGATCCTGATCGCGTACGAGAGACCATCGCCCCCGCCGGCCGCAATGAGGATGGAGATGAGCGCGAGGAGTATGCCAGAGGTGAACAGTATTTTAGGCCGCAGGAACGCTCTCCTCCCCCTGTCGATGATGGCGAGCCAGAGCAGGGCGATCAGCGCGCCGTGCAGGCTGGCGAATGCGGCGGCAGAGAGGGCGAGCGTCGATACGACCCTGAACCTTATATCCTCCACATCGCCTCCTCTGCATCCTCCATGCTGATGTTATCGGGGATGATCCCCCGTGCAACCAGCCCCTTCAGGTAGGGAGGGGGCGCCTTCCATGCACGAATCGCTGCCGGAGGACTCCCCAGATGAACGAGCGTCCCCCCATCTATCTCCCAGAGCCGATCGATCCGGGGCAATGGACCCGTGTTGTGGGAGAATATGATCGTGACGAGTCCCCTCCGCCCCCCGAGCTCGCTGAAGAGCTCGCGCCGCGAGCGGCAGTCCAGGGAAGAGAAGGGTTCGTCCATCAGCAGGAGGTCGGGTCTCTTCGCCAGGGCAGAGAAGAGCTGGAGGCGCTTCAGCTCGCCCCGGCTCAGGGTGAGGGGATCCCTCGCCCCGTCGAGGGCGGGTCCGACCCGCCCCAGCACACGCACGGGTTCGACCCCCCAGGAGGCGATCTCCCCGCCGATGGTGGGGGTCGTCACCTGATGCTCCGGGAACTGAAGTGTCAGCAGGGAAGTGGTCACACCCTCCCGCGAAATCCTACCCTCTCGCACCGGGAACACTCCTGCAACCGTGAGTGCGAGTGTCGATTTGCCTGAGCCGATCCTTCCCGAAACGAGATGCACCCCCTCCTCGAAGACGCCGTTCGCACGGAGATAAAAACCCCCCCTCCCGAGCAGCACGTCTTCCAGGACCACCCTCATGCCCGCACCCCCCATCCGAATGGCTGATAGCAGCTCCCCTCCAGTGCGGCAAACACCTCCGACGGACTGCCCGCATATCGTGCCCTTCCCTCGTCCATGAAGATCACCATATCCGCCTGGCAGGCGATCTCCATATGGTGTGTGGCATGGAGGACATGGGGCACTTCGAAATCTGCGATTCCGCGAAGAGCTCCCTCGTATGTCTCCATGTCCACATGCGAGTCGAACTCGTCCAGCACCAGAATTTCTGGGCTCACGATGAGAGCAGCCGCCAGTGCGACCAGCACCCTCTCGCCCCCCGAGAGCTCCCGGGTCCTCCTCTGGAGGAGTTCCCCGATCCCCAGCTGCGCCGCCACTTGCTCGACCTGCTCCTCCATCACACTGCAAGGACAATGACGGAACCGGAGGGGCGAGGCGATCTCGTCCTTCACCCGCTCGAATACGAGTGTCCGGTCAGGGAACTCGCCCACGTATCCGATCTCGCACGACCTCGGCGATCCCCCGTTCACCGTCACATCACCCCTTTCGGGCAGTTCGATCCCGGCGCAGAGACGCAAGAGCGTGGTCTTACCGCCTCCGTTCGGTCCGATGAAGGAGGTGTACCCCTCTCCGATGGCGAGTTTTGGTATCCTCAGAACGCGATGTGAAAGGCCCCTGATCGAGATCATGTGCCTGCCCTGAGACGCCGTGCCATCAGATAGACCGCCGCTGCCTTCAGGAGATCACCCGGAAGAAAGGGGAGGAGACCGACGGTGATCGCGGCCGGAAGGGCAAGTCCGGTCGAGTGCACGAGCCATGCAATCCCGCACATGTATATCGCGCCCGTCCCTGCGGAAATGCCCAGTATCCAGAGGTATCCAGATTCAGATTCGAACGCGAGGCCGATGATGAGTGCTGCCGGCAGAAAACCCGCGAGGTAACCGCCTGTCGGCCCCAGCAGTACCCCTATCCCGCCGAGGCCATTGTGAAAGACCGGTGCATTCATGATGCCCAGCCCGAGATACGCGATTATCGGATATATCCCCCGGCGCCTCATCACCGCCCCCGCGAGGAGGACGAAGAGCGTCTGGAGCGTGATGGGCACCGGGACGAACGGGAGGGAGATCCATGCCCCGATGGTGATAAGGGCGACGAATGCGGCAGTCTGTGAAATCACCCTCGTCCTATCGATGTCACCGTACATGGCCAAGTCTCTAGGCGCATTCCTGCGCTGTCCCGAAGGGCACGAAGATCAGATGTGCGTGCAGTCTCCTGCGATCACCCGCTCGACAACCCCGTCGTCCTTTCTGACGAGCAGGCCCCCGAAGTCGTCGATATCGATCGCCTCGCCCTCGAAGATACGCGATCCGTACCGGATCCTCACACGATGCTCGATCGTGCAGAGCAGGCTCTTCCATTCCCTGAGAATGGGTTCGTACTCCATCGCCTCCAGCTGGAAATACCGGAGTTCGAACTCCTTCAGCAGCGTGCCGAGGAGCATCACCCTGTCGACATCTCTCCCGATCTCCGCGCTGAGCGAGGTGACGCTGCCCTTCAGTTGGGGTGGCAGATCACTCAGGGGGATGTTCACGTCGATTCCTATTCCCACCAGGCAGTGGTGTATCTCGCTCCCCTCGGCCGAGAGCTCGGTGATGATGCCACCGACCTTTTTTTTGCCTATGTAGATATCGTTGGGCCATTTTATCAGGGCCCCGATGCCTGTCGTCCTCTTGATCGCCCTGACGACGGCGATGGAGCCTGCCATCGTCAGCATGATCGCCCGTTCGATCGGTATCTTCGGCTTCAGGATGATGGTGAGCCATATACCCCCACCCGGGGAGACCCATACACGCCCCAGCCTTCCGGTCCCGCCGGTCTGCTCCTCCGCGATGACGATGGTGCCATGGAGCGATTCTGAGTCCTTTGCGATGAGGAGGTTCTGGGCAACGGTATTCGTCGAGGTCGTCTTGTCGAAATACCTGATCTCCCTCCCGATGAGTTTTGTCTTGAGCACCTTCTTTACTTCGTAGGGGAGCAGCTTCTTCGAAGGCCCGTCGAATCTGTAGAGTCCCCGCTTCGGACTCTCGATCCGGTAACCCAGTTCCCTGAGCCTCCTGATCGATGCGCTCACCATATGGGGGGCAATACCGAGTTCCGCTGCTATCTCGTTCCGGCTCCTCTCCTCTTTCGCCCTGCGCAGCGCCTCTGCCACGCGGATTACAGTCTCGTTCATCCCGCCCTACCTCTTGCTCCCTACGGTCTCCGTGGGTAGAGGGCAGGGATCCTTTCCGCAGACCTGCTTGATGATGTCGGAGTGGTGCTCCATCAAGGTCGCGAGATCGAATATGCCCGTGATATCGACGATGCCGATTGCTGCGATTGCCTCTCCTCTGTCGTTTCGAACGGGTGCGACCACGACGGGGATCCCTTTGTACTGCCCGGAGGCAGGTCTCGTCTTCAGGAGCCGGTTCAGCCTGAGCACCTCCTCCAGCACAGGCCCCGTGTACGCCCGGTCCAGCACCTCCCCCTTCTCGATCCTGATGCCTTTTCTGTCTCTCGACCTGGCCGTCACCGGGAGCCTGTTCATCAGTTCGTGAATGCAGAGTGCGACCGGGACGAGTTCATCCGCGCCGGAATCCGCGGAAATCGTATATCGTTCCATCTCCATTACCATATCTTCTTCAATGTCGAGTTAAAATAAGGTTTCTCTCTCCCCACAGCAGAATTGAGCAACGAATTTGCGGGAGGGATACTCGTGTATCGTGGTGAGGACGACCGCACCCTCCCCATGCGGATGGGAAAACATCACCACCTCCCCCTTCTCTGTCGCCGCGATCCTCTCTCCCTCCCATGCGGTAAAGCAGCCGTCGGTGGCGATGGGACCACTGCAGGATTCGTCGACGAGCGGGGGAAAGGCGCTGTTGCTCTCGAACACGATCTTCCTTTCGGCATAGGAATGGGCATACTCCGTCCTGAACCAGAGCCAGTCGTATGCATCCGGCCTCTGATCCGCGGCACCGAAGACGAGGAGCCGGCCGCCCCTCTCCACGAACCTCTGGAACCTTCCGCTCTGCGATCGGAGCGCCGGAAGAAGCCTGGAATACGTCCTGTTCGCAAAACCGGTCGGAATGATCAATGCGACATACTGACCCCTGAAGAAGGGGGCAGCGAGGAGTTGCGGGGTGATCGTCTCGCAGCAGATCGAGCAGTCCTGCAGATACCTGTTGAAGAGCTGCGGTGAATCCCAGAGGAAGCCCGCCTTGCAGATCAACCTTTTATCACTCCCAGAGGCTCCAGCCGGGCGACCAGGCGGGAGATCCCGACCTCGTGGACGACCCTGACCACCTCTTCGCTCGGTTTGTATACCTCCGGGGCCTCCTCGGCGATGGAGCCCCACGAGGGTGCCCGCACATATACCCCTCTCTTCAGCAGGTCGTCCCTGATCTCCCTCCCGTGAATATGCTTCTTCGCCTGCGTTCGCGAGGTGAGCCTGCCTGCGCCATGGCAGGTGCTTCCGAAGGTCGCTTCCATCGCCTTTTCGGTCCCGTGCAGCACGAACGAGGGTGCCCCCATGCTGCCCGGAATGATCACCGGCTGGCCCACGCGGGCGTAATCAGAAGGCACATCGGGGCTCTCCGGTCCGAACGCTCTGGTCGCCCCTTTCCTGTGGACGCATAGTTTCATCCGTTTTCCGTTCACCGAATGCTCCTCTATCTTCGCCACATTGTGGGCCACGTCATACATCAGTCGAAGATCCTCATACTTCAGGCCGAAAAATTCCTGAAATACCTTTCGTGTCATATCGGCGATGAGCTGCCGGTTCGCCCATGCATAGTTTGCGGATGCCGCCATTGCACTGAAGTATGCACGCCCCTCTGGAGAGTTGATCGGGGCGCATGCGAGCTGCCTGTCGGGCAGGGAGATGCCGTACTTCTTTGTCGCACCCTCCAGCACCTTCAGATGATCGGTGCAGACCTGATGGCCGAGACCACGGGAGCCGCAGTGAATCATCACGCAGATCTGCCCTCTGGCGATGCCGAAGACCTTCGCCGCCACCTCGTCGTAGATCTCCCGCACCTCCTGGATCTCCAGGAAATGGTTGCCGGATCCGAGGGTGCCGCCCTGTGGGACGCCTCTCTGGCGGGCCTTCTGGCTCACGTCCTTTGCAGATGCCTCCTTCATATGGCCGTTCTCCTCGCAGTGGACGAGGTCTTCAGGGAGCCCGTAGCCATGGTTCACCGCCCATGCGGCGCCTTCGAGCATGATCTCGTCCAGGTCCCTGTTCGAGAGCTTGATTCCGCCTTTCGCGCCCACCCCGGTCGGTACCGCCTCGTAGAGCCTCTCGATCAGCTCGCCCTTCTTTTTGAGATCCCTCTGGGAGAGCGGCGTGGTGAGGAGCCTCACACCGCAGTTGATGTCGAACCCAACCCCGCCGGGTGAGATGACACCGTTCTCCATGCCAAAAGCGGCCACCCCTCCTATGGGAAAGCCGTATCCCCAGTGGATATCGGGCATCGCGAGCGAGTACTTCACGATCCCCGGCATCGTCGCCACGTTCGCCAGCTGGTCGATCGCACCCTCCTCGAGCTCCGCAGCGAGCGCCTCAGAGAGAAAGAACCTCCCGGGGACCCTCATCCCTGCAGTGTAACCGACCGGAACCTCCCATTCGAACTCCCCGATCCTTTTTACTCCTTCCTTCATCTCATCCACTCATATGTCGAATATGGCTTCCATTACATAATCCTCATCCCTTTTATAGATTCTGAGCCCGTAGTAGGAGATCCCCTTGATCTCAGGACCGCACCCATGTCTGCGCCGGTCGAAGGGTTCGCCCCGCAGAATAGCGTTCAGAGAACCGCCCTCGATCCGTACCTCAGCGGAACAGAAGACCACGCCCCTCACCTCGGAGAGGAAGAGGACCTCGGAGAGGAAATCGTGCAGCAACGCCTCGATGTCCTCCGCATTCAGCGAGACAGACTCCGATACCCCTTCTCCCTGGCAGGGGGCGTACATGATCCTGTTCATCGCCACTGCTGCCTCCGCGAAGAGCCCCTCCATGCTCCCCGCCCACACGCGAACCCTGATGTCAGCCGTATGGGGCAACTCTTCGTACGGCATGCCTTTTCATCATTGAAAATTGAACCGGGGCAGCATGTGCCCGTCGATGACACTCAGGAAAGGCGCCTGAAAGGACGAAACAAAGAGGGTGTGCTCTCCCACGGGAATTTTGATATCGGACTTCTTCGGCCTTTTTACCGAAATTGGAAGTATTATAGGTCCGCCGCAGCTGGTGCATACCCGAAAGTCGCACCCCTTTGCCGCCATGAATTCCCTCACCTCAGGTGCGACGACGATATCGGTGGCAAAATCGGATTGTGCGCCACAATCCTCTGCCTTGCTCTCTCTCATTCGGTTCCCTTACTGTTTTGCATCACGGGTATAAGAAGAATCGACAAGACCAGGTGAAAAAAATCGATCGGCCTTTCTTCAGGCAGTCACCAGATCTCTCACTATGTCGATGTACTTCTCCTTCAGCTCGTATACGCTGTTTCTCTCGTTCGGATTGCGTTTAACGCGCAGTATGCCGAGTCGCGAGGCGATGACACCCACCATCGATGCGATGGAATGGTAACTGATCGAGAAATAGTGCCTGAGAGACTCGAAGATCTCTGGTACAGTGAGCGATTTGACCCTGATGAAGAGGTTGAGAAGGGCACGCCGCAGCCCGGTCCGATCCCGTGAGAGGTAATCCTTGATTCTGTTGTATACCTTCCTCTTGATGTCCACCGGGGATCTCATGCAGAGACGATCTGATCCTTTTCGTAAAAATATTTTTTGATATTTTCGTCT
>JARYLJ010000046.1 GCA_029907705.1 Methanomicrobiales archaeon
GATCCTGTCAGGATACGGGAACTCAATTTACAGCTTAAGGTGTACACTGCCGTCTAATTCAGGAGTTTTTCCTGCATATTTCCACTCGCGATTGGTAGCTCGGGCGGTTTATTCATGAAAACGTTCTCCCACCCCTCCTCACTCGACGATTCATCGGTTTCTTTTTCTCCTCTTTTCTCGAGCGCACGTGTTCATCAGACCTAGAATAAAAAATTTCGCCTGGGAATCCTGGATTCACGATATCGCTCGTACTATAGTGTCGGATAGAACGCCGTGGCCACATGCGTGCAGTTTCCGATCGCTCGAAGCCCGTCAGGAGAAGGAGCGGAGGAATCGGACGCCATGGCGCCGGAACCGCGGGGCGGAGCCCCCTGGAGCGTTCGAGCCCATGAAAAAAGATGAATACGCCCCTGATTCTGACATCGAAGATCGATATACGGCACCTTCGGATAGACATCGAATCCATGGCGGACTTTTCCTGCGGAAAGAGAACGCCACCCGTCCGTCCACATGATTCATAATATGAGTTCTTTCGGGATCGATTCAGATGGAAACACACGTTACAGGCTGTTGATATCGAGTGTCAGCCATTTCATTCAATCATATAGATTATCAAATAATATACAATAATGTATATTAATATACAATACTATCATTATACATGCATTTGAAATACCTTACAGGAATGGAGGGGATGCCGGTGGAATGGTAACAGGGGCAGAGGAGCCCCGCCTGAATATGGAGATGGAGGATTTTCTGCGGCTGGCAGAAAAATACCCCAGACCTCTCATCATTCCACTCTGCATCAGTGTACCCGCCCCCCTGAAGACGCCTCTGGAGATCTTTGCACAGCTCCGTGGAGAACGGGGATTTCTTCTCGAATCGATGGAAGGAAGTGAACGCATCGCCCGTTACTCCTACATCGGCCCAGAACCTGAGATCACGATGACTTTCGCGGATTCGCTCGCACTGGAGGGCAGGGAGCCCTTCATATCCCTGCTGGAAGATCTTCAGACAGATGATGTGTTGGAGGCACTGAGAACGGTTCTCCGGCGTTTCAGCTGCGCAGATTGTGTTGAGGACGGACGGACCGGATTCTTCGGTGGTCTGGTCGGATATCTCTCCTACGACCTGATCTATTCCCTATTCGATACCGTCCGCAGGTATCGGTGCGGTGGGCCCGATACTACCCTCGCACAGTTCATGCTGGTGAAGGACTGCATCGCGATCGATCATCCCTCGGGCAGAATGAAGATCTACTCAAGCCCCATCCTTCTGCGGGATTCCGATCCCGAGGAGGAGTATCGAGGCAGCATGGAACGGATATTCGCACTCGAAAGGAGGATTACATCGCCCCATGTGCAGGAGGGGGACGATGGGAAGAGTCGGGATGGAGCAGTGCATATCGCCTCCCGCATGGACAGAGAGGAGTTCTGTCAGCGCGCGGTGGAGATGAAGAGACGCATTTATGAAGGGGAGATCTTCCAGGGCGTGCTCTCCAGAAGGATCGATGTCAGGCCGGCAGGCAGAGCCTCCCAGATATACAGGGCCCTCCGCCGGATGAACCCCAGCCCCTATATGTATCTCGTGGATTTCGGGCAGATGCAGTTGATCGGTGCGAGCCCGGAGATGCTCGTGCGCGTGGAGGGCGAGGAGATCACGACCGTTCCCATCGCGGGGACCAGGCCACGCGGAGAGGATGCAGAAGAGGACGAACAGCTTGCCCGCGAATTGCTTGCGGATGAAAAGGAGCTTGCGGAGCATGCGATGCTCGTCGATCTCGCAAGAAACGATGCAGGGAGGGTTTGCCGTTTTGGCTCTGTTCACGTGGAGGACTTCATGGATATCGAACGCTTCTCCCATGTGCAGCATATTGTCTCCACCGTGCGCGGAAGACTGATGGAGGGGTTCGATGGTCTCGATGCGCTCAGGGCATGTTTTCCTGCAGGCACCGTGACTGGTGCCCCGAAGATCCGCGCCATGCAGATCATCAGCGAGCTCGAGCCCGAAGACAGAGGACCGTATGCGGGAGCCGTCGGATACGCCGGTTTCGACGGCAACCTGGAGTTTGCTATTACGATCCGGACGATCCTGCTTCGTGGGGACCTGGCCTCGGTGCAGGTGGGTGCCGGCATCGTGGCGGATTCCGTACCGGAGAGGGAATGGCAGGAGACGGAGAACAAGGCGGCAGCGATGCTTGACGCAATTTATGAGGCAGAGGACTTACCATGAGGGTGCTCATCGTCGACTGCTTCGACAGCTTCACCTATAACCTCTACCAGCTGGTGGGCCGGATGGGCGGCGAACCATTGGTGATGAGGTCGGACAGCCCCATAGAGAAGGTAAAGGAGGTGACCTGCGATCGGGTGATACTCTCCCCCGGACCGGGGAGGCCTGAGAATGCAGGTATCAGTCGCCAGGTGATTGAGGAGTTGGGCGGAAGGGTACCGATACTCGGTGTCTGCCTCGGTCATCAGGTGATCTGTACGGCGTTTGGGGGTAAGGTCGTGCATGCCCCAAAACCGGTACACGGGAAGATCTCCCCCATCAGACATAATGGCCATGACCCATTTCAGGGGCTTCCGAATGTCTTCGTGGCCGGCCGGTACCACTCACTGGTCGCTGAATCCGGCACCCTGCCCGATGACCTCGAAGTGACTGCGCTGAGCCTCGACGACGGCTGTATCATGGGGATCAGACACCGGCATATGCCCGTATACGGCATCCAGTTCCATCCCGAGAGCATACTGACGCCGCTGGGTGAGAAGCTGATGGAAAATTTCCTGTTCGGGTGTGGCCGATGATTAAACAGGCAATTGCCACTCTGCTCGAAACGAGGGATCTGCTTCAGTGGGAGGCAGAGGGCGCAATGGAGGATATCGTGGTTGGAGAGGCGACTGATACGCAGATCGGGGCATTCCTCACCGCACTCCGTATGAAAGGTGAGACAGTAGACGAGCTGGCCGCATTCGTCCGGGTTCTGCGAAGACATGCAGTCGCCTGCAGACCTCACCTGGCAGGCAGGCTGGTCGATACCTGCGGAACGGGCGGGGATGGAATGGCCACCTTCAATATCAGCACGACGGCCGCCCTTGTCGCCGCAGGCGCAGGTATCCCCATTGTGAAGCATGGGAACAGAGGAGTGAGCAGCAGATGCGGTTCTGCAGACCTCCTGGAGGCGCTGGGTGTGCGGATCGATCTCACGCCTGCAGAGATGTGCCGGGTGCTGGATCGCTGCCACTTTGCATTTTTCTTCGCTCCCCTGTATCATCCGGCGATGAAAAGGCTGGTCGCACCGAGGAGGGAGCTGGGTGTGAGGACGGTCTTCAATGTGCTGGGCCCGCTTCTGAATCCTGCAGGTGCCAGCGCCCAGCTCGTCGGTGTTTATCATCCGGCGCTCGGGAAGAGGATCGCGGAGGTGCTCAAAGCTCTCGGGATCGAGAGAGCGATGGTCGTCCATGGCAGAGGCATCGATGAGATCGCCGTACACGGCACCACGATGGTCACCGAGCTGGATGATGGCAAAATAAAGAGCTACCGGCTGCATCCACACGATTTCGGCATGACCGTTTCCCCACCATCCACCCTGAAGGGCGGTGATGCAGAGGAGAACGCGATGATCGTGAGAAGCGTTCTCGGAGGGGAGCGGGGCCCGAAGAGAGATATTGTGCTTCTGAACGCTGCAGCCGCCATATACCTGGGGGGGAGATGCGGAGACATGAAGGAGGGGATCGACCTGGCCGAGGAATCGATCGACCGCGGAGACGCAGAGAGGGTGCTCGATGGGCTGGTGAGGGAGACGGGGTGCTGTGATGTATCTTGAAGAGATTCTGCGCACGACCATGATGAGGGTAAAAAGTCTGCCCCGACACTTTCCCGCGCGCGAAGATCGACCGAGGAGTCTGGCAGCCGCGATCGGGGGGGTACGAAGGGGAGGGAATGCGATCATCGGCGAGCTGAAATACGCATCCCCTTCGGGCGGAAGGATGGAGTGCATGCTGGAACCTGGAGCACTGGCGCAGGATATGGTCGCGGGAGGGGCCTGCGGGATCTCCGTCATCACGGAGCCCTCTTTCTTCGCCGGATCGACCGAATACATCAGATCCGTAAGAACCTGCGCCGATCTTCCCATTATGAGAAAGGATTTCATCATCGACGATCGCCAGGTGCTGGAAACATCGTATCTGGGAGCTGATGCAATTCTTCTGATCGCGCGGGTGCTCAGGCATGAGCTTGCACGTTTCGTCGAGCTCTCCCTTCAATCCGGTCTGGAGCCAGTCGTGGAGGTGCACGACCGGGGAGATCTGGCTCTCGCCCTCGCGACCGATGCGTTGCTGGTGGGCGTGAACAACAGGGACCTTGCCACGATGCACGTGGATACCTCCACTACAGTGGAACTGAGCGGCATATTGAGGGAGAACGGAAGAAAGGTGATCTCCATGAGCGGAATCGGAAGCAGCGATGGGATAAGGAGATTGAAGGGTTCATGCGATGCCTTTCTCATCGGGACTGCGATCATGCGTTCTATGGATCCAAGGAAGATGGTGGAGGAGTTCGTGTGCGCGTGAAGATCTGCGGTATCACCAGAGAGGAGGACGCGCTGCTCGCCGTGTCTGCAGGCGCGTGGGCGGTGGGAGCGGTCGTCTGCTCCCAATCGAGGAGATCGATCCCTCTCAGGAAGGCTGCCCGGATATTCAGTGCAGTCGAAGGGACTGCCATCACGGTGGCCGTCTCCCATTCGAAGCTATACGAGGATCTGGAGCAAATTCTGGCCATCGGTCCGGATGCGATTCAGATCTCTCATCCACACCATTTCGATGACAGGGATGTGCTCCTCTTCCGTGTCGTCCAGAGGGGCGACCCCATACCCTCCGACTGCGATGCCGTTATCCTCGACGAGAGCCATGGGATGGGCATCCCTCTGGATACTGGGTTCGCCCGCGAACTCGTGCAGAGATCACAGGTACCGGTGATACTTGCCGGCGGACTCAATCCGGAGAACCTGGGTGTTGCAATTCGCGGCCTGAACCCGTATGCCGTGGATGTCGCCTCAGGCGTCGAGAGTGCACCTGGCGTGAAGGATCCGGAGAAGGTGAAGGCATTCATGGAGGCATGCAGGAGGCTCTACGCATGAAGAAGGGGCGCTATGGTAACTACGGCGGGCAGTACGTGCCTGAAACCCTGATGAACCCTCTGATCGAGCTCGAAGAGGGTTATGAAAGGTTCAGGGAGGATGGAAGGGCGATGGGAGAGCTGCATCATTACCTGACGGAGTATGCAGGGCGACCCACCCCCCTCACCTTCTGCCGTAACCTCTCTCGAGAGCTGGGCTGCCGTATCTACCTTAAGCGTGAGGATCTCCTCCACGGCGGAGCGCACAAGATCAACAACACGCTCGGGCAGGCGCTCCTCGCGAAGTATATGGGGAAGACACGGCTCATCGCGGAGACCGGCGCCGGACAGCACGGTGTGGCGACGGCCATCGCTGGTGCGGTGCTCGGCCTGGATGTGGATGTGTACATGGGCGAGGTGGATATGGAGCGGCAACGCCTGAACGTCTTCCGCATGGAGCTGCTAGGAGCGAGGGTCATTCCGGTCAGTTCAGGATCGAAAACCCTGAAGGATGCGATCAACGAGGCGCTCCGTGACTGGGTCGGAAGCGTGAAGAGCACGCACTACCTCATCGGCTCGGTGGTGGGTCCGCACCCGTATCCCCGAATCGTGAGAGACTTCCAGTCAGTCATCGGCCAGGAGACAAGAATTCAGATAATGGAGAGGGAAGGGAGGCTGCCGGATGTCATCCTCGCGTGCGTAGGCGGCGGCTCGAATGCAATGGGTATGTTCACCCCCTTTCTCAATGACGATGTGCGCCTGATTGGAGTGGAAGCCGGTGGCGAGGGATTGGAGACAGGCAGACATGCGGCCACCCTCTGTGCAGGCAGACCCGGCGTTCTCCACGGCGCGATGTCCTACCTCCTGCAGAACGAAGAAGGCCAGGTGCTGGAGACCCACAGTATATCTGCAGGTCTCGATTATCCGGGTGTGGGTCCTGAGCACAGCCGACTCCGCGACGAGGGGAGGGTGGAGTACGCTGCTGTCACCGACGACCGGGTCCTGCACTCCTTTCATCTCCTCTCGCGCGTGGAGGGGATCATTCCAGCACTCGAGTCAGCACATGCGATCGCCCATGCGATCGAAGTCGGAAATAGGCTCAAAGGGGATGATGTGATGGTCATCACGCTCTCCGGCAGGGGCGACAAGGATGTCGCCCATGTGAGCGGACTCGGGGGGCGTGCCTGATGGGCAATATCGAGTCGTGTTTCAGGAAGAGTATGCACCCCCTCCTCATCGCGTTCCTCGTGAGCGGTGATCCGGATCCGCAGATCGGATTGGAGGCGGCGAGGGCGGTGATCAATGGAGGCGCGGATATCCTCGAACTGGGGGTTCCGTATTCCGATCCCATCGCAGACGGGAGGATAATACAGCGGGCCCATCTTCGCGCACTCTCAAAGGGTGCGGGGATGGACAGCACATTCGCTCTGGTTCGTGAAATCCGACGGCAAACGGACATTCCGGTCGTTTTGCTCCTATATTACAATCTGGTGATGCAGCGGGGGGTGGATAGATTCTACCTCGAGGCAAAGGATGCCGGCGTGGATGGCGTTATCGTCGTTGATATGCCACCAGAGGAGTCCGGAGAGGCGCTCACTTCGGCACGCAGAGCAGGGATCGATGAGATATTCCTCGTCACGGAGACCACTTCCGAAGAGAGATTGAGGCTGATACTCTCCATGACAGATGGGTTCGTGTATCTGGTCTCCTCTCTGGGGGTCACAGGTGTGCGCGAGACGATGCCTCCGAAGATCTCTGGGCTGATAGCTCGGGTGAAGAGTGCCGGTTCTCTGCCCGTCGCCCTCGGTTTCGGAATCTCCGGACCTGAACATGCGAGGGAGGCGGTCCTCGCCGGAGCCGACGGGATCATTGTCGGGAGTGCGATCGTGAACCGGCTCGAGGAGCATCTAAACGATCCCGGGTCTCTCTTCCGCAATCTGCAGGACTTCGTCTCTAGCATCAAAGGGGCGATGATATCTGCCAGATAGAGAAAGTAGTGGGCATTCAGAACAGTCGGGACCTCTCAGGGAAGAGAGCTGTCATAATTCCCACCCACCTGAAGAACCCCGTCCTCTGCCCATACCCCTCCGGTGATATTTTGCGGTGTTATGAGAGCCCTCGAGGAGACGATCGTGGAAATCGACGTATTCGGATAGATGCATGGTATGATTACAGGGCTGCATTATCGTCTTTTCATCGCATTATAGGACTCTTTACGAGCCAGAGGGATCGGTGCGAAAAAATTCTCACAAAAAGATTTTTTTATGACTCACCAGATCGATCTCTTTTGAGAGAATCCGATGGGTTTTCATGATGCTGTTGATGTTACCGGGTTTGCAATATCGGCTGAAAGATGCATTTATCGCGACATCGCTTCGGTTGCAGGTGACTTTCAATGTAAATCCCCGCATGTCGATGCAGATCCCGCTGAGAAGGGGATGATATGACAGAAACAGAGGGCGTGATTCTGCTCGATCCGGGAGATGAGAAGGCACAGAGGATCGGAAGGGCGATCGCCAGTCCGCTCGCGGGAGAGATACTCCAGAAGTTTGCCGCAGGCCCGAGGACACTCTCCAAAATCTCAGAGGATCTCCAGGTACCTATCAATACAGCGAAGTACCACGTGGAGAATCTGCTGGAAGCGGGGCTGCTGGAGGTGGTGGATACGAAATACAGCGAGAAGGGACGCGAGATGAAACTCTATGCCCTCAGGAACCAGGTGGTCATTGTCGCACCGAAGAGAGCGGATGTGAGGGCATTGCTGACGAGATATGCCTCCATCTTTGGAATCGTGGTGCTCGCCACCGCGATCCTCGCCATCCTGCAACCGCTCCTCGTCATGCCTGGGGAGAGAGACGTGTTGCTCGAGAAAGGTGGCGAATTTATCGTTTCCGCCACCCAAGCCCCGCCCTTTGCTCCCACACTGTATACGATGGAGACCGTGCTCGCATTCTTCATCGGTGCATTGCTCGTCCTCCTCCTCGTCCTCGTCCTCGAGGCGAGGAGAAGGGGGTGTCGTGAAGGATGATGTCCGGTGATATGCGTACGCCTGGAGATCACCTGTCATGTTTTCAATGGCAGGGTTCCGCCGATCATAATTCTGCCCCGAATCTTCTGAGGAGGGGGTAACGGCCATTCACCCCGCCGCCGATCCCTGCGAAGAGGGCCATATGAATACCGTTCGCATCGGTGCGATGGGCGGATGTTCTGGCGAGCGTCCCCATCCTCCTCCAGGGCGTCTCATCCTCTTGAACCACTTATGACGCAAATGACAAGACTTTTTACGCATTCCCGAGGAGTACCATGCTGCACTGAATGCTGCACTGAAATCTCATGGAAGAAGTCGAGAAGGTGACGGGGCGTTACGAGGCGCTCTATCAGGAGTCGATCCAGAACCCTGTGGAATTCTGGGGTCGTGCATCGAATACTGTTCACTGGAAGAGATGCTGGGATCGTGTCCTCGACGATGCTGAACCTCCTTTCTACCGCTGGTTCCCCGGAGGGATGCTGAACACCTGTTACAACGCACTTGATCGCCACGTGGAGGCGGGAGATGGCGATCGCACGGCACTTATTTACGACAGTCCCGTTACCGGCACCGTCAGGAAATACACGTACCGGGCCCTCCTCGACCAGGTCGCCCGGTGTGCCGGTGGTCTCAGGCGTCTGGGTGTACAGAAAGGGGATCGTGTGGTCATATATATGCCCATGATACCTGAGACCGTGGTCGCAATGCTCGCCTGCGCCCGTATCGGTGCAATTCACTCCGTCGTCTTTGGAGGGTTCGCTGCGCCAGAACTCGCCAGCAGGATTAACGACGCGATGCCGCGGCTCGTACTCTCCGCATCGTGCGGTATCGAGGTGAACCGCATCGTCCCTTACAAACCGCTCCTCGATCGGGCACTGGAGCTCTCCGATGCAAGGGTTGAACACTGTATCATATGCCAGCGACCGCAACTGGAGGCTGAATTAATCGATGGCCGAGACCTCGACTGGTCCGTGCTGACAACCGCTCCTCCTGCCCCCTGCACCATGGTCGCCAGCACCGACCCCCTCTACATCCTCTATACCTCTGGAACGACGGGTAAACCGAAGGGTGTTGTCCGCGACAATGGCGGGCACCTCGTTGCCCTCCTCTGGAGCATGAGGTACCTCTACGGTATGGAACCGGGAGAGGTCTTCTGGGCCGCATCGGATGTCGGATGGGTCGTCGGCCACTCCTATATCGTATATGGCCCCCTGTCCTATGGCTGCGGGACCGTGCTTTACGAGGGAAAACCCGTGGGTACTCCCGATGCAGGCGCCTTCTGGCGTGTGATCTCTGAACACAGGGTGAGGGTGCTGTTCACCGCGCCGACCGCGTTCAGATCGATAAAGAGGGAGGATCCGGAGGGCAGATGCATCGAAAAGTACAATCTCTCCCATTTCAGGATGCTCTTCCTCGCAGGAGAGCGGTGCGATCCGGACACACTCCTGTGGGCGAGGGAGCATCTCGGTGTCCCGGTCATCGATCACTGGTGGCAGACAGAGACAGGATGGGCGATCGGTGGAAACCCGGCAGGTGTGGAGCTTCTGCCGGTGAAGCCTGGTTCCTGCACGAAACCCATGCCGGGTTACGACATCAGGGTGATGGACGAGGGGGGGAGCGAACTCCCGCGGGAGCAGACCGGAAATATCGTCGTGAGACTGCCCCTTCCACCGGGGTGCCTCACTACCCTCTGGAACAACAACAGGGACTTTCTGGAGACCTATCTCGAGGCGTTCCCGAACTATTATGTCACGGGAGATGCGGGTTACATCGACAGGGATGGCTATCTCTGGATCATGAGCAGGACCGACGACATCATCAATACCGCAGGACACAGGCTCTCCACCGGTGCGATCGAGGAGGTGATCTCCTCTCATCCCGATGTGGCGGAATGCGCGGTCACAGGCGTGAAGGACGAGATAAAGGGGGAGATCCCTCTGGGCTTCATCGTATTGAAGGCAGGGGTCAGGAGAGATCCATCCGGCATACTGCGTGAGATCGTCCAGATGGTGAGAGACCGCATCGGACCTATCGCCTCCTTCAAGGTTGCCTGCGTGGTCAGGAGGCTCCCGAAGACGAGGTCTGGAAAGATACTCAGGGGGACGATGAAGAGGATCGCAGATGGGGATTCGTGGGGGATTCCGCCGACCATCGAGGATCCTGCAGTTCTGGAGGAGATCCAGGGGGCACTGTCGGAACTGGGTTATCCGAAGAAGACCCGTCCGCCCTGATAGACCCTGATAGATAATCCCTCGGCATACCTCTTTGTCCAGAAGGAGTGAATATTTCTTACATATAGATAGAGCAATGAGTTAAAGAGACGTTCTTCTGGGATAAACGGGTCTCTCTCATGCATCGATATGTCGAATCGGGGGTAATGATATGTTGACAGTCCAAATTTAAGCCCTCCATTTCTGAAGGTTCATCGGGGTTCTCCTGTCCAGTAATTACACCTGAGAATTCCGGGTTCACGATATCGCTCGTGAAACTGGGGCCAGATCGAACGTTGCAGCCATATACATGCAGTTTTTTGATAACGAACGCACCGGACCTATCTCATGCACTAAGTGAGTGCAGGGAATCGCCCGAAGTTCGATCCAGGATAGATCGGGGAATCGCAGTCGGGGGCGCCGGAGCAGAGGGATGAAGCCTGCTGAAACATACATCGATCGAGAGAGAAGTCAGAAAATTACCCGTCTCACCATCGAAGGTAGATTCGCTGCGTTCTGAAAACGGCAGTGTACACCTTAAGCTGTAAATTGAGTTCCCGTATCCTGACAGGATCTC
>JARYLJ010000047.1 GCA_029907705.1 Methanomicrobiales archaeon
GGCGACAAATGTGCCGTGGATACTTATATGCTTCGTGCCGCATCGTGCAGATCTCCATGGAGCTGGTGAAACCAGTCGTATATTCATATCGGGAGGATGCCATGTTCATATCGCGAGATCTGTGGCGAAGCACGTTCGTGCGATTGTACCTATATCGGAACCAGTGGTCGCGACCATATCGCAGGAAAACCGATAATAGAACCTCGATGGCTTGTAAGACAGGGATGAACTCAAAATTTATCGATCTCCTGAAGTAAAAACAACAGATGTGAACATGATAAAAAAATTGTAATATTTGGTTTAAAATATGATCATGTCCTTTTCAGCGTATCGATGAAACTTCTTAAGAATGAATTCAATTTTTCGTCCTTCGAAAAATAATACAAATAATAAAAAATAAATATTATAACACACGAAATAATGAAAATATAATCAGTAATGAGAAAATATTTCAAGGCCGCAACCGGTACAACAAAAAACAGACCAATAATAATCGATTTTAGATTGTCTTTCGCAGTTTTGCCAATTGCGATCTCGGAGAGATAAACAATATATAAATTTTTCCATGTCCAGAAGAAAAAGCCGGTAGCGGAATAAAGAATTAATGTCAGTATGATGTCCCCTGACCATCCACCGATCATGAGAGCACTTACGCGCGATATGAGGAGTGATAAATTGAACGTAAATCCTATTTTTTGTTTTTCCAATATGCTGAAAATACTATTCAATGGAAGCGTTATAAAAGTTACAAATGTATAAGGTATCAAAATTTTTGCATAAATGCCTGCATCGTACCACTCCGCTCCCAAAAAAAAATTGAAAATATCCTCCCCACCGATGAGAATCAGGAGTACAGGGAGAACACCAAGAGAGATCATACGTTTATAGACTTCATCTACAGTTCGCTGCACCTTACCCGTCTTTCTTTTCTCTTCTGCCGCTGATTGAAAAAAAACCTGATATATTGCATTTCCTGCCAATCGAGAAGGTATTCTTGTTATCATCGATGCCAGTGAATACAAACCGACGACAATTGGCCCAAAAAAGAAGGCTAAAAAAAACGGTGTTATATAATACGAAATCTCATTTGCGAGGGATGATGGAAAGGAGTACAGAGGGAAATCCTTATAACGAATGGCTAGTTCTTTGATTTTTTTCCATGAATTTTTTTTCCAGACGTGCAAATCTGAGCGCAATCCATAAAGCATGAATATCGAAAGAACCCCATCGTTTGTCATCGAACCACCGATCAATCCCATCGGTGACGGCTGGATAATACCAAACAGAAGTGAAAAAACCTTGTTCAATATGGAGCTGGAAGCATTTGCGATGGCAATATTATTGTATTTTCGCCTTCTGGAGGACCAGTTGGCCAGCACATATGCAAGACTGTAAAAACATATTGCAACAGGCATGAACAAGAAAAATTTGGATAATGATCTGATATCGAAGATAATTGCAATCCAGTCTCTGAGAAAGAAAAGGATAAGGGTTGCAATTCCGGAGGTAATAAAAATCAGAAGAATACAAAGAAAAACTATTCGGGCAGCCTCATCCTCTTCTTTTGGCAGAAAAATTGCATGATGGTATGAAAAACAAGCAAATGATCCGATGATGATCACCAACGAGACGAATAATTCATAAATACCAAAATCAAAAGGCGAATAAAGACGGGAGATTATTGGTATTGTAATAAAACCGATTAATTGCCCTATCATTGCAGCGGAGAGCAATTTTAATACGTTTCTCAAGAATTGAGACATGCTCATAAAATCTTTCCATTGTGAATAAAAAGAATTTCATATTTTATGAAGGACCATGGAAACAAATAAAATTATTATGGACAATTTCAATGATGCCGGTGAAAAAGATGTTCAATGATGCACTTATGACTATAACAATTTTCTTGTAAATTTGAATAATGAACTGAATATCTGGAATACTGGCGCACTGTATCTCTCGGCGGAGAACCAGATTTGGAGCGTTGGGTTGTATTTTGATTTGAACTGAGTCAGGCGTCGATCGTCTCCGCTATCCATTTCTTCGTACCACTTATACCCGTGCTCTGCTGCCCATTTTATCACTTCCCATTGTATAAGGTCGTTGACAGGAATGCCTTTTGCATTATATTTTGGGATACCTGTCCACAGATATGCCCTGTCCTTATCGAATAGCGCGATAAGACCACTGAGGATATCTCCTTCTTTGCATCCGAGAAATATTTTCATTTGGTTTTGTTGAAAAATACTGTATAACCCGTTCAGATAAGGTAGATAATCGAGTGGTTTGTAACCCTGCTGGATGAACCGCTGGGAGAGCAGGGATTGAATAAATGGCAGATCATTACTTCCCCCCTCTTTTACATCCACCCCCTCTCTACATGCCTTTTTAATATCCACTCTTAATTTTCTGTCGAAATCTTCCCAAACTCCATCTATCCCCTTTGTCAGGTCTATGGCATATGTATAATAAGGTTCAACTTTGTAATGGCTCCACAACAGGGGACGGGAATCATATAATCCTGGAGCAGTCCTTATCCGGATATATCTGCAATTCCATACAGAAAAGACAAATTTATCAAATTCTTCCTGCACTTTAAAAAACAGGCTCTCCTTCTTGTCCTGTTTCATGCCCTCGTATCCGACAAGAATTGGACCCTGATAAAGCAAATATGAATGAGGAGGAGGCGAGAAAGCAAGATTCACCACTCCTTTTCTTTGGATGAATACAGGATAAAGGGCCATCAAATTAGATCCTCGAAAAATCATGAGTGGCAAAAAAGTAGTTTTTGATTGTGTTTCTGCAAGTTTACACCATTCCCAGCGATGGAATATTGTTCCATGCGGTGAACCTTCAACAACGCTGTTCCATAGTTGGATGTCCTGTGAGTCTGCGATCCGAATATCCATGTTCATAGCATCTCTCCAATTTTTTTGGCTATACGGTACCTCGTAATGACCCCCATGAGCATCCAAAGAACAATGGAATGGAACTTCTGCGCAGAAAATGAGATATAAAGTTCTGGATTGAACTGGGCATAGTAACTGTGAAGGCGTTCCGTGCCAGCCGCACCCATAATCTTGTACACGGAGTAGCCTTTTTCAGATGCGTACCGAATACACTCCCAGGTGAGGAGGTCATTTGCATTTTTCATTGTTTTTGCTGCCCCCACCCATGAAAGAGCTGTTCTGTTATGATAAACTTCGATGTTACCGGTAACTAACTCGTCCTGCAGTTCGACAGTGAAAATTTTTAGTCTGTCAGGATGGGATACCTCAAAAAGAGAGGTGAAAAATTCGAGTGGCACCTTCATCCTCAGTCCCTGTGCCTCATATCGCCTAGCCATTATGTTAACAAGATCAACCAGGGCATCCCTCCCCCGTTCTCTAACAACTAAACCTTGTTTTTGTGCTCTTCTGATGTTGCCCCTCGTTGTGGATCTGATACGATTCCAGACTTCGCCGACCGGTAAAGATATATCGAATGTATAGTTGAAGATCGGTTCGATGGAATACCCTTTCCAGAGAAAATACCGTGAATCTTCGAGATCCCCAGTAATAAAAGAGATATAGCCTGGATCGACCTCCTTTTGAATCCATTCCTCGATGCTGTTGCTGAAGTCTCTCAACGCTGATTCTCTCTTTTTCTGTGTCATCTGCTCGTATCTCGAGATGATAGGGCCCAATCTTGGGACCGCAATGTGAGGTGGAGGGGAGAGGAGCATTTTAAATCCTGTTTTCCTGTAAAGGAAGAATGGGAAGCAGCCAATATTTTCATTTTCACGGCGGACAATCAATGGATATAAAATTGTGTTCGAGTATCGCTCGATTAATCTGAGCACCTTCCAGGTATGAAAAAAGGTTCCGTGGGGGGAAGTCTTTACGATGAGATCCCATTCCTCTTCATCGGAATTCGTGGCCCTTATTGTTTCCAGATTCATAAGACCATCTCATCCATGTAAATTTTTATACAGTCCCCTTCCTGGAACGGATAAGTTTGAAGAACTACATAACTGGAATCGGGATCTTCTCTTAATATGCATGAATTGTAAACATTTTTCAATTGAAATTTTGGAGGAATGTGGCATATGAAACACTGGCCCCGTTCTAGGGAAGAAGGATGGAGAATCACTTCATCGCCTGATTTTTCCCATTTGAACGAATTTTTCCCCCTTTCTCTCCACCAATCAGCAACCTCCTTTGCAGAGGTCATCCATGCATCTTTCGCCGATGCATATGCAAGTATCTGGTCGTACGCATCCTTCCAACCTGGATATTCAAGAGAGTTGAATACGGGTGGATGCCACAGAACCGTTAGAAGACCCCCCACATATTCAATTTCAGCAACGATCCTGGAGAAAGAAGTGAACGGATCTGCTGTTCTAAAAAAAGGGAGATCCTCGATGATCAGGGGTATCTCGAGGACTTGCATGGAAAGTTTTTGCTCTGGAATAAAGGGATTGAAGGGAAAACAGGTTCCCCATCTGAAACCGATTCGGTCATTGAACCCAAGGGTCGTATCATAGGACAATCCAAGGGTTTCATGGATAAACCAAGTGTCAGGTATCCGCAGATTCAAGTTATGTTGACGTATCCCGTGTATCTCACATCCAAGAGCTTTCTCAAGATTTTCCTTCTCCATCCTGAGTTTTTCCAGATCCGCATAAGACTGGTATGAACCATGAAGTCCAACCTCCCATCCTCCGCTTTGTAGCGATTTGAGAAGTTGAGCAGCGAGGGGATGATCGTACGAATAACGTCTTCCCAGATGCCTCCACGTGTTGAATTCCAGAAGTTTTACCTCGGCTGTTTCTTGCAGAAAATAAAAAGAGGATCTAGCGTGATATTTTTCCTCCATTGCAAGTATTTCAGGGAATGTCCAGAAGGGTTCCTTTCCATGAAGCACATCAAAAAATGAGAGTAGTTGATTGATAACCCCTTTTATATCCATGCGCAGGAATTTTTTTAAAGGAATCGTAAACCATTGATAGGTTTTTTTTAATTCATCCACATCGTGTGTAAGGCACAGAGCAAATGGTTTTCCACGGGGCCAGAAGGCTTTGTGAATGAGTGGGAGCCCCATGGAAAAATTCACCATTTTCATGGACTCGAAAAAGAATTTTTCAAGCAAATCGACATAAGGATGTCGATAATCAATTTTTTCGGGAAGAATTGCATGTTCTTCAAGTTTCCCTGATAATAGCAATCCAATCTCGTGAAATAAATCGAAACCAATGGTAATGTTCGATTCATTTCGGGAGGCACAGCAAAAAGAGTGCCTGGAATCTGAAAATATCAGGATCTCTTCCCCATTCCCTTCTTGCTCCTGAGGTGTCGAAAAAAGGGGAACGGGAGCTCTAAGCCCTTTCAACCACCCCCTGAACCCTATCTCTTCTTCAGGGTTTTTTTCCCGTATTATATTGATATTTGATAAAAAATTTTCATTTTCCGGGGATAACCCGTATTTCAGAAAAAAATGCGAACGCCCGTAATGAGTATATTCACTTTCTTTTGAGTTCATATTTAATATCATAGGATGGCCTGTATGCTCAAATTTTGAAATTAATTATTATATAGTTCTATTCCCTTATATTGAATAATGAATATGAAGAATTTTTTTAAGAGCTGGTTGAATAATCCAATAACAGATAAAAAACTGAAAGAATTTCAAAAAAATAATATCAATAAAATATTTGATATTTCTAAAGATTTTCACCGAGCGGCGCAGATCGCGTATCCCCAGACTCGTGATATCGACAACGATACCCTGATTCTGGAGTCCGGTCACCAGCCCAATTTTTTTCCATTCTCCGGAACGTTTAAAAAAGTGTTTCTTCTTCATTATATTTATAAGAATTTAAAAAAGATGAATAGAAATTCCATATGTATTTTTGGATTTGCCGACCAGAATGTTGCAACGGCTTCCTATCTCTATAAAAACCATCTTCCGTCATACAACCGTGATGGTTGCGTGGGTGTGGGTTTTCCAATGAAGGGACATGAATGGTCCAGATTCGATACGATCACCAAACCTCCACCGGATAGGTGGGAGACCGAAATGGAGAAGCTGGAGAAATACTATTTCTATTATGCGTCCCAAATAAGAGAGAACCCCCAGTTAATTCGTGAAAGAATACAGCATATCCTTGACATCTCCTGGAACTGCTATAATAAAGCAGACAAATTCTCTGACCTCAATGCATACATTTTTGCAAATCTGTGCGAGGAGATTTTTAATGATGGAATATTTTTTTTCCGATATTCGGATTTGCAAAAAAATGAAGTCTTTATTAACGAATTCAAATCAATTTTCATCAATATCCCAATTTACAATCAATTATTCAACGAAGCGATAAAAAATTATTCGCTCGATCTCCCATTTGTTGAGAAGGACCAGGTTCCATTCTGGTACCATTGCGAATGCGGTTCAAATATCACATTGTTCGTGAAAGATGCCTCTGTCGAAGGGCAGTGTAAATCATGCATGGAAAAAATCTCTTTTCCATTAAAAGATTTTGAACAGATGAGAGAACATATCTATCGGAAGATCAGTTTGAATGCAGTTTCTCGGAATGTAATTTTTTCCGAAGGTCTCGGAACGCATTTATTCATATCGGGATCAGGAGGCAGCCTCGCATACGGGAAAATTTCCCGTGATATTGGAATAAAACTGGGTTATCACATTCCTGTTACTATCGCTTCCATCTCCAGAGATTATTATCTTGGCTTGATCCAAAAATATGCCATAAAAATGCTGATGCATTCATTCGACTTGACCACCGATGACCTTTGCTCCAAGGATTTAAATTTTAAAATTGTAGAAAAGTGGAATGAACTGCAACGTGAAATTAGGAAAAAAGAGAAGATGGACACTGTGAAATGGAAGAGATTGAGGTCTCGTGCTCAAAATATTCAACTGGATCTGAAAATCATCAAAAAATCTATGTGCAGACCATATTCCATTATCGATATCCTCATTTGCGTGGATATCGAAGATCTTGCTCAGTTCTGGCAGGCTGCATTGCAGGATCCCATTATCGATGAGAATGACGAAATTATGAAATTAGTCTGGGATGTTGCCTATCAGCTTGGCGAAGGTGTTCATGTGAAGCCGTGCAATTTATCTGAAATATTTTCAAAAATCTGTTCGCTAGGTCTTGATTATGCCACGAAAGATATTGATACTGAGTCCGCACACCGATGATGGCGAATTGGGATGCGGAGCTTCGATTGCTCGTTTTGTGAGCGAGGGAGATCGTGTCCAGTATGCTGCTCTTTCAGCCTGTGAAAAATCCATACCGAAAGGTTATCCAAAAGACATACTCTCATGTGAGATGAAAGAGGCGACAGGCATCCTTGGAATTAAAGATCCGATTATCTTAAATTTTGAAGTGAGGGATTTCCCGAAATACCGACAGGAGATCCTCGATTCGCTCCTGGTGCTGCGAGAGAGGCTTCGCCCCGACATTGTTTTTACCCCATCGTCCTTTGACACGCATCAGGATCATAAGGTAACCAGAGAAGAGACCCTGAGAGCGTTCAAGCAATGCACGATTCTGGGTTATGAACAACCCTGGAACAATATCACCTTCAATACGTTGGCGTTTATCTCCGTCGACGAATCCCAACTGGAAAGAAAAATAGCTGCCCTCTCCTGTTATAGAACTCAAAAAGATAAACCATATTTTAATGGGGATTTCATACGTGGTCTGGCAAGATTGCGTGGAGTTCAGATAGAAGAACAATATGCGGAAGCGTTTGAAGTGATAAAATGGGTGATTCGTTAGGATGTCAGTTCTATGAAACTTCTCATCGATATTGGCCATCCTGCCCATGTTCATTTTTTTAAAAATTTTATCTGGAAAATGGAAGAGAGAGGCCACCATATCCATATTACATGCCGGGACAAAGAGGTTACTCAGGATCTCCTCCGCTTTTATGGTTTCAAATTTGATTCGAGAGGACATCTCCGCAGAGGTTTGGTCCAGAAGGCTTACGGAATTCTCGAAGCCGATTATAAAATCTACTGCGTTGCTCGAAGGATGAAACCGGATATATTCCTGGGATTTCACAATCCTTATATCACACATGTCGCAAAGTTGATGAAGAAACCTTCCATTGTCTTTACGGATACAGAAAATGTGGGGATTGCAAGTACCCTGACCTATTCATTTGCAGATGTGATCTGCACCCCATCATGGTTTCAGGAGAGTATCGACAGGAGAAAACATGTTCGGTTTAAAGGTTTCAAAGAGCTGGCATATCTGCACCCGAGATATTTCACCCCTGACATATCTGTTTTAGAGGATATGGAGATGGCGAAAACGGATAGATACATCATTTTGCGGTTCATATCCTGGGGGGCATCGCATGACATCGGATTAAGGGGTATTAAAAAGGGGACGGAACTTGAGTTTATTCGAAAATTGGAGGCTTATGGCAAGGTTTTTATTACATCCGAACGCGCCCTTCCCAAACACCTAGATTCGTACAGGATTGCTATTCCACCGCATAAAATTCATTCATTGCTTCATTATGCAGACCTGTACGTTGGGGAAGGTGGAACTATGGCGGTCGAAGCAGCGATTCTGGGCACCCCCTCGATTCACATCGAATCTGATGCGTCTGGAAGGCCGACGGGCGAGTCAAGTGGTAACTTCCTTCAGTTGCGGAATGTTTATAATCTCCTGTATTTTTTTTCCACTCAGGAAAGTGCACTTCAAGCTTCGGTGAATATCTTTGAGATGAAGGATGCGAAACAAATCTGGCGAAAGCGACGTGACGTACTGCTCGATTCCACAATCGATGTGACAAGATGGATGCTGGATTTTATTGAGACGTATCCAGAAAGCCATGATCGATTAAAACAATGGAAGAATAATGTTGTTCCATCGCAAGATGGCATTTAGGATTGAATTCATGTGCGGGAGTATTTGAATGAGTATCTATAATCGAGTATATCAGCATCTGATATTTCCCGCTCTTGAGCGGTTGCAACACACCTGTATACAAAAGGAACTTGAATTCCTCAATAAATCACAATGGTGGAGCCAGAAGGATCTGAAGAAGTACCAGCTGAAACAGTTGAAGGCGTTGATCCGTCATGCATACCGCACAGTTCCATACTACAGGAAAATTTTTAAACAGATTGGGTTGCAGCCAGATGATATCGGGAAGTTGGAGGATCTGGAGAGAGTTCCCCTGCTGACAAAAGAAGATATCAGAAATAATTTCTCAGAACTTCTATCTACGGATTATCTATCATACCGCCCTGTTCTGAATTCGAGCAGCGGTTCGACAGGAAAACCCCTGGTGTATTATCAAACCATCCGTGGAATATCCACCTTGTGGGCGGCAGGCTACAGAGGATGGGGATGGGCCGGATATGAACGGGGAGATAAATATGTGACGCTGGGTGGATCCTCACTTCTACCATCCCACATGTCACTGAAAAAGCGGATCCGGTATTTACTCGAGAGGAACATGCCGCTTAGTTCATTCAATATGGATCCAATCCAAACACAAAGGTACATTGAAAAAATTGCAAAGTTCAAACCCAAATATATTCGGGGATACCCCTCATCCCTGTATATTCTCGCCAAATACATCGATCAAAATAATAAAACACCTTTTCAACCCCGGGCGGTATTCACCACTGCTGAAACCCTCCTGAAGCACCAGAGGGAATTCATCGAACGAACTTTCGGGTGTGAAGTATTCGACGGTTATGGCTGCAGAGACGGTTCGGTTTCAGCGATGGAATGCCCGGAGCATCAGGGATATCATATAAGTGCAGAGCAGGCCATTCTCGAGTTTTTACCTCAGGATCCCGGCATTCACCATGGATCTTTTTATGAAATTATTACAACCGATCTATCCAATTATTCGATGCCTTTCATTCGTTACAGGACAGGAGATATTGGAATACCGGATGAAGAGCCATGTTCGTGCGGTAGAGGTCTGCCCATTATAAAAAAAATCGAAGGGAGATTGATCAACCTTATCCTGCGGTCTGACGGCGCTCTGGTCTCTGGACTTCCCCTTACCGACATATTTGAACATATCCAGATGGAGTGCGATGCAATTCGGGAGTACCAAATAATACAGGAAAAAAACAAGGAGATATCGGTTACAATTGTGAAAGGCGATGAATTTTCCTCTCTTCACGAAGAACTCATCCGAAGGGAATTCAGGCAGTACCTGGGGGAGGGCATTGAAATACGCATTGAATATTCATCAGAGATTCCCGAAACGAGTGCAGGAAAAAGATTGTATGTGATTTCGAAACTGTCTTGAATAAAAGGAAATTTTTTTCCATGAGTTTCATGAGGTAGAGGAGCCCAGACTAAATATTGAGGGATATCGGCAAATCGATTTTTTCACCCTTTCCATGTAAAAGACTCGCGCATCCACATAATGGCCATTTTTTATTGATTCCATCGGATTAGCAGACTTTAATGATCTTTTTATCGAAAATTTTGATTACTCATTAAGCAATGTACATTTGAAAGGTGCCAATAAATTATTTTATATACTACATTTTTATATAAAAAATTATATATAAAAATATTTCAAATAATTTATAATTTTTTTATTTTTATTTTTAATAAATAAATCCATTATTTTCCCTTAATTTATAAAATTTTTGTTATATATTGAATTTTTAATTTAGTTAACTTTATAATTAATGATACACTATTTTTTTGTATGATACTCCATTCTACCACACCAATAAAAATTATGCTTGGCATTTTTTCTATTGTCAGTTTAATTTTCATTGTCTCTGCTTCCATCCAGCCTATCGGCCATGTTTCCAACGGCCCTTCCTTTGCAATCCTTTCGACCGGGGGTTTTG
>JARYLJ010000004.1 GCA_029907705.1 Methanomicrobiales archaeon
TGGTACGGCAGCAAACATCGGCGACATCTACCGTTCGATTGCCGGCGAGCTGAAGGAAGTGGCAGGGGTTGATACAAAAATGAACCTCTCGTTTGAAAATATTAACAGAACCTATGACAACTACACTTACACCATGGATGGACCAGAACTATTCGATTATCTGTACATCGATGGCACATCCACCCATGTGACAAGCTGGAACAATACGGTCAATCCCCTGGCAGGTTACCCGTTTACTATGGATCAGCGCTCCGAGTGGAACTCCATTCCTCCGTATCTCAATTTTAACGTGGGCAACATCAGCATCAACCAGACATGGCAGGCGACCTTCAGGCTGATCCCCAGGCTGGAGGGGAGCATCAGCATCTTCGGTCCCGAATCTACGGTTTCCTTCAATGGAATGGAAGGGAGGTATTATACACTGCTGCCCGACACCTTCGTGACGGTCATCGGGAACATGAGCGAGGAGATCGGCACCCAGGCGCTGGTGGATGTGGATATCACAGCGATTAATGGCAGTGGCATGATCGATCTCGACTGGGTACTTGTATACAATGGAACGAGGACGGTTAAGCAGGACATTAAATACAAATTCTCCGAGGACAATGTGCTCTGGTCGTCGGACTGGATTCCCGTTGAAAGCCACTATATCCTTTTTGATGTAATTGGAGGGCCATATAACCAGAACACGTCCATCGACATCAGACGCGAGACGAACTGGCCCATGTTCACGGTGATAAACTGCAGCGAGAACGTTATTGAGAAAGAAAAAGGATACATAAAGTTCAAGGTAGATGCGAAGGAGCTCCCGAACGGGGACGATGGCAGCGATGAAGTAGATGCGTGTGTCCAATTTAAATTCGGGATGATTAAAATCACCTGATTTTCATATCCCGACAATTCGACTTTTTTTCCTGAAGCCATCAGGGGCAGTAGAGGTCGCATAGCATCAATGGATCGATCGAGGGAACTCGAAAAATGCGCTGCGAATCAGGGTAGATGTGGTGGGGGATAACTGGGTGTAGCGTGACGTAACGAGGTAGGCATTGCAGTTGCATCCATTGCCCTTCGTTTATAAGATTTCGTCGTATTTTCGCCGATGGTCACTGATGTCAGATTCAACGAATTCCGAATGGTATCGTCAGTCGATTCAGACATTTGTGATTTATTCAGGAATACACAATTTTCGTTCGACAGACATCGTTAAAACAAATCGCCGTGTCCATACAGGTTCCGAACATACTATAAACGATTATCTCCTATGCTGCCAAATATCTGACCGTATCCTGATGGCCCGTAAACAGACAAAGAAGAAGATAAAAATTAGCGGACCTCCTGCAAAGCACCGGCACGGTTACAGGGGCCGAATCGCCTCCAATGCATACGTGATAAACAGGGAGGACGTCCTGATCTACGAAAACGGAATCGCGACGCTCTTCCGGAACGGGGTTCCCATATATAAGAAGGAGATGAAGGAGGGCGAACTGGGCAGGTATATCCGCCTCATCGGGGACTATGGGGATACGGTGCTCGCAAAGCACTTCGAACCGGTTTCGATCAGGAAAGAGGAGAGCGGGACTGCCGAAGGCAGCGAAGGAGAGGCGGGAGTTCTTTCGGAAGGCGGAGACACCGATGCGTGATCGCCCGCCTGCCATCTCCAGTCTTTTCCGGATCGTTTTTCCATGCTTTTTTGATGGGGGGATATGATCCGATGACAGATTGCGACCAGTGCGGCCTCTGCTGCCTGAACTATTCGGGCACATCGTGGGCGAGAACAACCGATCTGCTCCGCTGGCATGACCTCGGGAGGAAGGATATCCTCAAGTTCGTCTCCATGGTCGACCTGGAAGGGAAGAGGGTCACGGGGGATCGGCTGAGCCGTGAGGAGCTCGGCAGGATCGAAAGGATAAACGGGTGGATCGATCCGGTGACGGGGCGCGAACTCTCACCGTGCCCCTTCCTCTCGGCGGAGCCGGACGGCAGGTACCGCTGCACCATACACCCGGTGAAACCGGAGACCTGCCGCCGGTTTCAGCACGAGGACTGGGCGATATTCGTCGCATATCGTGATATCTTCAGGGAGTACCGGGAGATCGATGGGTGATGGCAGATCATCCGATATTCGGGGAGCATGATCCTGCCTCCCCGAGTGGTTGATAAAAAAGACGACGAAACAGTCCTCGGTCGTTCGTATTACAGGGAAAGGCGCACATCCCCGCCCTCGCATTCCTGCAGGTGATCGGGTGGTGCACCTGGTGCCTGTCCATGTCTCTGATGATTTATTGTGGATACTGCAGGGGTATTTCCATCACGATCGATCACTGGATTGAACCCTTCGATTTTCGACGATCCATCAATGTCCGCTGATCATCTTTTTCTTCGATCAAACCTTTTTTCATAACGCTGGTAAAAAATACACGCGATGATGGGGGATTCATGATATCGCTTATGTTAATAGGGCCTTATCGAACCGTGTGGTCACATGCATGCAGTATCCGGATGATGGACATACAGCACCTCCGTCAGATTCTCAGTCTGTGCAGGGATCGCCCGAAGTTCGATCCGGATAGAACGGGAAAATCGCATGCCGGGGTGCCTGAACGGCGGTGATGGGGCAGCGCGTCGCCCCCTGGAGCGTTCGATGCGATAAAAAACCATGGATATACGGCTGATCCCGATATATAAAATCGATGGAAACACCTTTGGAAAAACCATCGAATCCATGGTGTATTTACTCGCAAAAGGTGAACGCATCCCTGTCCTTCGATCCGGCTCGTAACAGAGGTTCATCTGGGATCGATTCATGGAGGGGGTAAATTGGATTTTGAGGCAGATTGCGGCGCATTCACGACTCAAAATAAATAAAGGTCCCTTCCAGAACATCCCCCCGAACAGGTTTGAAAAAAAACCATCGCTTTCCCGATATATTCAAAATCGCATATTTTTATCTCTACTGAATCAGATTCATCTCCATCATCCGTTGTATCGGAAGGTCGGAATTGCATGAAGGTGATCGGAATCAATGGCAGTCCGAAAGGGGCGAGGAGCCAGACCCTCAGGCTCGTGAATTCCGTGCTGGAGGGTGCACGAAGGGCTGGAGCGGATATCGAGTTCCTCGATCTCTGCAAGTTGAACATCAGTTACTGCATCGGATGCGATACCTGTCATGACCGAGGCAGGTGCATCCACGAGGATGATATGGGGAGGATCATCTCAAAGATGATGGAATCGGAGGGATTCGTGCTGGGCTCCCCCGTATACATGGATGCGGTCACCGGCCAGATGAAGACATTTCTGGATCGCCTCAACGATGCGGTCTACTGCCAGTCATTTCTCGGAAAATATGGCTGTGCGGTTGCCACGACGGAGTATTCGGGCCTGAACGAGGTGCTCGGTTACCTGGGCAGCATCATGCATAGGATGGGGGCGAGCACGGTCGGTGCGGTGGGAGCGGCCGTGGGACTGGACTCTGCCGCGATCTATCAGGCAGACCGGCGGGCATTCGAGATGGGCCGTGAGCTTGTGAATGCGATCAGGGCGAAACGGGGATATCCTGATCAGGAGCGGACGAGGGCGGCATTCATGGGCAGGATGAAGCATGTGATCCGGGCGCACAGAGAGGACTGGTTCCACGATTATCAGTACTGGAAGAGCATGGGGTGGCTGGAAGATTGATCTGAATCGCCCGAAAAACCCGGGCCTGGTCATTCTGTATAATACGGAAAGCAAGCAGTCTTTCGGCCCGCCCCCGGTCGCTGTCCGAATGCAATCCGATTTATAGTATGGCACTCCATTTTCCATTGCATATGGCAGACACGGAGTACAGAGTGGCGAAGGTCAGGGGGAAGGAGGTACCCTGGGATCCGGAGCAGATGAGGAGGGTGAGGGAGCACCCGTGCTTCTCGGAGGGTGCATGCCACGCATTCGGAAGGTGCCACCTGCCGGTGGCGCCGGCCTGCAACATCCAGTGCAATTACTGCATAAGGGACTTCGACTGCGTGAACGAGAGCCGGCCAGGAGTCACCACCAGAGTCCTGAAACCGGATGAAGCGGTGGAGATGCTCCGAAAGGCGCTCGAGAAGTTCCCATACATCAAAGTGGTGGGGATCGCCGGACCCGGCGAACCCCTGGCGAACGAGGAGACGTTCGAGACCCTGAGGCTGCTCCACGAGGAGTTCCCCAACGTGATCAAATGCATCAGCACGAACGGTCTGCTGCTCCCGGAAAAAATCGATCTGATCCACAAGTACGATGTGGGCAATATCACGGTCACCCTCAATGCGATCGATCCGGCGATAGGGGAGAAGATCTATTCGTGGATCAATTATCATGGCCGGAGGTACGAAGGGAGAAAGGCGGCAGAGATCCTTCTCGAAAATCAGCTGAAGGGGATCGAGATGGCAGTGGAGAGGAGGATGTTCGTGAAGATCAATACCGTCTATATTCCCGGAATCAACGAAGATCATATACCTGAAATCGCAAAGAAGGTCGGGGAGATGGGAGTCTATAATTTCAATGTGATACCCCTGATCCCGCAGTACCGGTTCGAGCACATCGCCCCGCCCACCATGGCGATGAAACGAAAGATGCAGGACGAATGTGCAAAATACGTCAGGCAGATGCGCCATTGCGCGCGGTGCCGTGCAGACGCGATCGGCAAGCTGGGGCAGGATATGCAGTCCTGTCTCTATTCAGAGGAGAAGTAACGGCTGAAAAGACCTCTCTCTTTTTTTTAAAATCAATCATCACTGGCCCATACCGCAGGAGATGCGCCGGTATGCCGCAGCAGGCAGTCGGGCTACGCGAATCCTGGTATCGCGGAGTGGCAGGCTGATGGAACCACACGGGTTTTTGCCTGAACATGGATCCGTTCAGATATCAATTGATAGAAAAAAATTACCGGATATTGCCCTCCCTCATTTTTTTCACGCCGGTCGAATGCTCACGGTGATCTGCACTCCCCCGCCCCTGCCGCTCCTCTGCCCCCGCATGTGATACGGTATCACGGCAGATCTCCGAAGATGGAGGTTGGACGTCCCTGGTGACACTCGTTATGCAATCACCTGCGTTTATCCGTACGATTGAAATCACGGGTATTCCGGGTGAAGGAATGATGAAAGGGCCCCGATGGAGGGCGAAAAATGGGGTCGGACCAATTATTAACTGAACACTCATATTCCAACCGGGGGTGTGCGGGCGATCCAGAAGTTGTGCCGGGCTCTTCAGGTGCTCGAGGCTGAAAAGCGAATGTGCTCTATAAAACATCGATCATGCGCACAGGATCTGCCCGTCTTCCACGAGTGTGAAATGCCTTCCCCAGGGCGTTCGCTCCACCATCGATCTGGCTCTTCTGGACAGGATATCGCGATGGCGGGGCATCGCAAGTATGATGAACACCCGGGCGCCGCCCCGGTGGTAGCGCAGCAGACAGGTCTTCACACCCTCGATCCGGTACTCGTGCAATCTGCGGAACAGCGCATCGATCTGCACAGCTGCCGGCACCCTCCTGGAGAGATGGTGATAGAGCACGGCGCTACTGCCCCGGGCACAGAAACGGGCAATCTCTTCCAGAGAGGCGTATTTGACGCTCTCCTTCCGGGAAAGAGGCATCCCCAGCGGCATCAGGCCGTTGTCGGGGTCCAGGTAGACGATATCCGCCCCTCTCGTGGAGGCGAGCGCCCTCTGCACCCAGATCTCCCTCGATTCAGAGGAGTGCTTCCCAGACTTTCTATTTTCTGGAACTGGCAGTATCTCCTCGAAGTAAGCCGTCCCCTCAGGGAAGAGGCGGGAGTCACGGATGCAGGCGATCGAACGCTCGCTGCATATGGCGATCTCCCGAAGAGAGTCGAAGAGTTCCGGATCGCAGGATCGCAAGCGATGCCCCACATCATACAGATACCTGGTCTTCTTCCCATCTTTTGCCGCCTTATCGGCAGAGGCGAGGTACCAGACGATCCCCAGGGAGAGGGTTATGCAATTATCCTTTCCGCTCGCGCCAGTCAGCATGCGCAGGAGACCGTACTTGCCGAAGTCGCCGATATCGCAGATGAAGCGGTTCTGCATCTGTGCACTCCCAAACCGGAGTATCGCATGGACGGGCAATATTATCATCTCTGCCTCTACTTCCAGAGCTCGATTCACCGATGATTGTGCAAAATTCTTGCCAGGGGAAACCATGCACCACACCTCCAACGGGCCCACGCACGAAAATGTTCCGGGAGGCTCATGTTGAAAGATTATACCCTTCGAACCAGGGCAATCCACTCCGCATCCCATCAGGGTATGCGTCGAGGAGAAATGCAGATCATTCACGAGATGCCCGTGAATCATCGCTGCAGGCTTCCGTCTGCCATACGTCTGGTGCCGCATCCTCGACGGATGGGATACAGGGCTAATGAAATGTACGTAAAGGAAAAAGGTGCAATCGAATGGCCGGTATCCACGATGAAGGGAATCGTATCCCGTATTGCCTGAATGTGAATGGTTTTTTAGACGGATGCCGAGGGATGAGGGTGGATCAAATCCCGACAGGTTCGATCACCCTCCTGCACGATCAGCCCTTCGACCTCGATCTAACACTCGGCTGCGGGCAGGTCTTCCGGTGGGCAAGGAAGGACGGCTGGTGGGCAGGAGTCGTGGGGGATCGCCTGATCAGGGTGCGGCAGGAAGGACGGCGCATCTTCTTCGAAGGCGCAGGGAAGAACTTCATCAGGGATTATTTTCAGCTCGACCTCGATCTCGAGGCGATCACCTCTTCATTCGACCGGGACGATGTGATCCACCGGGCAATAGAGGGATGCAGAGGGCTCCGTATCGTCCGGCAGCCTGCATGGGAGTGCACCATCTCCTTCATTTGTGCGACCTGCTCGAGCATTCCGATGATAAAGCGGAGGATCGAGATGATCTGCCAGAAGATGGGAGAGAGGCTGAGCGGTCCAGCCAGCGATTATTATCGTTTTCCTTCGCCCGAAGACCTCGCGGTGACGGATCCGGCGATCCTGAAAGAGTGCAGGGCCGGGTATCGCGGGGAATACATCAGGCAAGCGGCGGCTCGGATCTCCACGGATGGAGGATGGGAAGAACGCATCCACTCCCTTTCATATCCGGAGGCGAGAGAGGAGCTGATGACGCTCCCCGGTGTGGGAAAGAAGGCAGCAGACTGCATCCTGCTCTTCGCATTCGGCCGCTACGAGGCATTTCCCGTGGATGTGTGGATACAGAGGATCATGCAGGCGAATTATCCGGAGGCGATGGAGGGGAGGGGAGATCCCTGCAGCAGAATCGGACGCTTCGCAAGGCATTACTTCGGCCCCTACGCAGGCTATGCACAGGAGTACCTGTACGCCTCACGGTTTACGTTCCTGTCTCCCAGCCGGAGAGATAAGCGCGCTGGGCCTCTGTGAGCCGGTCGATCTCCAGTCCCATAGAAGCCAGCTTGAGTTGCGCCACCCGTTCGTCGATCTCGGACGGGACGTCATGGACGCCGGGGGAGAGCGCACCGCCATGGCGCGCAAGGTACGAGGCACTCAGTCCCTGAAGTGCGAAGCTGAGATCCATCACCTCGATCGGATGGCCCATCCCCTTCGGCGTAGCGAGGTTCACCAGCCGCCCCTCCGCGAGGAGATGGATCAGGCGATCCCCGACTCGGAAGGTGGAGATGCCATCACGCTCCTCGATCAGCTTCGTATGCGTCTGCAGCCACTTCACATCGATCTCGACGTTGAAGTGCCCTGCGTTCGCGAGCAGCGCGCCGTCCTTCATCAGGGGGAAGTGCCGGGCAGTGATCACATCCCTGTTTCCGGTCGTCGTAATGAAGATCTCACCGTGGACGGCGGCCTCTTCCATCGGCATCACCTCGAATCCGTCCATGTGCGCCTCGAGTGCCCTCCTCGGGTCCACCTCGGTCACGGTCACGCGGGCGCCCAGTGCACGGGCTTTTCTCGCCACCCCCCTACCGCAGAAGCCATACCCGGCGACCACCAGCCTCCTGCCTGCGAGGAGGAGATTTGTCGTCGTCATGATCGCGGTCAGCGTGCTCTCGCCCGTACCGTGGACATTGTCGAAGTAGCGTTTCATAGGGGTGTCGTTCACGGCGATGACCGGGATCTCGAGTCTGCCATCCGCTGCCATGGAGCGGAGCCTGTGAATGCCCGTGGTGGTCTCCTCGCAGCCTCCGATCACCCCGTCGAGCGCATCCCTTCGTGCAGTATGCATCCTCTGGATGAGATCCATGCCGTCGTCGATCGTGATCGCCGGTTTTGCATCCAGCACACGATCGATGGCCGCATAGTACTCCTGCACCGACGCACCTCTCTTCGCATAGCATGCGATGCCCTCCCGCGTGTTCAGGGCGGCGGCCACGTCGTCCTGCGTGGAGAGCGGGTTGCAGCCCGTGATATGCACCTCTGCGCCTGCAGCACGCAGCGTCTCCACCAGAACCGCGGTCTTCGCCTCCACGTGAAGCGCCATGCCCACCACCATGCCAAGGAGCGGGTGCTCCCTTTCGAATTCCTTCCTTATCGACATGAGGACTGGCATATACTGCCGCGCCCATGCGATCTTACGATCGCCGCTTCCAGTCAGTTCATTCTCCTTCATTCGGCCCCTACGTCTCCTTTCCTCGATCGTTATGCCTGTCGTTGCTCTTCACAAGTCTATTATTGAATCATCCGCGATTATTACTGCATGGTACTCACGCGAAGGATCATTCCCTGCCTGGACCTCAAGGACGGCAGGGTGGTGAAGGGGAAGCACTTCGAGGAGCTGCGGGATGCCGGCGATCCGGTCGCACTGGCGCAGCGTTACAACGAACAGGGTGCAGACGAGGTGGTGTTTCTCGACATCACCGCCTCGAAGGAGAAGCGGGGCATCATCATCGATCTCATCAGAAGGGCGGCCGATGAGCTCTTCCTGCCCCTTACGGTGGGAGGGGGGATCAGGAACCTCGAGGATATCCAGCAGATACTCCGTGCGGGGGCTGACAAGGTGAGCATCAATACGAGTGCGGTGAACGATCCCTCGCTCGTCCACAGAAGTGCCGGGCGATTCGGGACCCAGTGCATCGTCGTCGCCGTGGATGTGAAGCGCAACTACACGATGAAAGACGGGGCGACGCCGATCGGGCTGAAAGACGGCCGGACGTGCTGGTACGAGGTGGTCACGTACGGGGGCAGCCGGACCACAGGCATCGATGCCATCGAGTGGGTGAAGAGGGTGGAGGAACTCGGTGCAGGGGAGATCCTGCTCACCAGCATGGAGACGGATGGCACGAAGGACGGTTACGATCTGCCGGTGACGAGGGCAGTTGCTGAGGCGGTGGGTATACCTGTCATCGCATCGGGGGGTGTGGGCGCGCTCGAGCATTTCTACGAGGGTTTCGTGGAAGGGAAGGCGGATGCATGCCTGGCGGCGAGTGTCTTCCACTATGGTGAACTCACCATAGGCCGGGTGAAGGAGTACCTCGCCTCCCGGGGAATCCCGGTACGGCTCTGAGGTCCAGCTCGAATCCCGCCGTGGGCTGTTCGAGTCCGAATGCATTCAGCACCGCAGGGTGGATCTCTCCGAATACGCCCCTCTCCTCTCCGCCGATGATCAGATCCCCTCTCCTCCCCCCGAGAAAGGCATTGTCGGACGACTCGATCGTCCGGTAGGGGAGCCCGAGCTCCCTGCAGAGCGCATCGACCGTGGCGAATATCTCGCTGAAGTTCGCATCCCTGTGCATGCTCACACCCGCGACCGTCTGGTGGGTGCGATCGCCCTTCACCACATCTCCGGTGGCGAAGATGCGCTGGGGCAGCTGTCTGTGGAGGTTCAGGGTGAGCGCCTCCATGAGCAGAGGCAGCAGATCGGTCCGAACGACGGTCTGCTCCTCGCTGATGGGATGCATGAGCCGCAGCACATCCGGATTCGTTTCACGTCCCATCTTTCGATATAACACCCTCTCGTTCGTCAGGGTGAAGGGAACCATCTCATGGTAGCCGAGACCGGCCATGATCTCACGCACCGAGCTTTCCAGTTCCATCACCGCATGGGGCCTTCCGGTCGTGCAGGTGGGAGGCAAGACGGGAGCCATATGGTCGTAACCGAATCCGATCGCCACATCCTCGAAGAGGTCCCAGTCATGCATGATATCGGCCCTGTAACAGGGGATTTGTACAGTGATCCTGTCCTCCTCCGGGAATGCGTCGTACCTCATCGCATGCAGGCAATCAGCCATCTCCTCTGGCGTAAGCTCGATGCCCAGGAGTCCGCTGCACTCCTTCACCGAGACGGATCTCCGATCGGGTTCGAGGGAGGGGACCTCCTCATCCCCGATGGTCACGCTCTCGATCCTCGCCCCCGTCTCGACGAAGGCAGTGCATATGATGTTCACGGCGGTCATCACCGCTCTCCGGTCCGTTCCCGTTGTATCGAGCAGAACATTCCTGGTATCTGTCGTCACCCTGGTGAGTTCGCCGTTGATGATCGGCGGGAATGAGAGGACATTATCTCTGGAATCGACGATGAGTGGGTATTTCGGGAACGGTCTCACCAGGTGCGCGTACTCGATCCCCTTCGGATGCCTCCTGAGCATCTCATCCATAGTCATCTCCTCTGAAAAGTCGAGGGGGATGAACGAGCGTTCGGGTTCGGAGGCGATATACCTGAATGGCGGGATGACGCGATCGAGGTCGTGAATACCGATCGCCACCTTCCGTCTCCCCCTCCCCACCGCCCAGTGGAGCGCCTCCTGCAGCCCCATCAGGCTTGCGATCGAGTCCTCGTCGAAACTCACTTCTCTGATGATGGCAGAACCGAGGTACGGTCTGATCTCTCTCAGGCCCGGATCGATGGTGAACCGGATTCCCGAGCGCCCGACCCGGTAACGGGGCATACCCGTTTCGATGCCCAGGAAACCTCTGAGCGCCCTCGCAACCCCCTCGGTGCAGTATAGATCCGGACGGTTCGCGAAGAACTCGACCGCGGCCTCATCCCCCTCGATCCTCTCGATATCGGCACCAAACATTGGAATTCTTTCGAGGATCCTCTCCCGCCCCGTCCCGACAAGCCTCTCCAGATAGGTAAGAGGCAGTGTGATGACCGGCATCCTCTCAGGCCCCCCGTTCCTTCGTCATACTCATGTATATCGGACTTTCGCGAACCCAGTCCACATCGCTCCTGTACAGCTGGCGCAGGTCCTTCAAGCCCAGCCTGATCATCGCCACCCTCGAGACGCCCAGGCCCCATGCAAGCACCGGCTCCATTATCCCGAACGGCCGGGTGACCTCCTCGCGGAAGACTCCTGCGCCACCCAGCTCCACCCATCCCAGACCTTCGACCCAGACCTCCGGCTCGACACTCGGTTCCGTATAGGGGAAATAACCGGGCCTGAATCGGATATCCTCGAAACCCATGCGTGCATAGAACTCCTTCAGAATACCGAGCAGGTGCCTGAATGTGACGCCTCTGTCCATCACCACGCCCTCCAGCTGCTCGAATTCTGGCAGATGCGTCGGGTCGATCGCCTCTCGCCTGTAGACCCGGCCGATGCAGAACGCCTTCACAGGTGGTTGCGGGTGTCTGGCGAGGTGCTGGATGGTGAGCGTGGTCGTATGAGTCCGTAGGACGCACTGCTCCGACCTCTTCGGATCCCATCTCCCGCCCCATCCGGTCGAGGAGGTGGCACCCCCGGTCTCGTGCGTCTCCCTCACCGCCTCCCATCCGGGCGGGAGGGGGCGATACAGATCAAGGTAAAAGGTATCCTGCATCTCCCTGGCAGGATGATCCTGTGGCTGGAAGAGCGCATCGAAGTTCCAGAAGGACGTCTGGACGATGTCGCCGTATATCTCCTCGAATCCCATCTGGAGGAGGATCTGCCTCATCTCCTCCAGCAGCCTCTGATAGGGGTGGCTCTTGCCCGGAAAGACCCTCTTTGGGATCTTCTCCACGCTGAAACGCCGGAACTTCACATCCCGCCACCTGCCTGTGACGATCAGATCGCGGGTGAGCGTCTCCACCTCCTCCGAGAGATCCAGCCCCTCTGCCAGCCGTTTCCTGCCCTCCTCCGTGATCGAGATCCGGTATCTCGTCTCTCTGTCGACGGTGGCAAGACCTCTCCTGGCGAGCTCCCTGGCCCCCTCGCCACCCTGTGCAACGTCCTTCAGGGCGAGCTCGTCCATGCCGGCAGGCGCCATGCCCGTCTTCTCCACGATGCCATTTCTGATCCTGATCCAGCCCTTCTTCCGCATCCAGCCGATGGCGATGCTCGAGAGCGGGTGAGCGGTGAGCAATCTCAGCTCTGTCCTCTCCCCGAAGCTCTCCAGCAGCTGTCTCTCCGGAAGACCTTCGGCTGCGTATCTCTCACCCTCCGGCGTGAGGCGGTATCGCTCCACCACTGTTGTTTGGAGATCCACGAGCCCCTTCTCCTGCAGCAGCAGGGCATGCTGGATCACCGCATCTTCCCCGCCGGATAGCGCGCGCGCTGTCTCTTCCGGGGTCGCCTCGCCCCTCTCTCCCAGAAATGCGAGGAGCCGCTTCTCGTTCTGCGTCAGTTCCATCCCTCATCCCTCCACCATATGTGAGACCATATCCATGCGCTCCCTGAAATCGTGCAGGAACCCGGTCACACGCTCCACCGTATGCTTCTTGCAGGTGCCGCACATCAGTTTGCCCTGAAGGCAGGCCCTTCTCAGCTCATCGAGCTCGCGATCGTCATCGATCAGGTGGAAGAGATTCAGGAGGAAGATGGGGCAGCGGTCAGGCTCTCCACCCAGTCTCCGCTGCTCTTCGAGCGTCGCCCTTCCGCCGGTCAGTGCATTCATGACCTTTTTCTTCACCGATTCGTCCTCCTCCTGGAATCCGAAGAGACTCTCGGGGATGCTGCTCGACATCTTCCCGCCCTGCAGCCCCGGCATGAATATATGATAGGTGGATGAGGGCGTGACGAACCCGAACCCACCGAATGCTCTCTCGATCGCACGCACCCTCTTCGAGACCAGATCAAGGCTCCCGTCCTGGATATCCACATGGCCCTCGTACCGCTTCGAGTGCGGGAAGGCACTGTGCACTGCCAGCAACGCCTCCTCCGGAGCATTCTTTGACCTCACGCTCACCAGATCCCCCCGTCTCTCGACGGTGAACATCAGGAGCTTGTGCGCCACATCGCGGGTGAGCCGGATATGGGGATCCTGATCGATACCCACGGGGACGAGGGTGGGCGCGGGCCCCGCATCCACCTGTGGATAGAGGATGTCCGCCACCTGCGTGATGACGCTCATCGGATGCGAGAGTGATGTCTCGGGGCCGAAGCCGTATATCGCATGGAGCTCGGAGAGGTTCACCTTCGTGGACGCCTCGAACGCGAGATCCTTCACCGCCTCGTTTCTGCTCTGGAAGTAGGTTTTTCCTGAAAATCCAAGGGCATAGAGGCATCTGAGGTACTCCCTCGCGTATCTGCGGCAATCCTCCCACGAAAGCCCCCTCACTGCATGCGCCTCCCTGTCGGCGATGGCGATATAGCCGTTCCCGCCATGATTCGTGTGCCATACCACCTCCTTCATCACCATCAGGTGGCCGAGATGAGGCATGCCGGAGGGCATGAACCCTGTGAGGATATGGAAGGGATCGCCTCTTCTCATCGCCTCCACCACGAGACCGTAATCGCGGTGACCGATGACCACGCGCCTCCTGATGAAGGGCGGGACCTCGGGGAGGTCTCCGATTACGTTCTCTATCGGTTCGATGCCAAAATCTGAAAATATCTTCTCGTAACTGAATACCTGGTTGCTTCCCCAGGGATCGAGGCGCCCTCTGGAATCATCCGATCTCACAGCTTGATTCTCCCGAATTCGATGTATCTGATGCGTTCAGGATATACGCAGGCAAAGAGCATCTTCTTTTTCACACTGTGCGCGAGCCGGACAGATCTCGCGATCAGGCTCATCGGCGGGCGCGCATCCATTCCGAAGGCGTGGACGAGCATCTCCGAATGGCTTTTTCCACCGAGATACACCCTGAAGTGATGCCCGAACTTGTAGCCGGTCTTGGGGATGCAGCCTCTCCGGCGAAGGTCGGTATACACACTCAGCTTTGCGGGAAATTCCGGATCTTCTGCAGAGGAGCGTTCCTGAAAAGACGCCTGCGCATCCGTCCCATCCTTCTGCACCAGACGGCACACTCCCGCATTCGCGAGGTGGCATCCCTCCACCGCCGAGAGGAGGAGGCGATCCGGGTCCATTCTCATCCCGTACCACTGCCCCTCCAGCGCTGCCGGGGGATCGTGGACGATCGCCATGTGGCCCGCGACTCTGCACTCGAACGCAGGCAGCAGAACCCCCTCTTCACCGGCGGGAGGGTCCTTCACCCGCACCTCGTAGTAGGTGAGCTCCCCTTCGTCGTCGACCACTGCCAGCACATACTGCTTTCTCATGTTCGAAGAGGCGGAGACCTCCTGTTCCAGATGGAGCAGCTCTATCTGATCCCGCTCCGAGAGGACGCGGACGAGGTAACGCGACTCCCCTCTGCCCGGGCGGTCCCCCCTTCGATACACCCGAAGATCGTGCGGCCCTGTCTGGACCGCATAGCCCCTCTCCCTGAGGTCGCGATAGACGAGGAACACCCTGAGAAATCTCCGGTCCGAGGAGAAACGCTGGAGCAGTTCGTCGAATGTACACTCCTCCAGCTCGATCTTCCGGCGCTGGACGAGATACAGTGCCTCTTCTGGCGCAAGCCGTAAACCCCCTTTTTCGGGCCTGCCGTATCCACCCTGCTCGTGGAGCGGCATACCCTCAGGCCCCAGATGGACCGTATCCCCGACGAGCTTCGCCCTCACACCTCACACGTACGCGATCTCCTGTAATAAACCACCATTATCTGATGAGAGAGGAGAACTCTATGCCCCCTCCTCACCGTTGCCGCGCCGTTCAGGGGATCAGGATCAGGCCATCGGTTGCTCCCATGCGTGATCCGGAGTCATACCATCATCATTGCAGTGTCCCCACGAATCCTTCCGCCATTCTCTCTCGATTCGGATGACCGGAGCAAGATTACCGCGAGCGCTGCAGGGGGCGCCGTCCAACCCGGCACTTTCCATTCGGGCTCCGATTGGATTTCCCGTGCTGCTTCTCTGCGGAATGCCGGCACTGCCATCCCCGCTTCAGGTGGCAACGATTAATTATCATGGCGTACATGAACCACAGGTAGGATCAGGTGGGTGGAAGTGTGAACGGTACCCTGCTCGAACGGGCAAGATCGGGCGCGGGAGACGAGGCGATACGAGCCGTTGCGAGGAGCGAGGGGGTGCGGCCGGAGCTGCTTCGAAAGCAGGTCGCGTCCGGGCGTGCGGTCATCGTGCAGCGCGAGGGAAAGAGGCCAGTCGGAATCGGAGAAGGACTGAGAACTAAAATCAATGCCAACATCGGGACCTCCACGGCATCGATCGATCCCGAAGAGGAGGTGAGGAAGGCGAACATCGCAGAGGAGTTGGGCGCGGACACCATCACCGACCTCTCCATGGGCGGCCCCATCGACGAGATCCGTGCCATGATACTGGAGGCGACCGGTATTCCGCTGACGACTGTTCCCATGTACCAGGCGGTCGTGGAGGCAGGCTCCATCAAAAATGTGACCGTTGATCGCCTCATCGGGACGGTTCGAAGGCATGTCCGGGAGGGGATATCTCTCGTCGTGGTCCATGCCGGCTTCACGCTCGGAATGCTCCGGGAGCTCGCCTCCGCAGGAAGGGTGATGGGCATGGTCTCCAGAGGTGGCTGTTTCACCGCCGCATGGATGCTGCTGCACAGGAAGGAAAACCCGTTTATCTCCAGGTTCGATGATATCTGCGAAATTCTGGCAGATAATGACGCAGTGCTATCCCTGGGGAACCCGATGAGGAGCGGCTGCATTCACGATTCCATGGATCGGCCGCAGGAGGGGGAGATCGCACTGAATGCAGCGCTTGCCAGGAGAGCGAACGATCACGGCGTACAGGTGATCGTCGAGGGGGCGGGCGGCCATGTGCATCCAGCACGGATTCCGGAATATATCGCACATTACAAGCAGAAGACGGATGGGAGGCCCCTGTTCGTCGCCGGTCCCCTTCCCACAGACATCAGCGCGGGGTACGACCACATCGCAGCCTGCGTGGGGGGTGCGCTCGCCGCCGGAGCGGGTGCCGATTATCTCTGTTATATCACACCTTCGGAACACCTCGCTCTCCCGAATGCGAAGCAGGTGAGGGAAGGTGTGGTGGCATGCAGGATTGCCGCCCATATCGGGGACACCATGAAGTACGGGCTCAGGGAAGGGGACCGGATGATGGCGGTGCAGAGGAGGGCGAGGAACTGGGAGGAGCAGTTCAGGCTCGCGATCGACGGGGGGAGGGCGAGAGAGATACACCGGCAGGACAACACGCCGGGGTGCTCCATGTGCGGGAATTACTGCGCACTCGAGATCATGGAGAGGTTCGTGCACGAATTTTGAACTGCGGAGACCTCAACCCGCCAGTTCCCGCACCTTTGCGATGTTCCCCTTGTCATCGCGCCTCGAATCGACCGGAGTTTCGCATATGAGTGGCAGGGTACGTAGATGCCTGTCCGCGAGGATGCGGCGGAAACCCTCCTCCCCGATCCTGCCCATGCCGATGTGCTCGTGGCGGTCGAGACCGCTGCCGCATTCACCCACCGAGTCGTTCAGATGGATCACCTTCAACCTCTCCAGACCGAACTTCTCGTCGAACTCCCCGAGCACCTGCCCGATACCCCCCTCGGATGCGATGTCCATGCCTGCGGCGAAGGCGTGGCAGGTGTCGAAGCATATCCCGATCCGTTCCTGTCCTCCGATCCCATCGAATACCGCCTGTATCTCCCCGATCGAGGATCCGACGCTGTTCTTCTCACCTGCTGTGTTCTCGAGGAGGAGGATCACGTCGTTCTTTGCTCTCTCCAGCGCGGTGTCGATCGCACCGCAGACCCTCCGCTGCCCCGCCTCCAGGCCGGCACCCATGTGGTGCCCCAGATGCGTGACGAGATAGGGTATGCCCAGGAGTGCACACCTCTCGAGTTCTGCGGCGAGGGTCATGACCGATTTTTCATATATCTCATCCCTGGGGGAGGCGAGGTTCGGAAGGTAGGGCATGTGATCCACCGGGGGGTAGGTCTTCGAATCCCTCAGTGCCTCCCTGAACCGCTCCGCCTCCTCCTCCGGGATCGGTTTGAACGACCATCCGCGCGGGTTCCTGGAGAAGATCTGGAACGTGTCGCACCCCGCCGCCTTCGCCCTCTCCACCGATAGCGATATCGACCCCGCGATGGAGACGTGGACCCCCACTCTCACCATGAGAAGACCTCCTCCCCATCGATAATCAAGTACGCCCTTCGATCCGTTGGCGCAGGAGGGAGAGGAGTGCGTCCCCGAACTCCCTCGTCGTGGCGGTGCCACCGAGGTCCGGTGTCATGACTCCCTGCGAGAAGATCTCCTGGATCGCGCTCTCCACTTCCTGCACCGCCGTACTCCGGCCCAGGTACGCGGCGAGCATCGCGGCACTCCTCACTGCCGCCACCGGGTTCGCGATCCCCTTTCCCGCGATGTCAGGCGCGCTGCCGTGCACGGGTTCGAAGAGCGCGTGGCGATCGCCGATATTTGCGCTCGGAAGCATGCCGAGTCCGCCCACGAGATATGCGGCCACATCCGAGAGGATATCCCCGAAGAGGTTCGTAGTCACGATCACGTCGTACCTCTCCGGGTGCATCAGGATATCGAGGCAGAGGGCATCGATGAAGCACTCCTTCACCCTGACTCCTGCCTCTCTCGCGACATCGATGCAGATGTTCCTGAAGAAGAGGCACGACCTGAGGACGTTTGCCTTATGGCCGATGGTCAGGTGCCCACCTCTCTTTACGAGACCACATGCGAAGCGTGCGATCCGCTCGCTCCCCCTGCGCGTGATCACGCGATGTGTGACCGCACAGTCTTCCGAGATCTCCTCGATGCCTGAATAGAGCCCTTCCGTGTTCTCCCTCACAATTGAGATATCGAAGCCCCTCCCTCTGACGGGCCTCAGGTTTGCATAGAGGTCGAGCTCCTTCCTGATGCGGACGATGACACTCGCATACTCCTTTGAAGGAGGTGTGGTCACTGCCCCGAAGAGGATGGCATCCGCCCGCCTCATCTCATCCAGGTCCCCGTCGGTGATCGCATGACCGCTCCTCTCCCATCGCGCACATCCCACCTCGAGGTCGAAGGTCTCTGCATCGGGCAGAAGTACCTGCAGCACCTCTCTGGCGACAGGGATCACCTCGCAACCGATACCGTCCCCCTCCACGACGGCCACCCGTCTCATGCACTCCTCCACTGTCTGCAGAGCTCATGGACCGCATGTGCGATTCTCATCGGCGGAGCGGCCCAGTGCACCACGGCACCCAGCATACCGTTGCGTCTCCCGATACCCTCCCGCTCGCTCCTGCAGCAGCGAGCGATGAAGGGCTCCTGGTTCACGTGATCGAGCGGACAGATGTTCTCCAGCACGAAGTCATCCCCGTAGCATTCCCTGTACAGTTCTGCGCCTGTCCTGCAGCCGGCGATCCTCTCTCCTCCCTGCATCGGATCGGAGTCGAGGGTGCGGGGGAAACCTCCCGCCCTGCAGGGGTACACATCCGCCCCAATCGACGAGATGTCGTGCAGGTGATGGATGAACCGGACATCCAGTTCACCGAAGATGCCGCAGGCCTCCAGTCCGAGTATGGCTGCCGAGAGGCTCGGTGCCGGCGGGGTGACATCGAAGACATGGACGGTCAGAAATTGATCCGGGTCCGGGTCCAGAACGAACGTGATGTGTTCGTCTTCACCTCGGAAGATGGTGCAGCGGGTTTCGGACTCCATCGCGCGGGATACGAGGCCCCATCGGTCGTGAAGGCATACCTTTTCCGGGTACCAGCTCACCTCCTCCGGTGAGGCGATCGACTCTGCACGAACCACAACCCTCATGAGCCCCTTCCCTTCCCCGTCGGGCGTTATGCGGAGAAGTTCGTGCCCCTCTCCTGCAGCGCGAATGAGGTACCTCGTCAGGAAATACACCCTGTCCCCGCAGGGCCTCGACCTCGAGTAACCGACCTCCTTGCACTCGCGGGGGAAGATCACCGCCGGCACCTCCAGAGTTCCACCAGACCCCCGGCGAGGAGTATCTCGAGCATTCTGGGTGAGAGCGGTCTGCTCCGGTACATATTGCCCTCGATGCTGACGCGACCCTCCCCCAGATCGATTCTCACATGCGCCCCCTCCGTGCAACCGCATTCGCACTCCAGGAGCGGTAAACCGATGTTTATCGCATTTCTGAAGAATATACGGCCGAAAGAGGGTGCGATGACCGCAACTACGCCCGCCTCTTTCAATGCGATCGCCGCCTGCTCGCGGGAGGAGCCGCAGCCGAAGTTCTTTCCGGCGACGATGATCGCACCCTTCAGCCTCTTCGCCAGTGCGGGATCGAGATCCTCGAAGGCGCGGGACGCCCAGAGCCCCCGGTCCTTCGTCCTCAGATACCTGCCGGCGATGATCAGATCAGTATCCACATCCTCCCCCAGGCAGATCGCAGTGCCTTCAAGCCTCATCCAGCACCTCAGGCGGTGCGATCTCACCCTTAACCGCAGAAGCGGCGGCCGTGGATACAGATGCGAGGTAGACCTCGCCGCCGATCCCCATGCGGTTCGTGAAGTTCCTGTTCGCGGTCGACAGGCAGACCTCACCCTCTCCGAGCACGCCCATATGTGCGCCCAGGCAGGGGCCGCACCCGGGGGGCGCGATGGTGCAGCCTGCACGCAGCAGCTCCTCAACGATACCCGCCTTCACGGACGCGAGGAGCACTGCCCTGGACGCCGGCACGACGATCGTCCTCACCATCACCTTTCTCCCCTTCAACCCCCGTGCAAGACGCTCCATGTCGCTGAACCTCCCGTTCGTGCAGGTCCCGACGAAGACCTGATCGATAGGAATGCCCTGGAGTTCCTCGACCCGCCTCACCCGATCCACACGGGGCGGAACCGCTACGAGAGGGGAGATGGCAGAGAGATCGATGTCGACGGACCCGGCGCAGCGACAGGGTTCGGGCTCCTGCAGCTCTGCCTCCAGACCCCGCTCCTTCAGATATCGTGCGGTAATCCCGTCTGCATAGAACATCCCTGCCTTCGCCCCGGTCTCGACCGCGAGGTTGCAGATGGTGAGCCTGTCGTCCATTCCGAGGTCAGGAACTGCTTCGCCCCTGAATTCGAGCGCTCTGTATATGGCGCCGTCCATGCCGAGCCTGCTCAGGTAGCAGAGGGCGGCATCCTTCGCCTCCGCATGGTCGGATAACGCCCCTTCGAAAAAGATCTGAATCGTCTCCGGCACACGGAACCAGGTGGCGCCTTCCGCCCAGATCGCGGCCATATCGCTCGCGCCCATGCCGGTGGCGAAGGCGCCGAATGCACCGAGCGTGCAGGTATGCGAATCCGCACCCACCACGATCTCCCCCGGCAGAACGCCCCTCTCCGCCATCAGCTGATGGCTGATGCCTCCGCCCACGTCAGAGAAGTTCAGGCCCCTCTCTGTGGCGAAGATGCGCAGTTCGCGCTGGAGTGTGGAGGTCGTGCTGTTGTTCGCAGGAGCGATGTGATCGAAGAAGATCGATACTCTTTCAGGGTATCGCAGCGGCGGTGATCCCATCGCCTTCCAGACCTCGAGCGTCAGCACACCGGTGCCATCATGGACGTAGGCGCGATCCACCTCCCTGTCGACGTAACTCCCCTCCGCTCCTGCGAGGATCCTCTCGGAGAGCGAGCTCACGAGGGGGCCCCCTCGGTCACCAGTTTGATCATGTCGACGAGGATCTCGTCCGTCAGCTCGGCCTTCTTCTCACCGCGATCCTTCACCAGCTCCAGCACGCGGCAGACCTGCTCCTCCGGGAGCTGGTAACCGAGCCTCGCAAGCTCGTGCTCGAGTGCCTTCTTGCCCGTATGTTTGCCCAGAATGAACCGACGTTCGCCGCCGACGAGTGAGGGCGGGAAAACCTCGTAGGTCTCCGGATCTTCGAGTATCGCGGCGATATGGATGCCGCTCTCGTGCCTGAATGCGTTCTCTCCAACCACGGGTTTCAGGATATCCACCTCGACACCAGAATAATGCATGACCATCCTCGAGAGCTCTGTCAGAAGGGCCAGTTTGTATCTTTTCACCCCGCCCTTCAGATACAGGGCGACGAGCACCTCCTCGAGCGCCGCATTCCCCGCACGCTCGCCGATACCGTTCACCGTCGTATGGAGCTGGAACGCCCCTGCCTGGGCAGCGGCGATCGTGTTCGCACTCGCAAATCCCAGATCGTTATGGCAATGTGCGCAGAGCGGGGTCCTGAAGATGGAGATGAGCCTCTCCATGATGCCGTGCATCTCGATGGGCGTCAGGAAGCCCACGGTATCTGCGAAGGAGAGGTAGTCTGCCCTGTGCTCCTCTGCACCACGGTAGACATCCGTCAGGAACGAGAAGTCCGTGCGGGAGGCATCCTCCGCCGCGAACCTTACCTGCAGTCCATGCTCCTTTGCCAGATCCACCATCTCCAGCGACTCCGCGAGCACCTGCTCCCTCGGTTTTCGGTACTTGTGCCTGATGTGCAGGTCCGAGGTGGCGATGAAAATGCTCACCATGTCCACATCGCAATCAACGGCCGCCTCGATATCTGCCCTCCTCGCCCTCGCGAGTGCGCAGACTCGTGCATCCATATCCATATGCGCGATCGCGCTGACGCACCGTTTCTCGTAGGGGGAGACGATCGGGAAGCCGGCCTCGATCACCTCCACTCCGATCTCGTCCAGCATCTCGGCGATTCTCACCTTCTCCTCGCAGGAGAAGGAGACTCCCGGCGTCTGCTCACCATCGCGAAGCGTTACATCGCAGATCTCAACATTCCACTCTTTCATGCTCCTCACCCTCCGGGCACACACCCTCCACCACGAGAAGGTGCGGCTCACCCGTCATCCTCAACGCCTTTTCTAGCGATCTCGTATCTTCGGCCTTGTGCACCTCGGGCTCCGCCCAGCTGACATACTTCAGGGGATCGAAGACCCGGTGGCCCCCGGTCATCCCCATCCGCATGTTCTTCATCACGATGCAGAGCAGGGGCAGCCTCTTCTCATATACATCGATCAGCGCATTTATACCCGAGTGGAGCAGGGCATAATCCCCGACAAGCGCGACCCGGGTCGAACGCGCCGCCACCGCGATGGAGCTGCCCAGGCCGTAGCCACAGACTCCGCATCCGAAAGGAGGGTTCGCCGCCAGTATCGCGCACCCCATGTCGCATATGGCGACGAGCCCCTTCTCCCTCATCATCCTGAAGAGGGCCCTGTAGGGGCAGCTCGGACAGATCGTACGGCAATAACCCCTGCTGGCGAAGGTCTCCGGCAGTTTCCTCAGCTTCGGGGGCTCGAGCGTGAGGTGCTCTCTGACGAACGGCCTTCCGTACTCGTTAATCACCACGCCATGCGGGAGCGGCGGAGGTGGATAGACGGTGATCAGGTGGGAGGTCCCATGCGCCGGCCCCACGCCGATGCTGCCGCCCCGTATCCGGTTCAGCCGCGAGAGCTGGCTCCACTGGAAGAGTTCCTGCAGCAGAAGGTCGGCCCTCTCCGCCCTGCCCCTCATCGTCAGGTTCGGATCCGCCCTGCTCCCCCTCTGCTCCTGCCGGGTGCAGGAGGAGTCAGGCACCTCGCTCTCCAGAAGGGGCGGGGTCAGTCGGAGTATCGCCACCCTCGAGAAGCTCTCCGAGGCCTCAAAGGCAGAGGCGACGCTGCTTCCGCAGGTCTCCCGGTCCGGCTCGAGCACGGGCACCTGCGCGAGTTCTCCGAAGTAGCGGGAGTCCTCTGCCACGGTCGTGCCCTTCGCACCGGGATCGTCGCCGCTCACGATCACCACGCCGGAGACGAGGCCCATGGAAGTTGCATGCACGAGTGGATCCGTGCAGGCGTTCAGGCCGACATTCTTCATGATGACCGCTGCCCTTCTTTCGGCGAGGGAGTCCCCGAGTGCATACTCCAGCGCCACCTTCTCGTTAATCACCGGCTCTGCGTCGAGCAGTTCGATCAGTCCGTTCACCGGATAACCGGGCACACCGTAGAAGCGGTCAGCGCAGATGCGCAGGGCTGCGGCGATCGCCTTCTCGCCGTTCATGTGTCCCTCCCGGGCACGAGGTCGCAACCCGTGCATGCGATGCACATCGTCCTCGCCACCTTCGTATCGAGCCCGGCACGTTTCAGCACCCGTTCCTCCATCCCCGCGACATCGAGGAGCCTCGCTGCCGCGGGTCTCCGCAGGGCAGGGAGTGACGGCACCGGATTCAGTGGCCTGCATACCGGGATGACACCCGCATCCGCCAGCCCCTCGATGATCTCCTCCAGTTCGGCATCCGTCTCCCCGAGGCCGATGATGACATTCGAGAAGACATGGTTCTCCCCGAAGAGCTCCACCGACCTTTCGAGTACCCTCCAGATCTCCTGCCTTCTGAGACCGGGACACATCTCTTCGAAGAGCCTCTCCGAGGCGGTCTCCACGTTGAACTTCACCTCCACGACGCCGAGTTCATGAAGATGGAGGGGTGTCTCCGGACGCGGGTAGATCGAGACGCCGACGGGGAGTCCGAGAGGTCTGAGGAGCCTGAGGAGGGCGAGCGTCCGCTCTTCGTCCTTCTCGATGCTCTCCGCCACACCGCTCGTGACCGATATCGCGTCCACACGGTCGAGCACGCTCTTTACGCTCTCCACGATCTGCACAGGAGGTTTGATCTCGCCCTTCAGGCGGTGGACCATGCAGTACCGGCACCTGTAGATGCAACGCTCGCTCAGCGTGATGTACGCCTGGCGTGGACAGTGGAGCCCCACCGGCTCCAGCACACCGCTGTATATATGGCCATCGATGATTACTGCCGCCTCCCCGTTGCCCAGGTAACGCAGGGTTACTGGACTCCTGCGATTCATACCGAGTCTGACACGCCGCCCTCCCATGGAGAAGAAGATGGACCCGGAACCTCCTGCCCCCGGACCGGCGGTCGATCTGCCGATGCACGCCACAGGGATGGGCTCCCCCTCCACCCTCACCGCACCCGCCTGGAGGAGTTGTGCCTTCAGTGCGATCCATTCCATAGAGAGAGCGCCTCTGTGTAGTTGCAGTAGAAAGGAATGGCCGCGATCGCCCCGATAATTCCCTTTCCATCCATCTCGATGGAGAGATCACTGCCTCCCGCGTCCTCCAGTGCCTGCAGGGAGACGTACCCACGCTTCGCTTTCCTCGCGAATCCGAGAATTGGAGACGGGTCGAAGCCCCTGAAGACCGCCATGCCGGTCTTCGGCGAGAGGGTGTACTTCTCGAGGAGGCGCCGGTACAAACGGACAAGGCGTTCGGGTTCCGTGGTGGCGAACTCGCAGACTGTGCTGACGCAGTTCTTCGTTTTTTCAGGTACGGGGAAGAGCTGCACGATCGTATGGGATATATAGCGCGTCGCATCGTCCTCCACCGCTCTCCCGATATTGTGCGCCAGCGTCCAGGTGGCGCCCGCTTCCGGCGTGTCCGTGTCGTCGACGCCTATGAGTACCCTCTCCCTCCTCGGAACCCAGATCTCCGCGCCGGCGAGCCTGCTCCCCCCGGCAGGATCGCAGACGGCACGGAGCACCCCCCTTGCATTTGCACGGCAGATGCTCGCACCCACGCCTCCTCCGCCCATGCCGATGTACGAGACATGGATCTCCTGTGCCCCCACCTCGACGCCCGAGATGCCGGCGGGAAAGCTGGAGCTGGCGAGCCCGAGCTCCGCCTTTCCTGTCACGAGCAGATAGCGCATCGCATTGCCGATATTCCTCACGCTTTTCACGAGGGGGCTCTTTCTGTAATGGTGCCCTGACCACATCGCCCCACCGATGCAGTCGAACTGCTCGATCAGCTCCACCTTCGTTCCGTTTCGGTCCGCGATGGCGATGATCTCGGGGTACGTGATGCTGTACGGATCATCCGTCTGGAGATCTCTTGCCTCCTGTTCATCTGCCCGTCTGTATACAGGTGCAGTCATTTGTCCCTCGGCCCGCGATTCACAGCTGGATTATTAACGAAAATCTCGTTAACAAAAATGTCGGCAATACCATCTCTTATATATTTCCATACCACCCCTCCAGCAAAAATCTCTAAACAAATCTCCTTTTACGATCGGATTGATGAAATAGAGGACGGTTTTCGTCTGCGAGCACCGTAACACGATCGTCCGATGGCCATCCAAAAGAATCCGACATCTCCCCGATAAGGAATCGCTCGATACATACCATCGTGGAAGAATGCTCCATATGACCTCGCTCCGCCCGTATACGCCGCTATGGCGCCCTGTTTGTGGTCCTCTCCCTCTCAATACATCGGAGGTCCGGACGGTGATCCCGCACGGTACATGAAACGAAGGGGCAGGAACCCGTTCAGAGAGTCACCGGTACGCAGTGCGGTGCCGCCTTGGGGATACTTCGATCGTTCGTCCGCTGCTCTATCGATCGTTCCTATCGGGGGGATGAATCCTTTTCACCGGGAGGAAAGAAACGTAATTTTGCTGGATCCGTTACGAAGCCCGAATATTCAAACGTATCCGATTCGGACTCGTGGTGGCGTCGTGATGATGGGGGGATAGAGGTGTTTCTGATCCCGTATGAAGGGTGAGGGTGGAGGGAGTTTATTCTTCGAAATCCGTATCGATTGCTCTGGCATTTCGATACCGATACGCGACAGGATCGAAGCATCGGGCTCTGCACCAGATCAACGCGGTTTTACCGCTCCCCGTATGCGGCCCCCCATCGGAATGGCATTCGATGGATCGCCATCAATGGAAACCCACGAGGGCGGACTATCCGTATGCCGGAAAAAAAATTTCAGGTTCAGAAGAGTTCGTGGAGCCTGAACTGGTGGGGCCCCAGTTTTCCTCCATAGTTCCCTGCACTGATCACCCTGACCCCCGGCACCTTCGTCGCCGCGAGGATACCGACCTTCATCGCCTTCTTGATGGACTCTGCATCCAGCCCATCGATCACGATCTCGTATATCGCCTTCACACCGTCCGGCACTTTGCTATGCGGAACCTTTGCCTTCAGGGTCGGGCAGTACAGTTCATTGGTGCTCGCAGGAAGCGCCTTGTATTTGTTGCTCCCCACCTTGGAACCGCTGGAAACGATACCTCCCGGAAACGGCAGGATCACATTCCGGACATCATTTATCGCCTCCACTGCCGCCTGTGCGCCCATGAGCGCAGCCATCTGCCCCTCCCCCATGACGAAGAAGTTGCCGCCTGCGATCCCCTTCACCGCACCGAACTCCTCCTCGCCGATGTACTCGCCTCCCATGATCGGTATCGCGAAGACCTTTCTTCCGCCCACCTCGCGTCTCTCCTGAAAACCGTCGCCGAAGAAGTTCATCTTCACAGGCACACGGAGGGCTGCCTGTGGCAGGCCGTCGAAGACCGCCGTCGTGGGTGCCGTGAGAATGCACTCCCCGATACGCTCGATCAGGACATGCTTCACCTTCTCCTTCACGACCTCGTCCGCATTCTCGCCCTTCTTTACCCGCACCCCGACGCAGAAGAGCACCGCGACACCCGGTCTGCCGTCCGGGGTCTCCTCCCCCGTCAGGTACGCCTCAATGCCCGCTTCGCAGGGGCACCCGATGGCCGAGGTGGCAAAACCTGTTGCCTCCAGCGCGGCCTTCTCCGCCCATCCACGGGTGACTCCTGTGATGATCACCCGACAAATCCACGTGGGGAACGCCTCTGCATATGTGTCGTCGATCAGAACACCATTGATCTCCATCTGCACTCACTCCATTACGCAAGAATGTCAGTGGTGCGGGTGAATAATTTTACCATTTATTTTACCATTTCCTACAGAATTTTCTGTTCAGAGGTGAGGGCAGGTGGTTCACGCCGCACAATCGCCATGCAGAAGAGGCACGGAACGTGGCATGTCCGGTCATTCGCCCGTGCGCAGTGCCACTGCCTACACAGGCAGTGAATTACAGGGGTGGGGAAGTACAGAGACCTTCGCATCACTTCTGTCGGTGCGCATCCGGTTCATTACCATATTTCAGAAACCTCCCCCAACGGGTCCATTCGCGAACGCCGATCCAGCCTCACTGAATGCCATTTTAGATCGATCCCCTCACCTGTTTTTAGACACATTGACATATTAAAAAAATTAAATAAATATATTGTACAAATCATTTCAGAACCTTTATCAACCGTCCGGTTCCAGATTTTCTGTAATCGATTTTCTAATCGATGAATCTGGTGCGTGATTGCATGGCATTTGCACTGCATATCAACATGGAACGCTGTACTGGCTGTAACAACTGTGTGGTCGCGTGCCCCGTCAATGCACTGGAGCTCCATACCGTGGATCCTGTTACGAAGGAGAAGATATACAGGGTCATCGACGGCAAGGCGATTAGCCTGGACGTCAAGGCGGAGCTCTGCGCAGGTTGCGGTGTATGTGTCGAGGCATGCCCCTACGGGGTTATCAAGCTGGTGGGACCTATGGAGATTAAGTCCAAACCGCTTGTATCAGGAGCAATGGAGTGATGAGATTTGATTACTCTTTACCCGAAGTTTTCCAAGAAGATTGAGTCCCAGCGGGACGGGACGAAGATGATCATGGAGCAGAAGCTCCTGCAGCAGAAGAACCAGCTGGTGCTGAACATAGATACCTGCACCGGCTGCGGCATCTGCGTGGAGGCATGCCCGGAGGAGGCGATCAAGCTGGGCCTGGTCGGCGCCGTGAGGAGGGGGGCCGTGGATTACGCAGCACCCATCGACGTGGACGAGGCGAAGTGCTCGTACTGCGGTGTCTGCCCGACGCTATGCCCCTTCAGTGCACTCTCGCTGCTCGTGGACGGGGAGGAACGCTACCCGATCATCGAGAAGGAGGGGTTCCCCACCTACGATCAGGTCTCGAAGATCGATGACGAGAAGTGCATCAAGTGCCTGATCTGCGAGGAGATATGCCCCAGGGACGCGATCGACCGGAAGGTCGACCTCTACGAAGGTGCCTCGAAGGAAGGGAAAGAACGACAACTCGCGATCAAGACGAAGACCACCTTCAAGGTGGACATGGAGAAGTGCACGGGATGCGGCATCTGCGGTTACCTCTGCCCGGCAATCACCGTGAAGCGGAAGCCGTACACGGCAGAGACCGGGAAAGTCGAGATCGTCTCGGATCCGAAGACCGGGTTACCATGGGACGAATCGAAGTGCGATGCCTGCAAGGTCTGCGTGGAGGCATGCCCGGAGGAGTGCATCACCGTCGAACGCGAGGTCGTGAGCGACAAGATCGAGGGCAAGGTGGACATCAAGGAGGATCTCTGCTGTACCTGCACCTGGTGCTCGAAGAACTGCCCGACCGAGGCGATTACCGTGGAGAAGCTCTTCGATGGCGAGATCGAGTTCTTCCCGGAGAAGTGCCCGGCCGGCTGTTCCACCTGTGTGGAGGTCTGCCCGTGCAACGCGATCTACCTGCCCACGCCGCCGAAGGCAGCAGCGCTTAAAGGCGTACAGGAGGCAAAGATCGCGGTGAACAAGGAGTACTGCATGTTCTGCGGCGCCTGCGTGAATGCATGCCCGGGTGAGGATATCATCGTCCTGAAGCGTAACGGCATACGGGTGAAGGGGAAGGAGACGGACCTCTTCAAGAAGATCAAGGAGAAGCTCTTCACGAAACGCACATCCAAGGTGAAGGAGGAAGTACCGCCCGGTCAGGTGGCGATCAAGGTAATCGAAAAGGCGTGAGGTATCAGCATGGCAAAGGCAAAGGGATATTCAGATCCAAAAATGGAAGAAAAGCTGCGGGATCGCTACTATTACCGTACCGACAGCAACCCTGAGTTCTCGAAAAGGATCAGGGATATCAGCCAGACCGTATCGCATATGTGCTACCAGTGCGGCACATGCACGGGCTCATGTCCGTCTGCACCGCGTTCGTCCTACCGCATCAGGCTCTTCATGAGGAGGAACGTGATGGGTCTCGAGGACGAGGCATTGACCGACCCCGATCTCTGGCTCTGCACCACCTGTTACAGCTGCACGGACCGGTGCCCGCGGGACATCGCACCCACGGATGTGATCATGGCGATGAGGAACCTCGCCGCCGAGAGGGATATCATTCCGGTGAACTTCCTGAAGACCGTGCAGGCGATTTATACCACGGGGCATGGTGTGCCAAACAACGATGTGAACCGTGCCGCACGACAGCGCCTGGGGCTCGAGAGGGAGCCGCCGACGGTGCACAAGTACAAGCAGTATCTGCCGGGCATCCAGAAGATCCTGGACCACTACGGACTGAAGGCGAGAGCGGACAAGATCGTCGCGGAGGCTGAGAAGCATGCGTGAGTACGCGTTCTTCCTCGGGTGCATCGCACCGAACCGGTACCCGGGATGCGAATCCGCTGCCATCAGGACAAGCAGGAAACTGGGCATCGAACTGCTCCCGCTCGAGGGTGCGAGCTGCTGCCCTGCTCCAGGTGCATTCGGTTCCATCGATCTGAAGATCTGGTACGCGATGGCGGCGAGAAACCTGGTGCTCGCGGAGAAGATGAAGAAGGACATCGCGCTTCTCTGCAACGGGTGCTACAAATCGATATGGGACGTAAACCACAAGCTGAAGCACAACGACGAGCTTCGGGACGGCGTGAACGAGGTGCTGAAGGAGATCGATATGGAGTTCAAGGGCACGATCGATGTATGGCACCTCATCGAGCTCTACTACGACCCGAAGATCGTGGGAGTGGATAAGGTGAGGGACAGTGTCGTGCATCCGCTTACCAGAACGAGGATCGGTGTCCACTATGGCTGTCACCTCGTAAAGCCAAAGAAGGAGCACCACTTTGGCGATTCAGAGAATCCGATGTGGATCGAGGAGCTGGTCGGTGCACTCGGGGCCGAGCCGATCCAGTACAGAAAGAAGATGCAGTGCTGCGGTGCAGGAGGGGGTGTGAGAGGTTACGACATTGCCCACTCGTTAGATATCACGAACGAGAAGATGATCAACCTCCACGAGGCGAAGGCAGATGCGGTGACGGAGGTGTGCCCATTCTGCCAGCTCCAGTTCGACCGCGGCCAGATCGAGATCAAGGAGAAGTTCGGCAAGTACTGGGGTCTGCCGGTACTGCACTACAGCGAGCTGCTGGGCCTTGCTCAGGGGATGAGTCCGGCCGAACTCGGGCTCGATCTGCATGCGGTTGACTGCACGCCGTTCCTGAAGAAGATACTGTGAGAGGTGTTGAAATGGTCGATACAACAATGGAGAAGAATCCGAGAATCGGTGTATTCATCTGTCACTGCGGTACCAACATCGCCGGCTCGGTGGATGTGAAGGGGCTGGTAGAGTACGCGAAGACACTGCCGAACGTGGCATTCGCCACGGATTACCAGTACGTATGCTCCACCCCGGGCCAGAAGATCATCACCGATGCGATCAGTGAACACAAACTGACCGGCACTGTCGTCGCTGCCTGCTCGCCGAGGCTGCACGAACCGACATTCAGGACCGCCACGAAGGAGGGCGGGCTGAACCCGTTCAGGTTCGAGATGGCAAACATCAGGGAGCAGAACTCATGGGTGCACATGCACGACCGTGAGGCGGCCACCGAGAAGGCAAAGGATGCAGTCAGGATGGCGGTCGCGAAGGCATCGCTCCTGCAGGACCTGGAGGTGAAGACGGTCCCGGTCGAGAAGGCGGCGCTCATCGTGGGTGCGGGAGTCGCCGGCATGCAGGCGGCGCTCGACCTCGGTAACGCGGGTATCAAGACATACCTCGTCGAGAAGAACCCCACCATCGGCGGGCGGATGTCGCAGCTGGACAAGACCTTCCCCACGCTCGACTGCTCGCAGTGCATTCTCACACCAAAGATGGTGGACGTCTACAGGAATCCGAATATCGAGCTGATGACCTACTCCGAGGTGGAGGCCGTGGAGGGATACATCGGCAACTTCGATGTCACGATCAGGAAGAAGGCCCGCGGGGTCATCTCGATGGAGGAGGCAGAGGCGAAGGGGATCAAAGGAGGCGGCTGCAACGGATGCGGGGACTGCGAACCGGTCTGCCCGGTGATAAAGCCCAATCCATTCGAGATGGGGATGAAGCCCCGGAAGGCGATCTACATCTACCATCCGCAGGTGGTGCCCCTGCTCTACACCGTGGACTTCGATTCATGCATCAAGTGCGGCCTCTGTGTCGAGGCGTGCGGCGAGAAGAAGGCGATCGATCTGGAGATGATGGACGAATTCGTCAAGCTGAAGATCGGTACCGTCATCATCGCAACCGGATACGAGCTCTTCCCGGTCGAGAAGAAGACTGAGTGGGGTTACAAGCAGTTCGACAACGTCGTGACGAGCCTCGAGTTCGAGCGGCTCATCTGTGCCTCCGGGCCGACCGGCGGGAACGTGATCAGGCCAAGCGACGGACAGAAACCGAAGAAGATCGGATTCGTCCTCTGTGCCGGATCGAGGGACAACACAGGAGTAGGCAAACCCTACTGTTCCAGGTTCTGCTGCATGTACTCCCTGAAGCATGCGCACCAGATCATCGAGAAGATACCGGGTGCGACACCGTATCTCTTCTACATGGATATCCGTTCCTTCGGGAAGATGTACGAGGAGTTCTACTACCGTATACAGGACGAGGGTGCGAAGTTCATCAGGGGCAGGGTCTCGAACATCCTCGAGGATCCGGCAACGAAGAACCTGCACGTCTACACAGAGGACACGCTCCTCGGAAGACCCGTGGATGTCGAACTGGATATGGTCGTTCTTGCCGCCGCCGTGCAGCCGATGGAGGGTGCAGATACGGTGAGGAAGCTCTTCGGCGTCTCCTGTTCTCAGGACGGCTGGATGCTCGAGGCGCACCCGAAGCTGAACCCGTGCGGCACCACCACTGCAGGCGTGTACCTTGCCGGTGTCTGCCAGGGTCCGAAGGATATCCCCGATGCGGTCGCACAGGCAGAGGGCGCCGCCTCTGTGGCGAGCATTCCCCTCCACAGGGGATTCGTGGAGCTCGAGCCATACTTCGCGCAGTGCATCGAGGAGAAGTGCGCCGGCTGCGGCATGTGCGTGAACCTCTGCCCGTACCAGGCGCTCTCGCTCGTGGAGAAGGAGGGCAGAAGGCTAATGCAGGTGACCGAGGCGAAGTGCAAGGGATGCGGCACCTGCGGTGGTTTCTGTCCGGGTGGCGCGATCTGGATGCAGCACTTCGCGACACCGCAGATCGTGGCGCAGATCGATGCGTTCCTGCTCGGGGGTGAGCAGTAGATGGCAGAGGAGTTCAAACCCAAGATACTCGGCATCGTATGCAACTGGTGCTCCTACGCGGGAGCTGACCTCGCGGGAAGCGCCCGAACGCAGTACCCGCCGGACATCCGAATCGTGCGCATGATGTGCACGGGCAGACTGGACCCGCTCTTCGTGATGAAGGCGTTCGTCGATGGCGCCGACGGCGTACTCGTCTCGGGGTGCCATTTCGGCGACTGCCACTACCTCGAGGGGAACTACAAGGCGGCGAAGAGGATGTTCCTGCTGAAGAGCCTCCTGCGTGGCATCGGGATCGAGGACAAGCGCCTCCGCATGACCTTCGTCTCCGCTTCCGAGGGTGCGAAGTGGGCGAAGGTGGTGGAGGATGTGGTGAAGACGATAGATGAACTGGGACCTAGCCCCCTCAGGGAGATGGCAAAGTAATCGCATCGAGGTGATGCATTGCCCAAAATAACTCTCAATCTGATCAGCGGGCGGACCATCCAGCAGGGAGTCTCGATGGAGGGCGGGAAGAACAAGCCGGCCTACCAGGAGGCGTGCGGGATCATCGAGATCGATCCCGCCGACTTCAAGAGGCTCAGCGCCTGGAGGAACACGAACGTGCGGGTGACCAGCGCTCACGGCAGCGTCGTCGTGAAGGCAGTGGAGGCGACGCAGGGCCCGCACCCGGGCATCGCATTCATTCCTTTGGGTCCATGGGCGAATGCGGTCGTTAACCCGAAGACGTTCTCCACCGGGATGCCCACCTTCAAAGGGGTCCCCGTGACAGTGGAACCGGCACCCGATGAAAAGGTGCTGGATGCGATAACGCTGGTTCAGACTCTGTGCCGGAGTGGTAAGCGATGACAAAGACAGTGACAGATGTGATCTGCCCGTTCTGCGGGACGCTCTGCGACGATATCGAGGTCGTCCTGAGTGATGACGGAAAGAAGATACTGGAAGTGGTGAATGCCTGTGCCATCGGTGCGCAGAAGTTCCACCATGCGATGGCCGAGGACAGGCCGAAGAAACCCAGGATGAAGCAGCCGGACGGCACCTACAAGGAGGTGAGCTACGACGAGGCGGTCGAGTATACCGCTCAAATGCTCGCGAACGCAAAGAAACCACTGCTTTATGGCTGGTCCTCCACCAGCTGCGAGGCGGACAGCATCGGAAACGAGATCACCGAGCTCTGCGGGGGCTGCGTGGACAACACGGCGGCGGTCTGCCATGGCACCACGCTGATTGCACTTCAGGATGTCGGCGTACCGAGCTGCACCCTGGGTGAGGTAAGGAACAGGGCGGACCGCATCATCTACTGGGGCTGCAACCCGGCGCATGCGCATCCACGCCATATGAGCCGGTACTCCATATTCCCCCGAGGGTTCTTTACCGGGAAGGGCTCCCAGAGCCGGAAGGTGATCGTGGTCGATCCGCGCGTGACCGATACGGCAAAGCTCGCTGATTATCATTACCAGGTTGAGCAGGGACGCGACTACGAGCTCCTCCAGGCATTCAGGACCGCCCTGAAGGGCGAGTGGCTTCCGGATACCGTGGCAGGTATCCCGAAGGAGAAGATATACGAGGGCGCCGAGGTGATGAAGAGCGGCCGGTTCGGGATCATCTTCTTCGGTATGGGTGTGACGCAGTCCCTCTCGAAGAACCACAACATCGATGCGGCGATCTGCCTCACGAAGGAACTGAACACCTACACGAAGTTCACGATCATGCCGATGCGGGGTCATTACAATGTCACCGGGCATGGCGAGGTGCTTGGATGGCAGTACGGGTTCCCCTACAGCGTCGATATCTCGAGAGGATATGCACGTTACAACCCCGGAGATACATCCACCATCGATCTCCTGCTCAGGGGCGAGGTGGATGCGTTCTTCAGCATCGCCACCGATCCGGGTGCACACTTCCCCATCGATGCGGTGAGGAGGATCTCGGAGCTGCCTTCCGTCGCTGTCGATCCATTCATCACACCTACGACGGAAGTCTCGAAGCTCCATGTGCCTGTCGCATTCGTCGGGATCGAGGTCGGAGGAAATGCCTATCGGATGGACAATGTGCCGATCGACTGCCGCAAGGTGATCGATCCACCTGAAGGCGTTCTGACCGATGAACAGTTCCTGGAACGCGTGCTGAAGCGCATCAGGGAACTGAAGGGGGTGAAGTGATGACAGAGTACCTTATCAAGAACGGTTTTGTCTTTGACCCCGTCCTGAAGCTGAAGGGGGAGAAGGCGGATGTGGCGATCAGGGACGGAAAGATCGTCGAGACGACGGAAGTGAAGAAGCCGAAGGTGATCGACGCATCTGGTATGACCGTGATGGCGGGAGGCGTGGAGATCCATGCGCATATCGCAGGACCGAAGGTAAACTCGGGGAGGATCTTTAGACCGGAGGATAAGCTCTTCAATACCGTCCCTGTGAAGAAGAACATGCGGGCGCAGGGCGGATTCTCCATCCCCACGACCTACAAGACCGGCTATGCCTATGCACAGCTTGGCTATACGACCGCGATGGAGGCAGCGATGCCCCCGCTCTTCGCACGCCACGTGCACGAAGAGATGCGGGACACACCGATACTGGACGAAGGTGCATATCCCGTCTTCGGGAACAACTGGTTCGTCCTCGAGTACATCAAGAACAGGGAGGTCGAGAACACCGCGGCGTACATCGCCTGGCTCCTCCGCGCCACGAAGGGTTATGCGGTGAAGAGCGTGAACCCAGGCGGCACGGAGGCCTGGGGCTGGGGGCTGAACTGCCTGCAGGTGAACGACCCTGTGCCATACTTCGATGTCACGCCGGACGAGATCACGAGAGGGCTGATAGAGGCGAACGAATACCTCGGGCTTCCGCACTCTCTCCACATACACGGGAACAACCTGGGCAACCCGGGCAACTATACGACCACGCTGGACACGCTGAAGGCGGCGTCCGGCCAGAAGGCGAAGAACAAGTTCGGCAGGGAGACCATTCTCCATCACACTCACGTGCAGTTCCACTCCTACGGCGGGGACAAGTGGGCGAACTTCGAGTCGAAGGCGAGGGAGATCATCGATTACATCAACAAACACAAGAACATCACCGCCGACGTGGGATTCGTCACACTCGACGAGACGACGACGATGACGGCGGACGGTCCCTTCGAATACCACCTCTCCCAGCTGAACCACCTGAAGTGGGTGAATGCAGATGTGGAGCTGGAGACCGCCGCCGGTGTGGTGCCCTATGTATACAGCCCGGACATCTTCGTCTGCGGGGTGCAATGGGCGATCGGGCTGGAAATTGCCCTGCTCGCGAAGGATCCGATGCGTGTCTTCATCTCCACCGACCATCCGAACGCCGGGCCTTTCACCAGGTATCCACGGATCCTGAAGTGGCTGATGAGTGCGAAGGCGAGGGAAGAGCAGATCAAGGCCTTCAAGCAGAGCGACAAGGTGGTGAACAGCTCCGAGATCGCCGGCATCGACAGGGAGCTCGACCTCTACGAGGTGGCGGCGATGACACGGGCGGGGCCGGCGAAGTGCCTGGGCCTATCGCACCTCTACGGGAGCCTGAAACCGGGCGTGGATGGCGATGTGGCTGTATATGACTTCAACCCCGAGAAGGAGCACACTCCAGACCAGATCGAGAAGGCCTTCTCCAGCGTCAAGTACCTCTTCAAGAGGGGAGAGAAGATCATCGACAACCACGAGATCGTGAGCCACGGGAACAAGAGGACGCTCTGGGTGGATGTGAAGGTGAACGAAAACCTGCAGGTGATGCGTGACATACAGGAGAAGTTCATGAAGTACTACACGGTCACACTCGGGAACTACGAAGTGCACGGCAGGCATTTCATACCGAACCCGTTCGCACTCGAGGTGGACGCCACCCGCTGATGGAGAGGAGAGAGAATGAGCACAGTAACACTGGTAGCGAAAGCGAAACCCCAGCTCTTCCTCGAGATGGAGAGCGTCACACCCGATGCGTTTGCAGGAAAGAAGGCATCCGATATCGCTGAACTTCCGGTCTACGAGGGGAACACCACCCTCAGGCTGGCCGACTTCTTCGAGGTCAGGGGCGACGGAGGCACGACGGCGGCAGATACGAAGATCGTGATCAAAGGGGACGCCACCCGCTTGAAGTACGTGGGTATGCGGATGACCGCAGGGGAGATCGAGGTCGAGGGGAGCATCGACCAGTACGTCGGCGCATGGATGGAGGGCGGAAGGATCCATGTCCACGGGAATACGGATGCATTCACCGGTGTCGGCATGAAGGGCGGAGAGATACTCATCGACGGGAATGCCGGCAATTACCTCGGTGCCGCCTACCGTGGAGACTGGCGGGGCATGCAGGGCGGCCGTATACACGTGAAGGGGAACGCGGGTAGCGATATCGGATACTACATGAACGGCGGTACGATCGTTGTCGAAGGCGATGTGGACGTGCATGTGGGCTCCCACATGGACGGCGGCCGAATCGTCATCAAGGGGAATGCAAAGAGCAAGGTCGGCGGACAGATGGTCACCGGCGAGATCTTCATCTTGGGCACTCTTGAGGTGATGATGCCCGGCTTCATCTACAGAAAGGACGTGGATATCGAGGTGGAGGGTGTAAACGGAAAGTTCGCACTCTTCGAGGGCGATACGGCAGAGCGCCACCCGAAGAAGAAGGGTCAGACGGTCTACGGAAGGCTATACCTCAAGGTCTGACCATCCATTTTTTTCCTGAAGCGCGCAGACGACGATGATAATTTTATCATCATTTGATAACAATTAGTAATATTTTTATCATAATATGTAACACCCATGCCTCGCGCTAATCCAAAATATATGTAGTATTTCAAAGTTTCCTTTGCAGATATTTTTATTTAATTATTTTTATAAAAATACTATTCTAAATAGAATAGCAATACTTATATGGGGATATATGATATTATTCATTGTCCCAATGAGGGGACGTGCAGTAGTCATCGGCAGCCATCATCAGCGCACGTATAGTGCGCTTTATTCAGAAATCTGACCGCATTGTAGAGAAAATCAAATTTGGAGGAATAAAATGGCGATATATAAAGAGACAGTTGACCTTTATGACGATGAGGGCAAGCTCCTCAAGAGCAAGGTCGCTCTCGAAAAGGTGAGCCCGCTGGTGAACCCGGCGATCAAGAAGATCATCGATCTCACGAAGAGGACGGTCGCGGTGAACCTCGCTGGCATCGATGCCGGCCTGAAGCAGGGAGTCATGGGCAAGGGACAGATCCTGGGACGTGCCGTGAAGGCAGAAGTCCTGAAGGATGCAGACGACCTTGCCGCGAGGATCAAGACCCTCGTATCCGTGGAGGAGGGCGACGACACCAAGGTGACGAAGATCGCCGGTGGCAAGCTCCTGCTCGTCGAAGTGCCGAAGGCGAGGCTTGATGCAGCCTCTACATACGATGCGGCGTCCACGGCAGTCGCGTCAGCGACGACGCAGGCAATCCTAGAGAAGTACAAGGTCGACATGTTCGACGGTCCTGCGGTGAAGTCCGCGGTCTGGGGTGCGTACCCGCAGACGATGGACATGCAGGGCGGCAACATCATCACGATCCTCTCGATCCCGCAGAACAACGAGGGTCTCGGATACGCGCTGAGGAATATCAGCGCGAATATCGTGGCGATGATGACGCACAGGAACGCGATGCAGACCGCCGCTCTCTCGTGCACCTACGAACAGGCGGGAGAGTTCGAGATGGGCATGGCGATCGGTCCGTTCGAGCGCGCCCAGCTGCTCGGCTATGCGTTCCAGGGCCTCAACGCGAACAACATGGTATACGACCTCGTGAAGGCGAACGGCAAGACGGGAACCATCGGTACCGTCGTCCACAGTGTCGTGGAGCGTGCACTCGAGGACAAGGTCATCAAGCCCGGCAAGAAGGGCGGATACTTTACCTTCTACGAGACGAAGGACCCGATGATGTGGAACGCCTATGCGGCGGCAGGCACGATGGCAGCGACGATGGTGAACTGCGGTGCCGGCAGGTTCGCACAGGCGGTATCTTCGACACTGCTGTACTTCAACGATATCCTCGAGCACGAGACCGGCCTGCCTGGCTGCGACTACGGGCGCGTGATGGGTACGGCGGTCGGGTTCTCGTTCTTCAGCCACTCGATCTATGGCGGCGGTGGGCCGGGTGTCTTCAACGGCAACCATATCGTGACCAGGCATTCCGCCGGGTTCGCGATCCCGTGCGTCTGCGTCGCATGCGCACTCGATGGTGGCACCCAGATGTTCGGACCAGAGCAGACCGCAAAGGTCTACCAGGACACGTTCGGACAGATAGACGAGTTCGCCAAGCCGATACAGGCGATCGCAAAGGGCGTCTGAAGTCGTGAATACTGAATGACAGAAGCCGAATATCCCCAGGTCAGAATCGTCCCCGAGCGCCTGCTCTTTCCGATTACAGTGGAACGTCTCCTCACCGCCATCGTGGCGACAGGCGGAGTGAGGCGGATGAGCCTGAACGGCCCCCGCCTTCCTGCCGTCGTCCCCTATGGTCCGGCGAGGGGAGTCGAGAATCCACATTATGCCAGAAGGAAGATCAGGGTGGGGGACCAGGATGTCCTCCTCGAGGTGCAGGTGGGGACGGTGGTACTGGAGCTGGAGGATGCATCCTATATCCCCAGGATCAGGGAGGCCTGTGAGAGTGTCTTTACCGAGTTCCCGTTCACGATACAGGAGGGGCGGTTCATGAAGACAAGGATGACCGTCACCGACTATGCGAAGTACGGGCCCGATATGGATAAAGACCTGCTGGGTCTGACCGAACCTGGAAAGAAGGGCAGATTGATCATCATACAAGGAGGCAAGTGAGTTGCCGATCGGGAGAGTCACCCAGGTGGTGGACTGCCGGGAGAGCATGGGCATGGGCAAGGGCGGTGGAATTGCCCAGCGGGGCACCATCTCCGAGTGCCGGTACCCTGACGTGATCGTGGTGGGCATGTCCCCGGGAAGGAGGCATGTGACCAAGCCTGTGTGCGATATCACGTCAGCACTGCGGAGGCAGGGGGTGGAGTTCTCTGTCAGCACGCTCGTGCTCAATGCAGGAAGCGGGCTCCCGCCCGATACGCCGCGCATCGGCGGGGCGGTGCTCGGGGCCTATTTCGGGCTCACCGAGAAGGAGATCCGGCAGATCGAACAGCACAAGGTGGCGATCCTGCATCATGGCAACGTACGCTCGCATGTAGTACACAAGGTGAGGTTCATCCTGGAGCACTGCGACATCCCTGCGGTGGTCGTCTCTCAGGCCCCGGTGGACTACGAGGACTTCGCGAAAGAAGGCGTGAAGACCGCATATGTGATGCCACCTCCGGAGAAGGTAAAGACGAAGGGGATCGTGATGGAGATCGTCTCCGGTGTCACCCGGGGGCAGACACCCACGCGAGGTAATCTGGCCGATGTCATTCGGGCAGTCATGAAGGTAATGAAAACTCCAAGAAGTTGAGGTGATAGAAGAATGGCTTACAAGCCCCAGTTCGGGCCGGGAACATCCAGTGTAGCCGAGAACCGGCGCAAGCAGATGAACCCGGGATACAAGCTTAAGAAGATGCGCGACATCTCGGACGAGGAGGTTGTGCTCCTGATGGGCCACCGTGCCCCCGGTGCCGCATATCCCACGGCGCACCCACCGCTCGCAGAAGCGGGCGAGCCGAAGTGCCCGGTGAGGAAACTCGTCACACCATTGGATGGTGCAAAGGCAGGGGACCGCGTACGCTATATCCAGTTTGCGGATTCGATGTGGTTCGCCCCGTGCCACCCATACCTGAGATCCTACCTGGAAGCGATCCGCTACCGCGGTGTCGATCCGGGTACACTCTCGGGGCGTCAGATCGTGGAGTGCCGCGAGCGCGACCTCGAAAAGATTGCAAAGGAACTTGTCGAGTCCGAGATCTTCGATGCAGGAAGAACCGGCATCCGTGGCGCGACCGTGCATGGGCACTCGCTCCGTCTGGACGAGAACGGGATGATGTTCGACATGCTCGCGAGGTATGTCTACGACCCGAAGGCAAAGACCGTCAAGTACGTGAAGAACCAGATTGGCGAGCCGCTGGACAAACCGATCGATGTCGGAAAGTCAGGGGACGACAAGTGGCTCAAGGCGAACACGACGATCTTCAACTCCAACGGCGGCGTCGCATTCCGCTCGGACACGGAGTATGTCGAGTGGGTCCAGCGCGTGCACTCGCTGAGGACAAAGTACGGCTTCATGCCGATGGAGTGAGGTGATTTAAGAATGGCGAAGATTGAGAGAGCCCAGAAGTTATTCCTGAAATCCCTGAAGGAGAAGTTCGCAGGGCAGGACATCACGGCCGGAAGGACTGTCTACGAGAGGAAGGGTCTCGCCCAGTCGGCACGCAAGATGGAGTTCGTGAAGGCAGGCAAGGCCGTGGCAATGGCACGTGGCATCTCCGCCTACGACCCCGTAAGGTGCCACCTCGGCGGTATCCCCCTCGGGCAGAGGCAGCTGACCGCCTACGAGGTATCGGGCACGGGCGTATTCGTGGAGGGCGACGACCTGCACTTCGTGAACAACGCAGCGATGCAGCAGATGTGGGATGACATCAGGAGGACGGTCATCGTCTCCATGGACCTCGCACACCAGACCCTGCAGAAGCGTCTGGGTAAGGAGGTCACCCCCGAGACGATCAACGAGTTCCTGCATGTGCTGAACCACGCGATGCCTGGTGCAGCGGTCGTCCAGGAGCACATGGTCGAGACGCACCCTGCACTGACCGACGACTGTTACGTGAAGGTCTTCACGGGCGACGACGAGATGGCGGACTCCATCGAGCCGCAGTTCCTGATCAACGTGAACAAGCTCTTCCCTGCGAAGCAGGCGGAGCAGCTGAAGGCGGCCGTGGGCAAGTCCCTCTGGCAGGCGATCCACATCCCGACGATCGTATCGCGCACCTGCGATGGAGGCACGACCTCCCGGTGGTCTGCGATGCAGCTCGGCATGTCCTATATCGCCTCCTATCACATGTGCGCCGGTGAGGCGGCTGTCGCCGACCTCGCGTTCGCGGCGAAGCACGCCGGCCTGATCGAGATGGCGACCCTCCTGCCTGCACGCCGTGCACGCGGCCCGAACGAGCCTGGTGGACTGAAGTTCGGTGCATTCGCCGACATGATCCAGACGGATAGGAAATACCCGCACGACCCGGCGAAGGCCTCGCTGGAGGTCGTGGGCGCTGGCACGATGCTCTTCGACCAGATCTGGCTCGGCTCCTACATGTCCGGTGGTGTGGGATTCACGCAGTACGCGACCGCCGCCTACACGGACAACATCCTGGATGACTTTACGTACTACGGTATGGACTTGATCAAGGAGAAGTACAAGGTCGACTGGCGGAACCCGAACCCGAAGGACAAGGTGAAGGCGACGCAGGAGGTCCTGAACGAGATCGCGACCGAGGTCGCCCTGAACGCGATGGAGAACTACGAGCAGTACCCGACGGCGCTCGAGGACCACTTCGGCGGTTCGCAGCGTGCATCGGTCATTGCCGCATGCACGGGTCTCACCGGCGCGATTGCCACAGGGAACTCGAACGCAGGGCTGAATGCCTGGTATCTCGCGATGCTCCTGCACAAGGAAGGCTGGTCCAGGCTCGGGTTCTTCGGATACGACCTGCAGGACCAGTGCGGGTCCGCGAACTCGCTCGCCATCCGTCCCGACGAGGGCTGCATCGGCGAGCTGCGTGGCGCGAACTACCCGAACTATGCGATGAACGTGGGTCACCAGGGAGAGTATGCGGCCATCTGCGGTGCCGCCCACTATGGACGCGGCGACGCATGGTCGTACGACCCCAGGATCAAGATCTGCTTCGCAGACCCCGCACTCAAGTTCGACTTCGCCGAGCCGCGCCGCGAGTTCGCACGCGGTGCGATCCGCGAGTTCATTCCCGCAGGCGAGCGCTCGCTCATCATCCCTGCCAGGTAAAACCAATCACAACCTTTTTTAAATTACGTTTGAAACTTGGATGTTTCTTCAGAGTGTTTTACCCTGAAAAGAGAGCGTTATCCCTTTCTCACATATCTCGAGGATCGTTGACCATTGATTCCCGGGGCCGATGAAGGTCATTCCTCCGGGATTAAGAAAACCGCGTCTTTCGAGGATAATCAGAAAATGGCATGTATCGATGCTTGATAAAAATTATCGCGTTGATGGAGCGGCTCTTTGGTGTTGTGAGGTATCGATGGGCGCTATGATTGGGCTTTGCCCTCACCGCTTCGGTGCCCCTGCATGCGATTCCACCTCGTCGATATACTCTACGAGATGGATAAGAGAACGCGTCCTGTTGCTGAACACTCCCGTGAGCCGTTTATTCTCATGACTGCATTATCGTGACAATCGCTCGCGACGGTCCCTACAGACAGGGTTCGCCTTCTCTCCATCACGTGGCTCATGCGTCTTTTGCCTTCTTCAGCGTCCCCACGATCTCCCTGACGATCTGTTCGATGGCCTTCCTTGCGAAAGATTCCGCATGAGAAAGGATGTACGGCCTGCCCTCGCCCCCTACTTTCACCATATCCGGATCCATCGGTATCTCGCCCAGGTATGGGACATGCAGCACCTCCGCCGCCTTTTTACCTCCGCCCTTTCTAAATACCTCAATTTTCTTTCCGCAATGCGGGCAGATCATCCCGCTCATATTCTCGATGATCCCGAGCACTGGCACTTCCATCTTTTCCACGAAGCGGACGGCCTTCGATACATCCAGCACCGCCACTTCCTGCGGTGTGGTGACGATCACCGCCCCCCGCACATTTGGTGCGAGCTGTATGATGGAGAGCGCCTCGTCACCCGTGCCCGGTGGGAGGTCGACGATCATGTAATCGAGGGGACCCTAGTCCACCTCTTCAAGGAACTGACAGATTGCGGTCATCTTCATCGGGCCCCTCCAGATTACCAGGGTATCCCTGTCAGGGAGGAGGAACGCCATCGAGATCACGGAGAGGTCGCCGGATATCGGGAACGGCTGAATTCTTTTACCGAGTACCTGAAGGCTCTTTCCCTCGATGCCGAGCATCTTCGCCACATTCGGACCATGGATATCCAGGTCGAGGAGCCCCGTTCGATAGCCCTGCGAGGCGAGTTCCATCGCGAGATTCACCGCCACGGTGGTCTTCCCCACACCTCCCTTTCCCGAGAGCACGAGGATGATGTTCTCGACATCGATATCCACCTTCGGGGGAGTCCTCGCCCCTGCGGCTTTGACGCCTGCAATGGATTCCGATCCAACTTCTCTTTAGTATTTCCAGTCTCTCTCTTCTCTTCTGTCATATTTCCGCCCATCTCCTTTCAGTATGCCTTCACCTTCACATCGATGCTGCCCCTCTCCCTCTCATCCGGGGTGAGCGATGCAATGACCTCCTTCGGAGGACCTATCTCCACGAGTCTGCCCCCACGCATGAGCGCAACCCTGTCGCAGGTCTCGCGCACGAAATCGAGATCGTGGGAGACGATGATGAAGGTCTCCTCCATCTCCTGCCGCGCATTCAGGATCAAGTGTTTCACATCCTGCTTCGTGATCGGATCCATCGTCCCCGTGGGTTCGTCCAGTACCACCAGGCGGGGCTCCCGGATCAGCACCTGTTAGAGCGCGACACGGTGCCGCTCCCCCTCGCTCATTTCCGCCGGGTGTTTGGGAAGTATCGCCTCCAGTCTGTTCGCCGTAAAGCCGGCCATGCTCAGGCTTATCCTCGCCTTGTGCGCCGCCAGCTCCTTCGGGAACTCCAGACCGATCGCATCCGTCAGGTTGTCGAGTACGGTCCTGTGCGGATACAGGTCGTATTCCTGATGCAGGAGTCCGATATACCCAATCGCACGCCCGCGCTCTTCGATGCCCGGTTTTGTCATGTCGACCCATTCGTCTCCCACGCGGAAGTTCACCTCCCCGCTCGTCGGTGTGATGATGCCCGAAATGATGCGGGAGAGCGTCGTTTTTCCTGCCCCGCTCACACCGATGATCCCGAGTATCTCACGCTCTTTCACCTCGAAAGAGATGGAATTCACCGCTCTCACGACACCCCGGTCGACCGTCAGTTACTTCTTCTCCACATCTCGGGCAATGAGTATCGGTGCCCCGTGCACGAACTTGCAGGTGTCGCCCTCCTCGTGATACTGATTCAGAAAGGTGCCGACCACCTCATCCGGCGGGCCATCCATGACGAGCGAACCGTCCACGAGCAGCAGTGCCCGATCGGCCACCTCCTCGATCACATGGGAGCAGTGGGACGTGATCACCATCCCCATCCCCTGCGCCTGCACTGCTTCGATGAGCATGGAATGGACGAACATGTGCGGTATTCGGATCAAGTGTTCCTGTGGGTTCGTCCGCGAAGAGCATGATGGGCTCCCTCGCCTGCTGCCGGGCGAGCACGACCCGCTGTTTCTCTCCGCCAGAGAGGTCTCTCGCGATATGCATCATGCGGTGCGTGAGGCGCACACGGTCCAGGAGATCGGCCGCGCGGTTGATCGCGTTATCCTGAGGGTATCCGGAGTCGTCGAGTGCCTTCAGAACATTCTCGATGACACGGTCGTTGCCATACAGGGCAAAGGTCCTCTGGAACATCATCGCCGTCCGATGCATCACCCTGTCCCTCCAGAACTCATCGCCGTTCCAGAGATCGATGTCCCTGTGGATCAGCATCTTCTGGCACACAGGACAGGACCTGCCCTCGCCGCCGGGGAGCGCCACGTGTCCACATGAATCACAGCATGCGAGGTGATACACAATCCTGCCGCTGCTCGGTGGGTGTTCGATCCCGCGGAGCAGGTGCATCAGTATCGTCTTTCCCGCACCGCTCCTGCCAATGATCCCGAGGATCTCGCCCTCCAGAATCCTGAATGAGACATCGTCCAGGACTTTTGAACCATCGAATTCCATGGATACACAATCCACAGTGAGGATGGCCGGTCCTTTCGAACCACCTTCGCTGTGTTGGATTTTATCCATTTAATGATTCCTCGATGCATTTTTGTTTATGCGGGTTTGTGATATTCAAGAACCGGATATAATATTACTCATATGAGCATAATCACTTAATGATAACGAAATAATTTTACCTTCATGTAATGGTATGGGGGGATTCTGACGATTCTGTCCTTTACACCGGATTGAACAATCTCGAAGAAAATTCAGAGTATCATCGGATCGATGAAGCAGCGAATTTTTCCGTCTGAAGAAATTAGGGATATTGTTCAGTACTCACCATGAAAAAAAAGGATATTTCGATACTCGATAATGAAAATCGCTTTAATTTTCGTCTTTTTTAATATAAACGACCAGAGGCAAACACTCCAGCGACTGTTCTCAGTTCCGACGCCGTTGCCACGGCACCATCTTTATCATGATGCCTTTTCATTTTATTTCGCGGAGCTCCGTCTTTCTTCTCGTCACGCGCTTGCGACAAAGGGCAGAGCTGATGCTCACCCGAGTGGAATCGCTCTGGATGCGACGGTGACAAACGCTCCCTGGATACATCTCCCCTTCATCCACCATGCTGTAATCTCCTGCCGAAAGGATCGAATCGTTATCGCGAGATCCGTTGCATCGCGGGCATCTCCGTGATGCACTATGATTCGAACCGTGACAGCCATCGTATTCGGTCGAGAGTGAAGATGAAAGTACCTCGATGGGCAAAGAGGGGTTGGAGAGGATTATGCGGTAGCGCGGTGCAGAGTGATTGGGTTCTGAATTGAAAAAAGCATCACAGGGCAGAATGGCCGCATGTAGTCATCGGTGAGGCAGTCACTCCTGCACTTCCGAATGTGTGTCCGGGTCTCACGTGCATCAAATCTCCGACCTGTCACCGCATCCTCATTCGACGCCTGGCCCTGACACCCCGAAGCTGCCATGGATCGGGGGAGTCCGATGGATCCGGTTTTTTACAGGTGAGGGGAGGCGGAATTTCGGCCTATCGAAGGAGCTCCTGCCGGCCCCTTCACCTGCAGAACCTTCCTTTTGCTGTATTCGGCGTGTTTGCATCGAATTTCGGGCACTCCACGTCATTTTCGAAGGAACAGCCTCTCATTTCGATGTTCTTCCCATGGATGAGCGCATCCGCAATCTTCCTCCTCACTTCGTGGAGGTCTCTCCATACCGTACGTCTTGAAACCCCGAGCAGGTTTGCCGCTTCTTCCTGCTCCATCCCCTCCAGATCCACCAGCCTGAGGAGTTCCAGCTCCTCCGGCAACAGAGTCACTGACTCGGATGAATCCGAGAAGTGGCATTGGGGGCCGAAACACCGAAAGGGGCCTTTTCCGCGAATAATTCTCGGAACTCGCGGCCTCCCTCTCGACACCCCGCGCTCTTCCTCCATCATCTCCTGTATTCTTTATCGGATATTATGAAATATGCTTCTTCGGCTGCCGCCTCATCCCGAACCCCCTTCTCTCGAAGACGGGCGTGCACTTGGAACAAATACTTGGAACAAATATGCGAACATATGTACCGTGAATAAACGGTATGCACAAGCGATAACGCCACCGGCGATCGATCGCGGGTAATACATCATCGCCATATCTGTCTTCAGGCTTTTATTGATGGCGAAGCCCGACTCCGCAGATCTTTAATGCACCACTCCTTTGTCGGCTCAATTGCAGGACGAGACCGTGCATCTCCATCAGGCATGCCCGCCGGTCCATGAACTCATGGGACGGGTGGATATTTTTTCCACGATTCCACTGCAAATCGCACGTGGCTGCATCAAACAAACGGCTCGCCTTTCTTTTCATCCCTGCATTTCTGCATGAACTCATCGATCCTGGCGATCGTCTCCTCGCTGATATGGTGCTCGATCTGGCATGCATCCCTCTCGGCGCGTTCAGGGCTGACCCCGATGGATTGAAAGAAGGAAGCGAGCAGTGCATGCCTCATCGAGAGGCGTTCCGCAATCCGCTGCCCTTTCTGCGATAGCCTGACCCCTGCGTGCGGTTCGTAGAAGACAAGGCCTTCGCGTTCGAGCTTCTTCAGCATCTCGGTGATGGAGGGGGGGCTCACACCGAGCGTGGCGGCTATCATGCCGGTCGAAGCCTTTCCACCCTCATTCAGCTGTATCCTGAATATCGCCTCGATGTACTCCTCGGCGGTCTTCCTGCGCACTCCCTACACCCCCAGCAGTATGACCCTCATGGCACCACCGACCAGAGTGGCGGTGACGACCATGATGAGGAGTGTTATGGCAAGATCACGGGGCCCCAGCTCCTTCAGGAGCACGGCGAAGGTGGCGACACAGGGGAAATTGAGCGTGAGGACGGTGACCGCGATGACCAGCTGCAGGGGCGCCATACCGAGGGGGATGAGCATCCCGACCGCGAGGTCCTTGCGCAGGAACCCCATCATCAGTGCGATGGTCGCCTCCGGCACCAGTCCGAGCCACCCCGCGAAGAACGGAGCAAAGATCATCCCTATAATTGCGAGAAGGCCGCTGAAGTACAGGAGGTTCACGATCAGGATGCCGGCAAAGAGAAAGGGGATCGCCTCAAGGACGAAGCCCCGCACCCTCATCAGCGTTTTTCTGAAGAGAACCGCGCCACGCGGCATCCTGTAGGGCGGGATCTCGAGGAGGAGTTCCGGGCTCTCGCCCGGCACCACGCGCTTCAGGATCAACCCCAGGACGAGAAAGACTCCGATCAGTGTCGCATACACGAGCACGACATACTGCAGCCCCTGTGCACCGAGGACACCGAAGATCATCGCCGTCTGGGCAGTGCAGGGGGTTGTGACCGATATGAGGGTGGCGGCGATCAGGCGCTGCTTTTTCGTCTCCAGCATACGACTGGCAAGCACCCCCGGCACATTGCAGCCCAGACCGAGGAAGCAGGGAATGATCGCGTGACCGTGCATCCCCAGCCTGTGGAAGAGGGTATCCGCCAGGGTGGCAAGGCGCGGGAGGTAGCCCAAGTCCTCCAGCAGAGCGAGCACGGTGTAGAATGTGACGATGTAGGGCAGCACGATGGCGAAGGGGACATAGAGGCCGGTGGTGAGCATGCCCATCGACTCCTCCCAAACGATCTCCCCATCGAACAGCCTCCCGATCAGCAGGTCCCTGATCAGGCCCGGTCCCAGCTGCCCTGCCAGCGATCCGAGCACGGACTGGAGGACGCCGAAGATCGGATCCAGTACGAAGAAACGGATCGCCTCTCCTCCCGCCCACACGGCCGCGAACGAGGCGAGCAGGACCAGCACCCCGATCGGGATGCCTGTGATGGGATGGATGGTCGCATCCGAAATCCTCTCCCGGACCGTATGGTGGCGGTGGGTGAGTGTGAGCACATCGCCGGTGATCGCGCCGATCCTGACCCACTTCTCCTCGTCGCTCAGCTCCACAGTCCTTTCAGGTGGCGATGCATGAGAAACTGCCTCCACCAGTTCCTTGATCCCCTCTCCGGTCAGGGCGACGGTGGGGATGATCGGGACACCGAGCTGTGCTCGCAGTCTCTCGAGGTCGATCTGTATCCCGGTGTGGCGTGCCTCGTCCCACATATTGAGCGCAATGACGAGGGGTTTGTTCTTCTCGAGCAATTCCAGCGTGAGGAGCAGGTTGCGCTCCAGTGTGGTCGCATCGATCACCTGGATGATGAGATCCGCCTCTTCCACCATCCTGACCGCGATCTCCTCCGCGCGGTTTGTCGCGTTCAGCGAATATGTTCCGGGTGCATCGACGAGGATCAGGTCCTCCTCACCCACGCGTATACGCCCCTGCGTGAACTCCACCGTCGTGCCGGGATAGTTCGAAGAGATGACATTTGCACCCGTGAGGCGCGAGAAGATCACGCTCTTCCCCACGTTGGGATTGCCCATCAGGACAACCTTCCTCATCACTTCTTCTCCACCCAGATCCTCGCCGCGATCCCCCTCCCGATGGTGATCGCTCTTCCATCGATCTCGATCACCACGGGTCCGCCGAAGGGGTGCCGGGCGACGACCGTGAGGATCTTCCCACCCCTGATGCCGAGGGCGCCCAGATGGTAGGACATCCCCACCCCCCCGATCACCCTTGTCACCACCCCCCTCTCTCCCTCTCCCAATTGGACCAGCGGTAGCTCCATGACGGATCTAATTTAGGTATACCTAAATTTTTAATGACGATGATATTTAACTTGTGGTCTAAAAGGCCCAAAAAGAAAGAACAGTGGCGAATTTGTCACAAACAAAGAAAGAACTGCGCTGATCGAGATGGAGAGCGCAGCCGGCCCGGCACGAAAGTGGCAGTCCCCCCCGGCGGAAACACCATACTCGAGGAGACGAACACGCTCATCGCGGCTTTTCCGTTCGCCTCTCCCGGAGGCAGTAGAAGACCCCGTCGCCCACAGACCTCGCCTCCACCACTCCCTCATCGCAAAGGCCGTCCAGCAGCTTCGCCACCTCCCCTTCATGAAGCCCGGTGATGCGGACGAGATCCTCGATGGTGCACGGCCTGCGGAGCAGCGTCTCCCTGATCGTGTCACCTGCACACGATGCACGTTCCGCACGGTGAGGCCGCGTTGCCCTCGTCAGAATATCGATCGGTTCGAAATCCAGGATACTCTTCGCTTCCGCCATCTCATCCATTGATGCCGGGTGGACCCATGCCTCCGCGCACGGCCGGTCGAGGGTGTTCAGCTGGACCCGGTCGGGAGATATCCGCGCGATCGCGCTCTGCAACCCCTCCAGTTCTTCTCGCGAGGTGTTCAGCGGAGGCACGAGGAACACCTCCAGCCATATCTCCCCACCGAACTCCCTGCGAAAGAGAACGAGTCCCTCCAGAATCTTTTCAAGGGAGAGTGCCGGATGCGGCCGATGTATCCTCCTGAATGTCTCTGCGTTCACCGTCGTCAGCGTGGGCAGGACGAGATCGGCTCTGCTGATCTCTTCTCTCACCCTCTGCTGCCATAAGAGGCTTCCATTCGTCAGCACTGCCGCGGGATACTGTGGGTGCTGTACGTCCAGATATTCGAGGACCTTCCCTATCGCCGTGGAGAGCGTGGGTTCACCGGAGCCCGAGAAGGTGATCCGGTCCATATATGGGGGGTGAGCCAGGAGATCCTCAAGCTCGGGTATCACATCTTCCGCTCTGATGTACTCCCGCCGGTTCAGGGTGAGGCTGGTGGTCGGGCCGCATTCGCAGTACACACAATTGAACGTGCAGGTCTTGAAGGGGAGGAGATCCACTCCAAGGGAAAAACCAAGGCGTCTGGAGGCGACCGGACCGAAGAGGTGTCTGTATGGCATGCGCGCAACTTCCTGCACATCATTCAGGATTCGATGGGTATTTTCATATACTTCAGCGAGTGTGGATAATACTACTGCCTGAAGGCCCGAGAGGTGTGAGTGGCCCCATTCCCTGCCACCGGTTCTGGTTAAAGTCCGAATCGATGCAACACCTGATCGACCTGAAGGGGCATCTGAAAATCTTTCAACCTTGTTATCACCCCGTCGCACAGGGTATTACAGTTTTTATATCAATCTGCTGGAGCAGGTGCATGTATCTACCTCATAACGATCTTACTCACGATGTTCATGATGGACGATTTTTTGTAACCTTTCCCTCTCTTCTGCATGGACGACATCTGAAAGGGCGAAGGGATCATACAGGACGAGTACATTTCCCCGTCAATTCGATTCGTGATCTCGTCCAGAACATGTCGGTATGCAATACAGTGGGGATCGATCCCGTTGATCTCGCCTCCCGAAGGCGCGATCGCATTGTAGGGGCAGCCGCCACGGCAGTATCTGATATGCCTACAGCCACTGCATTCGGAGTCCACTCGTTGCTTGAAGGCCTGAAGGCGCTGGCCTGCATCAGAATTTTTAAGGTCTTCTGTACAAGGACGTGTGGAGACATGTCCCATTGTGTATTCGTCTATCCCCACAAACCGATAGCAGGGATAGATCCTCCCATCTGGTCCGACCGCATATGTGCTGTCCATGCAGTCCACAAAGGTGCAGACAGTACCCTGCCGGATCATCACGCCCTTCACCAGATCGTTAACATTCATGATCTCGATGGACTCGGGATCATCCTGGTACATGTTCAGGAGAAAGACGAGAAGATCCCCATAATCTGCCGGAGAGAGAGCCCATACTGCCGGATCGTGGCTCCGCAATGAGGGAAGCGCTGGGTGAATCTTCATATTCCATCCTTTTTCCCTGAAGAATGCAACGATCTCCTCCCTGAATGCGTAAGAGCCGGCGGTAAAGGTGCAGATGAAACTCACCGCGAGGTCGTGCTCCCTTGCCACCTCGTATCCGCGCATCGTCCTGTCGAAATACCCTTTCCCCCGCTGTTGATCGTTAATCTCTCTGGGGCCATCGAGGCTGGAACCGATGGGAATATGGTACTCCGCGAGAATATCCGCGATCTCGGGCGTCATCAGCCAGAGGTTTGACTGGAGGGCGAAAGTCGGATGCAGGTGGGAAAGCCCCTCGGCGAGGAGCGGTAGCGCCTCCCTGAAGTACTCTGCACCAGCAAGGAGTGGCTCACCCCCGTGGAAGGTGATGGTGACCTGATCATTCCGGAAGTCTCTGAGCCACTCCACGATCTCCCTGATGGTGTCGATGGTCATGACAGGTGACTTCGCGTCCGAACTCCAACAGTAGCTGCAGCGTGAAGGGCATCCGAGGGTGGGAATGATCATGATGTGAAAGGGGCTCTTCATTGAGGAATGATTGTCCTTTGCATATGGTAAAATTAATGTTTTTGCTCAGGCAGATGCGCATTCTGGCTCTTCTGAAATGGTTCATTCACTTCTAAAAAGCAGAATAAAGTCAGTGCAGGATTCTGTGACGATCCTCAGGATCTGTCGATAAATCTCTGTATTTCAGACGTGGAGGAATGTGATTTGGAACGTGATGAACAATGAACCTGAGTTCTGAGCCGCACCATCGCATGATTACCAATACCGCCCTCCTCATTAATTCTAGTCAATTTTTTGTCATCAGGAGATAATCCTGAAATGAAGGTTACGCAATATTCATGAAGGGTAAAACCCTCCTGTGTAGACTGTTCGTTCGGAAGGGTATGTCGATCACCGACATGATCACAGGTGATCGCTTGGTCATCTCTTCGATCGACTGCAAAACCCGGGAGAATGTGAGCATCAATTGTTCGATATTGCGGCCAGCATCTACCGTTCTGGATTGAGAGGGCTTCAGAATGACGTTTTTTATCGATGATGGATAATCACGTTCCAGGATATTCAAAGGGCAGGTCAGGTATTGCAGGCAGCACCGTCATGGGGTGGAATATATCTCGCCTGAAAAATGAGAAGCTGCACCTGTAGATTCGGGCACAAGCTGTATGGAATATGGATCAATTTTATTTTAGTTAATGAAAAACAAAATGTTTAATTCATCATAAAACTGGCCTTTCGGTGAAAATTAAGAAATAACTGAAAGTTTTTCGAAAGCCTTTATAGCACACAGATCAACTGTTAAATGAACCATAATGGTTTACATTTGCTCTCGTGCATCTGCACGCAGGGAGGATGCTGAATGGAACATGTAGTGTTTGGCATCGGTGTAACTGCACTCGCAGGGACCCTTGCAGCCGTTGCCGGCGCTGCAGAGAACACAGAATCTGATATCGGGTCACAGGGAGATCCGAACTCTCAGGTTCAGCTCGCTCCGCAGATGGGGTACATTCACCGTATTTTCAACAAAGCGATCGCCGGTGAACCCCCTGCGTACGGGCTCTGGTGTGCTCTGGGCGCAGGCCTTGCAATGGGATTCATGCTCTTGCAGTACAATCCAGTTCTTGCAATTATCCTTGGTTCAGCGCTTACAGTCCTCGTACAGGGGGTGTATGCGACCACTGCCTACCTCGGCAGGATTGCAAGTCTGAGTAAGTTTGGACAGCCGGTGTACGTCGATATCCTGAAGTCGATGACCACCGTGACCATGGCACATGCGTTCATCGCCATATTCACCACCGTCGCGATCTGTTATCTGATGAATGCCGCCCTCGGACACCCGTTCCCGCTACCGCTTCTCGGCCTCGTATGGGGTATCGCGCTGGGTGCCGCAGGGTCCGCGACGGGCAACCCGTTCTACGGGAAGGAGAGGCAGTACCAGCTGCAGAAGTTCGGCGCCGGTGTGCCCATCGCCGCGTCTGGCAACATCGTTCGCTACGCAGAGGCGGGACAGCGCAACTCTCTTGACAATGGCTGGTTCTCCGCGAAACTCGGAGGCCCTGCCTCGGGTATCTGCTTCGGCCTGATCGTCTTTCTCGAACTCTGGAGGACCGTGATCTTCGAAGGGATCGGCGCCGGTTGGGGCGCGATCATCGTCGGCATTCTGCTCATCCTCGTCTTCACAATCATCGACCGCTATATCGAGGTATGGGCGAGGAAGACCTACGGACCCTATGCAAAGCCTGAGGAGGCGAAGTCATGACCGCGATCGGCGCAAAACCAGCGGCAGGGGCGCAGATGGAGCCCGTGCCGATGGCCATAGGGCTCATTCTCACGCTCATCATCATCGCCGCCGCCTTCGTGCTCACGGGGAGCAGCATGGCGGTGGCGCTCGTCGGGATCATCGTCGGGGGTCTCCTCATCGGATTCGGTGTTCACTTCGTTCCCGTCGGTGGCGCGCCAGCCGCGATGGGGCAGGCGCCCGGTATCGCGACAGGTGTCGCCATGCTCGCTGCAGGCGCAGGGCTCGCCGGCCTCTTCGGGGGTGCGTGGGCGGCGGAACTCGGTTTCGCCGTCGCGATTGCAGGCGGTGCGATCGGCGGAGGCCTGATGATGGCGATCACCTGCATGATGGTGACACTCATCTATGTCTATGGTATGGGGATACCCTGTGCCTCCGGCAAGGTGGCGAAGGATCCCATCTCGGGGGACACGCAGACGGAGTTCAAGTCGCAGGGCACAGAAGGCCACGGGCTCCCGTTCTCCTCGTACGTGGGCGGTGTGATCGGCGGCATCCTGGGCGGTGCCGGAGGTACGCTCATCTATCTGGAGCTGCTCCATATCTACGAAGATAAGCTCCCCGTGATCCTGAATGCAGGCATCCCCGCCGAGGTGAAGACGGTCGCCGTATCCCTCGCCGGAATATTCGCCATCGGCATGTTCCTCGTGAACGCGGTGCTTGCTGCATACAATATCACAGGCACGACCGAAGGTCCGGCAGACCCGAAGTTCAAGCGATTCCCGCGCGATATCGTCGCATCGGCTCTCGCATCGGCGGTCTGCGGCATCGTGGCCATTATGATCGTGTTGTGAGGTGAGGAAATGACAGTAAAGGTTGAAGTCAAGGCTGGCGGAATGCCCCACAACAATATCATGGCGCTGGGATTGATCGGTTCGCTCGTATGCGTCTACCTGACGTATCTCAACCAGCTCGGCAATACGCAGGTCTTCTCGTTCTTCGGAGCGCTCGCCGTCGTATTCGCCATCGTCTGGGGGAGCAACGCGATCAAGGTGCTCTGCAGCTATGGTATCGGCACGGGTGTGCCCTCGGCAGGGATGATGTCGCTCGGTTCGGGAGTGATCGCGATGCTCCTCGCCACGCGGTATGGTATCGCCGCACCGATCGTGGCGGTCATCGTCGCGGGCATCATAGGAGCGATTCTGGGCTACATCGCGAACAATGTCCTGTCCATGCACATCCCAGTGATGATCAGGTCGATCACCGAACTGGCCATCGTGGGTGCGCTCACCCTCATGGGATTCGCCGCACTGGCGACAGGCAGCTTCACGCTGACACCGCTGATGAGCGGAGCCGCCGGGTTTTCCAGTTCATTCATCGGTGCGAGCATCATCGCCGTCGCCTTCATGCTCGGCGGTATCGCGATACAGCACCCGTTCAACGCGACACTGGGACCGAACTGGGAGCAGGACAGGATGCTCATGCTCGCCGCAGAGTGTGTCTTCCTCTCGGCCGTGATGATGGCGATCATCTCCTTCGCATTCGTTGGCATGATGGCCGCGATCATCTCGCTCATCGTGACCGTGGTGGGCTGGGTGTATACCTACATGCAGTTCATCGCACTCTCAAAGAGGGATGCGGCTGCATGGCTCGATGCGAAACCCATCGTTGAACCGGAGGTGGCCTGAACATGGCATATGTACAGGTTCTTCCAGAGTTCGGACTCGTCTGCGATCCGCTTATCGGCATCGTCACCACGGCAGGGGTCTCGTACCAGCCGGTGATCGACAAGGTCGCCGAGCTCGAGGCGATCGCCGACGATGTCGTGGGCATGCTCGCAGGGGAAGGCAACTTCTTGGCATCGTTCCCCAACCGCGAGAAGTCGCTGGTCATCGCCGGTGGCGTCACCGCATTCTGGTACGGCCTCGCGGTCGGGCTCTTCATCGCAGGGCTCATCGTCCTGAAGATGGTGTGAGGTGAGAAAGATGGCAGAAAAGAAACAACCGGCCAGCGGATGGCCGCTGGTGAAGGGGGACTTCCACTCGGGAGACCCGAACAATCCGATAGCCGTCGTCACGATGGGCTCTCACCTCGACGAGGAGGGCATCTGCAAGGCAGGTGCCGCCATTGCAGGTTCCTGCAAGACCGAGAACCTCGGTCTCGAGAAGGTGATTGCGAACATCATTGCGAACCCGAACATACGGTTCATGCTCTGCTGCGGCACCGAGGTGAAGGGGCACCTCTCGGGCCAGACCATGAAGGCGCTGCACAAGAACGGCGTGAAGGAGGGCAGGGTCGTCGGTGCGGAGGGAGCGATCCCGTTCATCGAGAACCTGAAGGAGGATGCGATCAAGCGCTTCCAGGAGCAGGTGGAGCTGGTCGACATCATGGAGACCGAGGACATGGGCAAGATCAAGGCGAAGATCGACGAGCTGAAGGCTCGTGATCCGGGCGCCTTCAAGGCAGATCCCATGGTGGTCGAGGTCAAGGAGGCAGCCGCCGGCGCCGGAGAGGAGGCCGCGGGTGAAGTGGTCCCGCTCTCGGGCGAGCTCGCTCTCATCCATGCGCGGATGAAGGTCATCGAGCGCATGGTCACCGACATTGGCTATCGCGACAGATTCGCCGCAGGGGTATATTCAGGCAAGATCGAGGGGATCATGATCGGGCTGATCGTCTCCTTTGTCCTGCTGGGGTTAATTATCATGGGGTGAACGAGAGATGGCAGAAGAAGGACAACAGGTGGCGGGCGCCGTACGGATGACCGAGATCAACGCGATGGTGGAGAACATCAGGGTGAAGGCGCAGCTGATCGCCCGTGCGAACAAGTACGACTCCGGCATCATCGCATCCGGAATACCCGGCTTTGCAGCGGGATTCGTCATCGCATTGCTGATCATTCTGGTGCCCGTGCTCTTCCTGTGAGGTGAGAAAGATGGCAGAAAAGAAACAACCGGCCAGCGGATGGCCGCTGGTGAAGGGGGACTTCCACTCGGGAGACCCGAACAATCCGATAGCCGTCGTCACGATGGGCTCTCACCTCGACGAGGAGGGCATCTGCAAGGCAGGTGCCGCCATTGCAGGTTCCTGCAAGACCGAGAACCTCGGTCTCGAGAAGGTGATTGCGAACATCATTGCGAACCCGAACATACGGTTCATGCTCTGCTGCGGCACCGAGGTGAAGGGGCACCTCTCGGGCCAGACCATGAAGGCGCTGCACAAGAACGGCGTGAAGGAGGGCAGGGTCGTCGGTGCGGAGGGAGCGATCCCGTTCATCGAGAACCTGAAGGAGGATGCGATCAAGCGCTTCCAGGAGCAGGTGGAGCTGGTCGACATCATGGAGACCGAGGACATGGGCAAGATCAAGGCGAAGATCGACGAGCTGAAGGCTCGTGATCCGGGCGCCTTCAAGGCAGATCCCATGGTGGTCGAGGTCAAGGAGGCAGCCGCCGGCGCCGGGGAGGTGACCGTGGCGGGTGCGAACCCGCAGTTCGTCGAGATCGAGAAGAGGCTCGACGCGATCGAGAAGAAGATCGAGTTCGCCGATGCAGAGATCGCACAGAGGGTCGGGAGGAAGATCGGCCGCGATATCGGTATTCTGTACGGGCTCGTGGCAGGGCTGATTATATTCATGCTCCTGTTCCTGCTTGCATCCGTAGGTTAGGGAGGTAGGTGAAGATGTTCAAATTCGAGAAAGAGCAGAGTGTATGGGATTTCAACGGAATCAAGCTCGGGGGCCAGCCGGGAGAGTATCCGACTGTGCTCGCCGGTTCGATATTCTATAACAAGCACGAGATCGTGCTTGACGACAAGGAAGGAAAGATAGACAAGCCGAAGGCGGAGTCACTATGGGCCAGATGCCAGGAGCTGGGTGACATCACGGATATTCCGCAGTTCATCCAGATCCTCGCCGAAGCGCCGAAGGCGATGGAACGGTACATCGACTGGTTCGCCAGCATAGACAACAAGACGGCGTTCCTGATGGACTCTTCAGTTCCTTCCGTGCTCGCCAATGCATGCAAGTACGTGACGGAGGTCGGCCTCGCGAACAGGGCGATCTACAACTCCATCAACGGCTCGATCCTTCCGGAGAACATCGAGGCGTTGAAGAACAGCGACGTGGATTCAGCGATCGTGCTCGCATTCAATCCCGCCGATCCCTCCGTGCCCGGCAGGCAGAAGGTGCTGGCAGAGGGAGGCGTCGCCGGTCAGCAGAAGGGCATGCTCCAGATCGCGGAGGAGTGCGACATCAAGCGCCCCATCCTCGATACGGCGGCCACACCCCTGGGGCTCGGTTCCGGCGGTTCATACCGTGAGATCCTCGCCTGCAAGGCCATATTCGGCTATCCCACGGGTGGTGCATACCACAACATGACCGTCGCCTGGACCTGGCTGAAGCGCTGGAAGGGTACGAGCAAGACCCCGTCGCAGCTGGCGGCGAGCTACAAGGGCAAGGATCTGCTGAAGGAGCAGATGCTCCACCACTACCTGGGCGGCATGGACGGTATGATCCAGGCGGCCTGGTCCGCCCCCGATATCGGGTGCAACATGGTGGCGAGCACACTCGGTGCCGATCTGATCATGTACGGCCCCATCGAGAACATCGAGGCGATGATCACCGCACAGGCATACGTGGACATCGTCATCTGCGAGGCGATGAGATCCCTCGGTGTGGATGTGAAGTCGGAGAAGCACCCGATCTTCAAACTCATCTGAAACCTTTTTTTCTGGATCTGCCCCCCCTTGGGGAAGGGGGATACAAAGGGGCCCGAACATATCTGAATCGTACCGTGATTCGAAGTCATTCGGGTTCGACAAAGGAATCATCAACTTTACCAGACGATCTCGAAGAAACATCGACAATCATCCCATTAAAAATCCGCTGGAACCACTGTCTCTTCATTGTTACGCGATGGATGAATACTCCCGCCTCCGCATTCGCTCTGTCTCTGTTGCTCTGTCGCTGGCCCCCCGGTCCGCGATTCATTTTACCTCTGTTTTTTCGGAGCTGTGGTTCTGTCACATGGAGTGATTCAGTGAAGGGCATGAACAGGCGATCGCTCCAGATCGGACGCCGATAGGCGCGCCGTGGAGCCATCCATCCTCCTTATCATCGATCTCGCCTGAAGCAGGAGAAACACACTCACGCTCCTTTCGGGGATCCGATGATCTAAACCCCTTCCATTTCGACGATCCATCGGTGTCCGAGTATCCTCTATTTTCTCGAGCAGACGTGGTTATCACGACTTAGAACAGAAGTACGTAGGGGAATTCTGGATTCACGACATCGCTCGTGTCACTGCGACGAGATCGACCGACGCCGCTGCATACATGCCATACCGATCGCTCGAAGCCCGTCCTGAGGTGGAAAGGGGGATCGCTGAAGTGGGCGCCGGAGCGGCGGGTGCAGAGCCGGGCGTCGCCTCATGGGTGAATGGATGATGACCGGATCGCGCCGTCAAAGTCCTTCGGATTTCATCCTCCTCCACCACTGTATCCGAGTTCCCTCGCCCTCCTGATGCACTCCTCCGCCTCCTCCTGCCTTCCGAGCACCTGCAGCGCCCTGCCTTTGCTGTACCAGGCGGCTGCATGGGTGGCGTTGATCCCGAGGAGCCGGTCGAAGGCAGCGATGCCTGCATCCAGATCTCCGAGTCTGCAGAGGACGAAGGCCTTGTTGAACCACGCCACGCGATTTTCAGGCTCCACACCCAGCACCCGCTCGAACTCCTTCAGTGCTTCCGCATAACGCCCGAGCGAACGGAGTGCAACACCGCGGTTGTGGAGCGCGACGATATTCGAGGGGTCGAGTTCGAGCACCCGGTCGAAGAGTACGAGCGCCTCTTCTGCCTTTCCTTCACGGCGCAGCTCCACGCCGCACTTATTCAGATCCTCCACGAGCAGCGTCCTCTCCACGTCCGTGGTCCGGATGCTGATCTTCTCCTCCTCCTCTTTCCGCTCCTTGGATACGCCTGCACGTTCCGATTCCTGGATCACCACCTTCTTCTCCGACGGCAACGGCAGCGGAGCCGCCGGCTCCCCCTCCCTGATTCTGATCCGCTCACGTTCGGCCTGAGAAAGGGGCGCAACATCGGGTGGCGAATCCTCCTTGATCTTCGTGCGATCCCTTCCGATTCCCGTCTCGAAGGGTGAGTTCTCCTCATCGAGCGGTTCCATTATGGTCGGCGCATCCTTCAATGGCTTCTTCGGGGTGGTGGCCGACTCCTCCCTGATCAGGGGGCGTTCGGGCAGGGTCGTGGCAGAGGGATGCCAATTATGATTCGGAACGACAGTCTCCTGCCTCGAAGTCGTCGTCACGGCTCTTTTCTGGCTGTCATCGGCTGGAACATTCAAATTTATCACCGTTTCAGCCGGTTTGACGCCATCCATTCCGGTCTGAGGCAGCGGCTGGAGTTGAGGTGTGACTGCTCGAGGCCTTGATTTTTTTTCAGGTTCGACCATCAAACGGACTAGCTCCATCTTCGCCGTCGCCAGATCGACCTTCAGCCTTCCCAGATGCAACTTCAGTGGCCCCCACAGCGGTGCGATCTTCGCCAGGTCGGCGCGGTTAAGCGAGAGGAGTTGCTCGATCCCCCTGCACCGTTCTTCGGCGGCAGTCATCTTCTCCTCCGCTGCTCCGCTCAACTCCCTCATGCGTTCGAAATCGACCTCTGCCTGCGTGAGGGAGATACCCGCCTCCACGAGCTGCAATCTGAGCTCCGCGAGCATGATGCGGAGCTGCCCTGCCATACCAGGGGGAATCACGTCGTACTGCCTCTTCAGCAGTTGTTCCATCTCTCTCACGGTGCTCTCCGATGCCTCTAGCCTCTCCCGCACTCTCCCGATGTCCACCGCACTCTCTTCTTCCGCCCTCTTTAGCTTCGGTGCGTGGCGGAAGGCGTCACCGAGGAGAGGTGGTTCATGGTCGGTCTCCTCCTTCGGAGTCGAGGAATCCAGCCGGCCTGCGGTACTGCCGATGATCCGGTCGGTTTTTTCCCGCTCCATCTCCTCTTCGTCTGTACCTCTATCCTCCACCGCCACCCGCTCCCCCCTGCCCTTCACCAGCCTCCTGAAGATCCCCATCCGATCCCTCCCGTCATCCGGAGTCTCTTTTCATGGCGGACTCATATACTTTCTTTAATATCATCCTCACAGAGGAGATGATTTCGGAATAGAACGATATGCCTATCATGGGACTGGGGCAATATTAGGGGAAGAGTGCCGTGAAGGTCAGGGCAGGGGGGATGCAGTTATTTCAGGGGGATTGGATCGCGGTCATCGGCTGAATTCCAGCATGGGCCTTCTGGTCTCCCTCTTCAGAATCGTCCTGCCATTCTTCATCGGTCTTATCTACCTCGTTCTGATTCATGCGGCTCTGCCCTGGGAGGAATTCAGGAATATGACGCTCCTCATGATCGCATACCTCGTACCTCCCGCAGGGAAAGAGTCCGTCATACCGGCAGGCATCGCGCTCGGCCTGCCTGTATGGGTGGTGGTACCCTCCATCGCCATCCTGGATATACTCGCAGGCCTCTTCATAGCCCTGAACTTCGATCTGGCCCTGAAGATCCCATTGCTCGGGCGATGGATCGAGAACTTCCTCAGATGCGGCCAGCAGTTTCTGAGCGAGAGGAAGTGGCTCGAGAGGCTGTATTTCATCGGAATCGTCATTTTCGTCATGTTCCCGCTCCAGGGATCGGGGGGCATCGGTGGGAGTATCGTGGGCCGCATGCTTGGAATGTCGAGACTGGAGGTCTTCACCGCGATTACAGTCGGGGCATTTCTCGGGTGCATCCTAATCGCGATCGCATCCGCCTCGCTCAGGTTCCTCTTCGAGCAGAGCGCGATCATCGGCCTTTCTGTGGTCGCGATCGCCATCATTCTTGTTCTCATCATTTATTCGAGGAGAAGATGCGGGATCCTGAACTGTGAACGATGAGTCGGGGCGGGCATCCGGTCACGGGGTGCCCCTGTTGCCACGGGCCTTCACCTTCGAACCCGCCTCGATATGGAGCCCACCCTTCCTGTTTCCTTCCAGATCGTTCTCCTCCACACGGCCCCTTCCTTTCTTGTGCACCCAGATGCCCGCATCGCCGTTCTCCGTGATGGTGCACCTCCTGATGAAGGGAGACCCTTCCTCCTTGATCGATACTCCGGAGTAGTCGTTTCGGGTGATCGTGCACCCCTCGATGGTCCCCCGGCCCTTCTGGCTGACTCTGATCCCGAAGAGGCACCGATGTACCCGGCATCTTTTCACGGAAGGGTCTCCGCCCTCTGTGATCCTGATCCCCTCGCGGCTTCCCTTCACCTCGCAGTTTTCGAGTGTGCCCTTCCCCTTATTCGATATCTCGATTCCCGTCTGTCCGTTTTCTATCGCGCACTGGAGGAGATGTGGATCGGCGAGCTCCTGGATGGAGATGCCTGCATACACCGCGCCTGAGATCGTGCATCGCTCCATCAACCCCCTCGATCGTTCTCTGAACTCCATGCATGCGTGCCCACCCTTCACTGAAGAGTCTTTCATCACCGGAGCGGCGCCGCCACAGACATGCACAGCAGCCGATGCGGGGGACCGGCTCGTAATGGTGGTGAACTCGATGACCGGTTTCGATCTCGAATCGCAGCAGATTCCCTCCCCCTCACCGGTCTCGATCCGGCAACGCCTGATCGTGGGGGTGGTTCCTGCACCCGAGATGCGTATGCCCTCCGAGGCAGAAACGATGCTACAGTCCTCCATCAGTGCCGATCCCCTCCTGAATTCGACCGCGGGAACATCCAGCTTCTCGGAAGGTGCATACACGAAGGTGAGGCCGTGCACATACGCGCTCTTCGAGACGACGAGGATGGTGCCACCCGGCGGCGAGACGATCACCTCGGATGGCCTCCCCTCTCCGATCACCTCCACCTCCTTCGAGATCGTCAGGTTCTCCCGATAGGTACCGGGCCTGACGAAGATTCTGGCGCCCTGACCCGACATTTCGAGCGCATCGCCGATCCTCTGGAAGTCTCCCGCACCGGATGCATCGACGATCAGGCTTTTTATGGCGATCTCTCTCCTGGACACCTTTTTCGCTGGCCTCCTTCTCTTCGCACCCGATTCAGGCAGCTTCTGCGACCCCCCTCCGGAGAATGGCGGTATATCTTTATCCAGCACGCCGAGGGCGAGTGCCCATGTGACGACCGCCCAGAGTGCCCACTCACGATCGATACCCGCCTCATCGAAGAGGCGGGAGGACAGGGAGTGTATGAGCTCCTCCCTCGAAAAAACCTCCGGCAGATCGAGCAGCGCATCGCATATGCCATATTTCAGGGCGGCCACGAGGACCGCGGTCTCCCTCCTCCCCTGCGGGCACATGTCTCTCAGGAAGGCCTCGCACCTCGACGGCTCTCTGCAGAGGGCGGTCCCGTGGATCCCGAGGAGCTGACCGAGCGCCTCCCGAACCTGTGCACGAGAGTCTACCGACATTCCTGAACCGTTATCCTGCAATCTCGATCTCCGAACCCTCCACCGTCAGATGTATACCCGGATTGAGGGGCACTGCCTTCTGCGGAGGTATCTCGATCCGTCTTCCATCGGGGAGTGTGGCCAGCCATGAACTCTGCGTGAGGTTTCTGATGCCCCACAACGAGGGATCGTCGGGATGCCTGGTCACCCTTCCCAGAATCGCCCCCTCGTCCTCTTCCGGAATCTTTCTTGTGAAGTGCCTCCGGAGGAGGGAGCTGCCCTCCGAGAGCACGAGATAATGGTCCCCGGCGTGCCCCCTGATCAGAATCCTCGGGTGGACCGGGAGGGGTGTATGGCAATGCCAGCAGTTCTTCGCCGGCACCGCAGGCTCCTGGAAGTTCTCCGCCCGGCATTTGAGGCACAGTACGATCGCGTCCTCGAGCTGGAGGAATGCCCGCTGCCACTCCCCCTCGGTTACACGCTGGGACGGGTTCTTCAGCCCGACCGTGAAGGCCCTAATGAAGATCTCCTGAAGCAAACGGGGGCAGGATTCCCACCTCTTCACGACCGTCGTATAGGCAGGATCCGGCGGGGGCCTGTTTCTCCCATCCTTTGGATCGAAGATGAAGACCGGATCCTCCCCGTATATCCTCTTTTTTGCCGGAATATCCCATACGCGGAGGTTGTACTCCATCTCACCGTGGAAGGGGTGGTGCCAGCACCAGAGGTTGAAGAGGAGGACGGCGAGGGAGTGGAGATCGGTCTCCGTCGAGGGATCGCACCTTCCCACAATCAGCTCCGGGGCCATGAACTCCATGGTCCCCCACACCTGGCTGCACGACTGCCGGTTCACGCCCACGTTGTCGTTGTCGCATATCAACACGTCCCCGGTTGCAGGATCGAACATCAGGTTCCCGTCCGAGATGTCACGATAGCAGTAACCGTTCAGATGCAACGCCCGGTAGCTGTTCGCGAGCCGGTAGGAGATGATGCAGAGGTTTCTGTACGATGGCGGAGGTTTAAGGCCTGCCTGCACCTCCCCCAGCACTGCGAATCTCGAGGTGTCGATGAGCTTCATGATGTATCCGAAGAGGCGCGAGTTCGGAGCGGTGACCAGATCGAGCGGCCATATGAATCTCGCTCCGGCCGCCCCCCGCGGGGGCCCTGATCTGACCAGCCCCCTGATCGCTGCCCGCTGCTCCTCTGTCGCCTGTGCAGGTTTGTACCACTTGCAGGCATATTCGCCCTTACCGCTCGCGACGAGATAGACCTCCCCCTGAGTCCCTTCTCCGATGCGTTTCTTCACCGTAAAGGTGCGACCCGAGTTTTCACCCTGGATCTTCTCTCCTGCTTCAAGCGTCATCGATCACCCCGCCCTCTATTGGATCTCTTCTCTTTGCCCGATCGTTCCTCTCGATCTCTTCAGTGCATCTCTCCGGTTCGATCGCCACGATCGCAATGGTGATGTCATCGCCCGAACCCAGTTCAGAGTACTGCGCCAGCCACGAGGGGAGGGAGCCTGCCACCCTCTCGATACCGTACTCGCCGATCCGCTCGCCCAGGCTTTTAAGAAATACCTCGAATTCAGGACTTTCGCTACCCCCGAATGAGTCCGAGAGTCCATCGGTGGCGAGCAGGAGGAGTCCACCCCGCTCTCGGGGCAGGATCGCGCTCTGCCATAACGTGGTCGCATTCCGCGAGGAGATCGAGTTCGTGATATTTCCCAGCAGAACGCCCTCCTCGGGGACCGGATGCTCTATCCTTCCATCGGGACGGATCAGCGCGATATCTCCATCTCCGATACGCCCGGTGAAGATCCAGTCCTTCTGGACAGAGGCGGTGAGAAGGGTGGTTCCATACCTCCTGATCGCCATCTCCCTTCCATTCTCAGTCTGGATGGCATCGGGGCCGAGCCGCACCCTCGCATCTTCGATCACCTCCTCCCGCCAGCGCAGGGTCATCTGCGCGGCGAACTCCCCTCCGAAGATCTCCCTCGCCGATGTCGCCGATCCGACCCTCTCGAAGGAGTATCTCGGGGAGGTTAGGATGTGGATCGCCTCCCGGACCGCGATGAGCGCCCCTGCATGCGAGAGATCGTGCTGCCGGTCACCGTGGCCGTCCGCAAGGGCGGCCACGACGGAGGGCTCCGCCAGATACGAACCGGCCCAGAGTGCAGAGGCATCCTGACACGGTCTGTTCGTCCTCCGGTGGGAGGCGCCCCTGCATGAACAGACGAATGCCCATCCGATTCCCGCCTCGCGGAGCGGGATTATGCCGCAATCGCTCCTCATGGCAGATCATCAGAATGGCTCGGTCGAAGAGGTGATGGTGGGGGGAGGGGGACCGAGCACCACGTTGCCCGTCTCGCCTGAGAGATCTTTGCTCTTGCTCCTCGAGGAGCCGAGAGTCGCCTCTGTGGACGCCCATTTTATAAAATTCAGAAGCTCTTCCGGATTGTGGGCCTTCAGCAGACCGACATTCGGCTGATTCACGAACTTCAGGAGTTCCCTCTCGTTGTATTCGCTCTCCTCCCCGATGGCAATCGCCAGTCGAATCGCCTTCATGCCCCATGGTATCCGGTTCAGTTCTGCGATAGCGCGGTTGTACTCCTCCTCCGGATCCGTGCAGAATCCATCCGAGATGAGAATGCAGACCGGTGGAAATCCACGCCTCGGCATGCGTTCGATGGAGAGCGCCTTCACCAGCAGTTCGATCGCCCTCGCGGTCGCAGTGAGGCCGTCTGCCTCCAGTTCTGGCCATGAGAACTGCTCCAGAGAGACCGGATCCGGACCTATATGCCAGGATGCCTCATCGGAGAATTTTATCGCCGCCATCATGACCTGCACCTGGGGATGTGCGGCCACCGCCTGTCTTATCAATGGCAGCGCCTCCCGTATCGCCTGGTTGAGCGTTGCGATCTTCTTGCCGCCCATCGATGCGGAATAATCCGTGAGCCAGAAGAAATTGAGTGTCCTCCGTGTGACCTGCCCTGCCGGTGCGGGTATATCCTGCATTGTCATCCCTCCAGAAACTCTCCTAATTATCTGGTGATAGCCACAATAATAATCTCTTTATTCTCTCTTTTTTGCAATGCACAAATATTTTCTGCTCTTCTGAACGATTAGACTGTATTTCATCGGGAACGCTCTAATAAAACCCAATTTTCATCGTTTCAAATTCCTTTCTCTTCCCCCCTCTCACCCGGGAAGAAGACCTCAGAGCCACGCTGAACGAGGAGATTGTACGCATCCTCCGCTTTGTTGAACCTCACCAGCACCCCCCTGAAGCCGAGCAATTCGCCGTAAGAGGCCTTCAGAAGCGCCAGATTGGTATCGCTCTCGTGAAAACCGGGCATGATGGCAAATACCGGCTTCACCGAGGTGCCATCGCAGATGAGGAAGACATGGTGCCCTGCGTCCCCGAGGTCGTTGCTCATCAGCGAGGCAATCACGTTGATCCGTCGGCCGACGTGGCGCCCCAGCACGGAGAGGGGGGCGTACTTCGCGCCTTTCGGCAGGATGAACCGGACTTTCTTCTGCCCGTCCCTTCGAATCAGGGCATAGGAGAACTTGAGATCCGTATTGATGTATCTGAATGCATCCGGGGCACGCCCGAGAGCGTCCATTAGCGACGTCCTTCTGATCTCAGGAAGGGTCATGAAACTCCAGCAGCGCTCCACTCGGCAGCCCCGCCCCCAGGGGAAGGAGCAGGGCCCGTAGATATTCAGCCCCGTTCCTGAAGTCACTTCACGCACAATCGTTCTGAGCATCGCAGAGTTCTCCAGGTCCGCAGGTTCGAGGATGGCGATCGTTCCATGCCGATCGAGGAGTTCCGCATAGGCGTTCACCACGGATGCCCTCTCCTTCGTGGATGGAAGGTCCAGCTCGTTCAGCACATTTGAAAAGACGATGAGATCCAGCCCTTCGGGTATACGGTCCGTAGATGGACGGGTCAGATCCGCTTCGATGGGCGGCATGACCAGGAGGTTGTCGGAACCGGCAGTATAAGGCGGGAGAATCGATCTGAAGGCCTCGATATGCTCCCTCTCCCTCTCCACGGAGAAGATCTTCGCACTTCCCCGCCCCAGTGCACGCATGAAATCGCAGATCGCGAGTGGAACGACACCAGGTCCGGTACCGACATCGAGAACCACCATGTCCTCCGGGAGCAGCCCTTCCATGGTCATGTACCCCATCAGCCATCGGAACTGCGCATAATAGACCGGCACATGGTAGGCAAGATATGCGATGACCCGGTAACCGCTCGCATAAAGGCCGCTCCCCGTACCCCTGCCCTTCCAGTAGTCCGCTTTCAGATCGCGAATCGCCGCCCTGATCCGTTCCAGTATGATCGCATCGTCCCACGGTTTTCCAACCTTTTTCGAGATGTAATGTTCGATGCCTCTCTCCAGTGGAGCAGGGAAAAATGGTAGTCGGGCGTATTCGGCGAGCCTCCCCCTCTCCATGGGTGAGAGTACTATCCCGGGCCTTTCAGCGTTCATGCAATCCCCCGGCATCCCTGTCCTTCCATCGATAATCCCCGACGGTCATGGATCCGGACCCCTATCTCCTGTTACGATGTTGTGATCGCCACTCAATGAAGGTGCCGCAGGAGATCGATCGCACGATCTCTGTATATATATCCGAAAGGGGGCTGCTTTTTACGTGATCAAGGTCTCCTGCAGGCGCATCGTCACCGGACAATCGAACCCACGACACGTATACTGCATGAAGACACATCCCTTTTTTACCATCGCAGGGAGGAAGGAAGATCATGATACATCCGGAGAGGATCACGCCCCTGAACTCACTCGATTCGAAGGAGGGGAGGTATCTGCTCTACTGGATGCAGGCATCGCCCAGAACAGAATACAACGATGCCCTCGAATACGCCATCGAAAGGGCGAATGCAAGAAGAAAACCCCTGGTTGCACTCTTCTGTCTGACACCGCGTTTCCCGCACGCGAACCTGAGGCATTACCGGTTTCTGCTCGAAGGTCTGCAGGAGACGGGCAGGCGGCTTCTGGAGCGCGGCGTTGCCTTCGTGCTGCGTATTTCCGTCTCCCCTCCTGCGGATGTGATCGCACTGGCGAAGGATGCGGAGATGGTGGTCACCGATGCGGGGTACCTGAAGGTACAGAGGGGATGGAGGGACGAGGTGAGGGCGCAGGTGAATGCGCCGTTCATCCAGGTGGAGAGTAATGTCATCGTGCCTGTCAGGAGCGCCTCGGGGAAGGAGGAATGGTCGGCGGCGACCCTCCGGAGAAGGATCCAGCCCTTTCTCCCGCGATATCTTGTGCCACCGGACGAGGGAGAGATGATCAGATCCATGCCGCATGATGATCTCGAGACAGAGGAGATCTCTTCGATCGACACGATCCTCGCGAAAATGGATATCGACCGGAGCGTGAAGCCGGTGGAGGGGCTAAAAGGAGGCACCACATCGGCAAGGCAGGAACTGGAGGCGTTCATTGGAGAGAGGCTGGAGATGTATGCGGAGAGGAGAAACGATCCCACCGCCGATTCCCTCTCGAATATGAGTCCATATCTCCATTTCGGACAGATATCTCCGGTTTATATCGCGGGCAGGGTTCTCGAATCGGGGAAGAAGGGCGCGGAGGCATATCTGGAGGAGCTGATCGTGAGGAGGGAGCTCGCGGTCAACTTTGTATATTACAATGCTCGTTACGATGAATTCGATTGCCTGCCCGAATGGGCGAAAAAGACACTGCTCCAGCATGCAATGGACAGGAGGCCATACATCTATGCGCTGGATGAACTGGACGCCGGAGAGACGCACGACGAGCTCTGGAACGCGGCGCAGCTTGAGATGGTGAGGCACGGAAAGATGCATGGCTACATGCGGATGTACTGGGGAAAGAAGATACTGGAGTGGACCCGATCACCGCAGGAGGCATACCGGTACGCGATCCATCTGAACGACAGGTACGAGCTCGACGGGAGGGACCCGAACGGGTACGCGGGTATCGCATGGTGCTTCGGAAAGCACGACCGCCCGTGGAGGGAGAGGGAGATCTTCGGTACGGTGAGGTACATGAGCGAGGGCGGCATGCGGAGGAAGTTGCCGGTGGAGGCGTATATCGAGAGTATCCACCGCATGTGATGAACATGCCTGTATGCAGCATCTTTCCAACCTCCATCGGAGATGCGGGGAGGAACGGGTTGGGCAATCACCCAAACCGGCATCTCATGCGGTCTTTTTATATATGGAAACAACGCACTACACGCAGGACCATCACCGGTTGGCTGCATCCTTTCATCTCATCGACTCCTGATGCATAAATATGGCTACAACCCGTTTTCATGAATATTGTCCGAATGGATCGATCGGCACCGATGCTGCGCTGACCATCGAAGGTGCATGGGGTAATGACGGGCGGGTATCCATCTTTCCTGCCCTCTCCGATGATCCCTCTCGCTCTCGTGCCCCATCCTTTCAGGCTATGGGCATCTGATCGTATTCGTCATCCGCCCCTGCGGGTTTCTGTGAATTATTGTGATAAATCGAAAAAATATATAAATATCTCAATAGAACATTCAATGAAAACGGAGGTATTTATTATGGTGAAGGCAACATTTGGCC
>JARYLJ010000048.1 GCA_029907705.1 Methanomicrobiales archaeon
TCATGCAGAGACGATCTGATCCTTTTCGTAAAAATATTTTTTGATATTTTCGTCTCGATCGAATATGGGCGCCCCATCATTTATTCGATTTTCAAAAAAACCTTAAATCATGGCGAAGGAATTGATCAGTATCATATAATGGCAGAATTTGTTCTAATCCACCGTTCAGCACCTCCTGCAGGTGATTATGCCACCCCAATGCTTTAATCCCGATCTCGACGATGTACTTCTGCATGTGGGAGTTCAGATACAATCTGGGAAGGTGCTCCCTTGCACAGCTGGTGGCAATACCCTTCATCATACTGCTGCTGTGCCTCGGCGTACTCGTCTCAAATATGGTGACGATCGGTTCCCCTGTAAGGCCCGGGATCGATTTTGCCGGCGGAACCGCGGTTACAATACCCGGCTCCTACGAGGAATCCCTGCTGATGCAGGAATTCTCCACTTATCCCCTCATCTCCGCACAGAGCGCCACGAATGGATGGTACCTGAAGTTCGGACCCATGAGTGATGGGGAATTCAGGTCCCTGGTGGAGGATACCCAGAGGAAGTTTCCTGATGCAAAGATCGATTTCATCGGGGCCACGTTTGCACAGACCCTGCAGGCGCAGGCGATGCTGGCACTCATCTTCTCCTTCATCGGTATGTCCATCGTTGTCTTTGTCGCGTTCAGAGCCCTAGTCCCTGCAGGCGCGGTCGTCCTCTCGGCGTTCGCCGACATCGCGATTACAGCGGCGATCATGCATCTCGTCGGGATACCTCTCTCTCTGGGGACCATGGCCGCGCTCCTCATGCTGATCGGGTATTCAGTGGACAGCGATATACTGCTCACCACGAGGATCCTGAAGCGTAAGGGGAAGCTGGACGAGAAGTTCAGCGGTGCATTCCGCACAGGCATCATCATGACCACCACGACGATGGCCGCACTTCTTGCCATGCTCCTCGTCTCTCTGGCAGGTCAGATGGAGATCATCATGGAGATCTCCATGGTGCTCCTGATCGGACTCGCCGTGGATATCATGAACACCTGGCTCACGAATGCAGGTCTGCTGAAGTGGTACGCGATAAAGAGGGGAGAGAGATGAATCGCGAAGAATTCATGATTCTGCTGAAGGACTGGCGCGTGTTGCTTCTCCTCGTCCTCGTCGTCCTCGCCATGGCGGCGATCTTTCCGAGGCCGGGTGGAGGCGGCATAGAGACGAGCCTGCAGTTCGGCCTTGATCTGGAAGGGGGATCGTGGCTCCAGCTCGAGTATCAGGCAGAGGTCGTCGGCTTCAGGACCTCGCGCCCGGTCGAGGCATTCATCGCCGATCTGGAGAAGGCGCTCGATGCGGATATCATGCTCGTGCAGGAGAATACGATGGAGATCAGGAGATACTATACGAGGGCGGAGCTGGAACCGATCCTTCTCGAGAACGGAGGCGAGCTCCTCTCCTACGAACAGGGCGTCTCCCGGGTGACTACCGAGGATGTGAAGCGCATCCTCGAGGAGAAACTGAACACACTCGGAACGCGGGATGCGCGGGTGAACACCCTCACCTCGCTCACCGGTGTGTCGCGCTATATGAGGGTGGAGCTCGCGGGAGTCGACATGGCAACCGCGCAGGAGATCGTGGGGAAGCAGGGGAAGTTCGAGATCAGAGTTGCCACCTCGGAGAACCAGACAGAGCATGTGCTCTTCGGGGACACGATCACCTATGTGGGTCTGCCATCGAAGGAGCCGGAGTCGGGCAAATGGGGGGTATCGTTCACGCTGAACGAGAAAGGCGCCTCCGCCTTCAGAGAGGCAGCGATAACATACGGAGCGGTAAACAATCCGGAAGCGCACGCGTTCAGTATGATCCTCGATGGAGAGACGGTCTTCTCCGCTCCCCTCCGGGGGGATCTGGCGGAGAGGCTGAAGAACGAACCGATCAGGCAGTTCTTTGCCACGACGGGCACGGGGGATCAGGGGATGCGGGATGCGATGGCGCTGGAGATACATCTGAGAGCAGGTGCGTTACCCGTGGACGTGACCATCGCCGGATCAGGTACGGTATCCGCGCTCATGGGGGAGCGATTCAAGGCGATGTCCCTCGTTGCCGGCATCCTCGCCCTGATTACGGTTGCGGTTGTCGTATACTACCGATACCGCGAGCCGGGCATCGTCCTCCCCATGGTCGCGATCAATGCCTCCGAGGTGATCATCCTGCTCGGCATCGCGAGGTTCGTCCAGCAGCTCGATCTGGCGAGCATCGCCGGGATCATCGCAGTACTGGGCACAGGCATCGACCAGCTGGTGGTGATCACGGACGAGGTGCTGTACGAAGGAAAGGTCCCCTCACCCTCACTCTATCTGAAAAGGCTCTCCAGGGCCCTGGGGATCATCGTCGTCTCAGCGGCCACCGTCTTCATCGCGATGATCCCGCTCGCGGTGATGGATCTCTCCACGCTGAGGGGTTTCGCGCTGGTGACCATCATCGGCACACTCATCGGTGTCCTGGTCACCCGTCCTGCATACGGCCGGGTGATCATGGGGATACTGTCGAGAAAACCGGATTGATGGCATCAGGACCCCATTCTCTCTCATGATACTTTTTTAGGCGTCAATGAAGGGGCACCAATGTAACTAGAAGGCGCCCGAACGTTGATCAGTCCTTACCGACGTGATATGTGCGCAGGGCATGCGGCATTTTTTTCCATGGTATTCGCTCGATACATCAAAGCTACCCCTCCTCGATCGGCGAGAATCAGAACTCCCTGCAGGCTCCACGAGGCCCCCGTACGAACGCCAAAGAGATGGCGGCGCACCCGAAGAACGATTCCCCACCTCTGGTGAATGCAGAATGCTTTTTCCTCCTGCTGCGATTGAAGAGGTATTGCCTTTGTTCGATTCATTGCCTCGATAGATGGGCTGGATCGATGAATAAAATCTATAAGGGGGATTTTTTCGGCCTCACAACCTCCTGCGGTCTGCCCTCGACAATGTGGGCCAGGAGTCCGGTGAACGAGAGTGACAGAATAAATACCTTCGATAGAGCTCCAGGGATAAAAAAAGCGAGGAGGCCCCTCTCCTTTGGGGGATTCAGCGGTCATCTTCATCGATCATCCGGTCATCGTCATCAGTAACTCCATATTCTCCATTCTCTGAACTTCGGACGGAGTATGAAAGGTTCGGGAAGCGGATGCTACTGATAACCGGGTAGAAGTTCGGATGCGAAGGAATTCATGGCATAAAGTCATCCGTTCCTGTCATCCAGAAAGAAAAAATTCAGGGGAGCCTTCTGACCGCACCTGCGAAGGCATCTGTCGAGATCGCCTTCAGTGTCGTGGTCCGGACGAAGCCCTTTGAGGAGAGGGCAAGGGCAAAGGAGAGTGCCGTTTCATCGTCTGGGAGATCACCGATCGCCAGGTAGTCGTACTCCCCCAGCATCGTGTAAAATCCGAGGATCTTCCCACCCATCGCCTCGAACGCAGCAATCCCTTCCTCAATCCTCTTCGGAGCACTCTTGATCTCTGCAATGCCCTTGTCGGTCAGCCTCATGAGCATGACATACGTTCCCATCTTCTTTCACCAGCCGGGATAACGTATACAAAATTTTTATAGATTTTGGTGATCCATAGGGGGTATCGACGGGGGATCTCTGAATGCCTGTCCGCAATCTCATGTGAAGGGGAATTGAGGCACGAGTTGCCGCTTGAGAATGTCGGACGGGACCGCTGTGAGAGGAGACGGATATACGTTCAGCCCGAAATAAATGATCGATCAGGACGGAGGAGAATGTCATCGCAATTTACGGACCGAATGGCTCGGGATGAAAATCCGAGCAGAGATCACGAACACTTTCTTCTGATGTCAGGGTTCATGACCATTCCATGACCATTCGGGGGATGAGGTGAAAAAAATACTACTTTATTCTGTATCTGAGCAGTGCGGCGATACCCCCGAGCGATTCGAGCTGTTTTCCCGGTTCGAAGAGCGACGAGAGGATCGTGATACTCGTTCGCTTATGCTCCGCCTCCTCCAGCATGCGTACCACAGATGCTCTCCTGAGCATCGAATCGATCACGAGCACCTGTGAGGCGGCACCCAGCACGATCGCCTCCCTCACCTCGTCCTCGCCGTAGGCGACGGCTCCACCCTTCGCAAGCTTTTCCATCAGTTCGTTCATCAGGTTCACCTCGAGGGCGAGCTGGAGATCGCCGGTGAGCCTCTCCACTGCTCCAGATCCGATCGCCTCCCGGACCGCGCTTCCACCTCCCCCTCTCGTCTCCACGAATAGTGAGCGCTTTCTCAGCTCAGGGGCATGTTCACCGAGGTACCGGGCAAAATCTTCTCGCACGAAACCCGGTCCTGCGACGATCAGATGGCCCTGGTGGGAACTCAGGCTGTCCAGCACCTTCGAGAACAGGGTGCGTTTTCCATCGATCCCCGTCCCTTTTCCGCTGCCTTCAGTGATCGTCTCCATACATTCGGTGCCTGACTGCCTCACCCGGTAGAGCTGCGCCTCTCCATCCTCGATGGAAATGATGATGACGCAGGAGACGTTCGAGGCCCGCATCGCACGTTCGATACGTTCCAGATCCTGTCTGGACCATACCTTTATCACCGCCAGTTCGGTTCCCGCCTCGATGTTCAGGGTGTGATGCGCGCCTGCCTCCGCCCCTGACTCTATCGTCCCGTGGATCCGGAGCCTCCCCGAGTATTCGTGGAAGCTGACCCTCTCCACCCTGATCCCGAGTCTCACCGGCCTCTTCTCCCCCTTCTCCGGCCTCAATTTGTCCTGCGGCGTCTCCACGGTCCTGAAGGTGGTGGCAAACACCAGATCCCCCTGTCTGATCAGATGACTCAGGTGCCAGAGATCGTCGTAGCTCTCGGGTAGAAGCAGGATCTCGCCAGAGAAGTCTTTCATATCGCGGTATTCAACCCTCATGATCCCCCACAATGTCGGAACCGCCAGGTGGGACGAATGCAGCCACATCTTCCGACCTGACAAGTCTCGAGTATTCCTCCAGACCTGATCCGATCAGCTGCTCTCTCAGCAGGCGGAGTACCTTCTTTGTCACATCGTTCGGTTCGAATCTTCCCGGCCTCAGCTCCACCCGCACCTTTGCCCGGCGTGCGATTACCTCGGGTGGCCCTCCGATGACAGAAAACTCCGGTTCGAGCTGCACACCGATCGCGATCGCCATGGGAAGATTTCTGAAGTATCTTCGCTCTCCACGGATCATGAAACCCCCTTTGCTGACGTACTCGCCGGAGGGTGCGGCCTTGCTCACCTGTGACGGCTCCACGGCATATACATCCGCGGTGAGATGACCGCTCTTCCATGCCCCCGAGTAGGCGGCAGCAAACGCGGCCGCCTCATCGATGGATCCCTCCCCCCCCTTCAAGATCGTGACGCTGGCTCCATGCACATCGGCATGGAGGAAGAGATCCTTTTTCTCCAGATATCTCTTCACGAGCTCCTCGTTCTGGTCCGCATCCCTGCCCCCGATAACGAGTGCGCCGTCGCTCGTATGGAACCACCTGAACCTCTGGTACCAGCGCCTCTTTGGAACGACTGCCCTCTTCTTCGTCTTCTCTTCTCTTTTCAATGGCTTCGCCATCGCGGCAAGTGCGCCCTCCTTCTTCCTCCTGAACTTCTTCAATGCCTCGTAATATCCTGCCACATTCTCCTGAAGGCTCTTTCTCACATGTATCTTTACCCTCTCTCCCAGATCGATCTCAACGGCAGATTCGGAAGGATGGTACGCCCTTATCAGTCCCGCCACCGGGTGCCCGCTCGATTCGAGTATCCCCTTTATCTCCTCCCACGAACGTGTTCTGCTCGCATCCCCGAGCACACGGATCACCTCTTCTACGAGTGAGTAATTCCCGTAGATCGCATCGACACACCGCTGGAGCCTCCCGATCTCCTCCTCGAACTTCGCAAGGACACGCTGCTGCCGCATGCGGATCAGCTCCTCTTTCGGAATTGGAGCCTCCCTACTCCTCTCCTCCTCACGTGCCGGTAAACCGTAATACCTCTCGAGTGCGTGGCTGAAAGTCTCGAATCGCTCGATCGGTTCCTCGCCGGCAGGCAGAAAAGGCCAGCAACCGCTCTTTGTAATGACGGGCGCTCTTCTAATCCGTGCCTCCCGGTAGAGTGTCATCAACCCTTCGTGCAGGAGAGCAGGGTCCACTTCAGGTGCCGGGGTTCTCTTATCGATGCCCAGCCGGCGGCAGAGTTCCTCCGCGTATGCTCCGCCGAGCATGCAGTCGGTCGCAAGTATCTTTACTATTTCCCTTTTCTGGCCTGAAAGGAGGTCTCCGAACTCTTCGATGGCGAGGGAAAGGCAGTCTTTCCCCGGGGGTGGCGTGTACACCTCCGAGGGTGCGATGGTCCTGTCCCTGAATTTCTGGTGCAGTAGAGGCATGATGATCGCTCCCGCACCATCGCAGAGGATCGCATTCCCTTCGTCGAAGAGCTCGATATATAGCCTGAGTACCGTCTCTCTCCTCCCGATCTCGAGGTAAAAGATGCGCTGAATTCCCAGCTGCCCGATCGCGAGCACCCGCCCGCCCTTCAGGTGTTTCCGAAGGAGCATGGCAAACCCGGTGGGATTCTTTGGAGGCTCAGGGAATTGTGAAAGAAGGTGAGCCCGCCGCCCCACCTCCAGAATGAGCTGATAATGCCTGCCCTCCTTTCCATTCAGCCTGATGCCCATCGTCCGTGCATCGAACTGGTAGATCTTGCCGATCCAGAGGGGCATACATTCGTTCAGCTCAGCGAGTACCGCCGCAACGTCGATACCGCTCATCCCCTCCTTTCCTGCCATTTTTATACCAAGATAGATATGGATTGAGTGTTTAAAATATAGGGCTGATGGACGATGCCGAAAGATAGGGGAGAGGCGAAGGAACGCGTAGAGATCGCCAGCGAGAAGAGGGCGAAGACACCTCTGGAGAAGAGGGGGGAACATCTCGATCGCATTCAGCGCACCTTCATTGCCTCTATGATAGGCATCGTCGCGGGTATCGTCTCTTTCTTACTCTCCGATGTCGTCACGGGATTCCTCGTCATGGTGGTCGGCATTGTATTGCAGAAGTACCTCTTCTATCCTCTGAGGCATGGGCTGCCTCCTTTGGGCGCCAAGGACTGGTTCTATCAGAGTTTCATGACATTCTCCATCTGGTTCATCGTGCTCACGTTCCTCCTCACGTCCAGTGCCTGATCCACCATGCGCATCGCCGTCGTTCACCGTTCGAGGTGCAATTCTGGTAAATGCGGTCTGGAATGCATCCAGTACTGCCCACGCGTCAGAGCAGGAGACGAGACCGTCATCATCGACGAGAAGGGCAAGGCGGTGATCTCCGAGGAACTCTGCGTCGGATGCGGCATCTGTGTGAAGAAGTGTCCATTCGAAGCGATCGATATCGTCAATCTGCCGGTAGAACTCGAACACCCGATACATCGCTACGGGCCCAATGGTTTTGCGCTCTACGGTCTTCCCGTGCCCGTGAGGGGAAAGGTCACGGGTCTGCTCGGTGCAAATGGCATCGGAAAGACCACCTCGATCCTGATACTCAGCGGGCAGCTCATTCCAAATCTCGGTGAATTTACCAGGAAAGTCGAATGGCGGGAGATACTCAGAGGGTATATGGGGACAGAACTCTTCGAGTTCCTGCAGCAGGTCTCGGAGAAGGGGCTGAAGATTGCGGTGAAGCCCCAGTATATCGACAGCATCCCGAAGGTCTTCTCAGGCCGGGTGGGAGAGCTGCTCCGCAGGACAGACGAAAGAGGGCTCCTCAATTCCTTTATTGAACGCCTTGACCTTGGGTTGCTGCTGGACCGTCCACTGAACGAACTCAGCGGAGGGGAGCTGCAGCGCATCGCGATTGCGGCCACCCTGTCGAGATCCGCGGATTTCTATTTCTTCGACGAGATCACACCATTCCTGGATATCTTCCAGAGAATTACCGCAGCGAACCTGATTCGTGAACTGGCGGAAGAAAAGCCGGTGATGATCGTCGAGCATGATCTGGCGATACTGGACATGCTCGCCGATACAGTGCATATCGCCTATGGAAAACCATCTGTCTTCGGGGTGATCACGCACCCGAAGGGGACCAGGGTGGGGATCAACGAGTATCTATCGGGTTATCTGCCCGAGGAGAACGTCCGCTTCAGGGATTATGCGGTGATCTTCGAGCGCAGGCTCCATCACAGGGAGACGACGAGGGAGGAGCTTCTGAAAATTCCAAAAATGCATAAGACATATGGCGGTTTCACCCTCGAGGTGAAAGGAGGGGATATCAGGAGAGGCGAGGTGCTCGGCGTGATAGGGCCCAACGGCATCGGAAAGACCACCTTCGCCCGGCTCCTCGCAGGGGAAGAGAAACCAGACCAGGGTGCACTGGAAGAGAAGATCAGCATCTCGTACAAGCCACAGTATCTCAAGGGTACGATCGATATGACGGTGGCGGAGGCGCTGTTAAGTACGACAGACGCTCTCGAGAGTTCCAGATTTCAGGGCGAGATCATCGAACCTCTCTCCCTCAGGCCTCTGATGAACTCGCCAATCTCGTCCCTCTCGGGAGGGGAGCTCCAGCGGGTGGCGATTGCACTCTGCCTTGCCAGAAAGGCAGATCTCTATATTTTGGACGAGCCGAGCGCTCACCTCGACGTGGAGCAGCGGGTGAAGCTGCCGCGGGTCATCAGGAGTCATGCGGAACAGAGCGAATGCGGCATCCTCGTGATCGACCACGACATCTATCTCATCGATATGATCAGCGAACGCCTCCTCGTATTCGAGGGTGAACCGGGCCTTCATGGAGAGGCGCATGGCCCCTTCGGCATGCAGGAAGGGATGAACCTCTTCCTCAAGGGTCTGGGTGTCACGTTCAGGCGCGATAAGAGCGGGCGGCCGAGGATCAACAAGCCTCGATCGTATCTGGACAGGGAACAGAAGGCGAAGGGCGAATATTACTACTCCACCGAATGAATCGGCGATGGAGCCTGAAAGCATTCCCTCATGATGGAACCATTCGATACGTGATCGAGCGATGGGATGACAGTCCGGGGTGATGTTGCATGGGCTCGTGGCGGATAGCATATTTATTCGAATCATACCGCAGATTGGAATTTGAAGAGGGGGGCGAATATCCATCGAAGGTTTCGTTTCAATAGGAGGAACAGGGGTGTCCCGTCTCTGGGGAACAGCATCTGATACAGGGGTTTTATTCTGTCAGCGGTGTCGGAGGCCATCGTTTTTTGTCTCATTTCCGGCGTGGTTTGTCGGATCCGGAAACGATGGAGGTCCGTACTGCCTGCCGGATACCATGGATTGCACAATAAGGCTCCAACAGCCCTCAACCCCTCTCGTGAAAGAAGGGCATTGCTGTACTGCAGAATGGAAGAAGAGCGTTAAGGTGAAGAGGGAAGGATAATAATGGTAGATGAACGATGGCGACGTTCCGGAAAACGGACGGAGGGGGAGGAAGAATTACCGGTGATGAACCATTGATCCTCATTGCCTGCTCGGGGGTCTCCAACGTGGGAAAACTCACTGCGCAGGCAGCGAACGTTCTTATGCAGAGGGAACCGGACCTGTTCGAAGGCTACCTGCATGCAAAGCAGTCCACACGGGATATGGGTGCCATAATCAATGGCGGGAGGCTGGTGGTGCTCGACGGGTGCCGCGATCGGTGCGCCGCGAAAAAACTGAAAAGTCTGCGTCTGAACCCATGTATCCACATCGTCGCGACCGAGGAAGGGATCGAAAAGAATGGTATGGCGGACCCGAAATTCGAAGAGATTGAAATGCTGATCGCGGCGGTGCGAAGGGCAGTACGCGGATAACTGGCCGGTATCAACATCGATTCCTCCTCGTTCATTCCCAAACTGTGGGGTATATGGGGTTCATCGGTGGCTCTTGAATCGCAAGCCCTGTTTCTTGGGATTGCTCGATGAACTGTCAGATGTATCTCACCCGACCCGACGATTCATCCAGGTCTGCCTGTCCCATCCCTTCTCGAACACACGTTTTTACCATGACTTTGAAAAAATACACCCGGGAACTCTGTATTCACGATAACGCTCATTTCATCACGATCGGATAGACCGCGGTAGCCACATGCGTGGAGTTCCCGATCGCCCCAAGCCCTCCTGAGACAGGACGGAGTAATCTGACGCAGGAGCGCCCAAGCGGCCGAGGGCATAGCAGAGCATCGCTTCCTGGAGCGTCCGGTGCCATAAAAACATGGATCTGGCCCGGTCACATCGAAGATCGATGAAAGCACCTTCGAAAAAAAACCATCGAATCCATGCGGCACTCCTGCTCGCAATAGGAGAACGTATCTCTTTTATGTCGATCCGGTTCGTGACAGACGTTCAATCCGGGAGCGTACACGAAGTGATGTAAAATAAAATCCCCCGTATCCTACAGTGATTT
>JARYLJ010000049.1 GCA_029907705.1 Methanomicrobiales archaeon
TCACTGTAGGATACGGGGGATTTTATTTTACATCACTTCGTGTACGCTACCATTTCCGGATGCACTCTTTTATTCGAAGTCATGAAACACGTGTACACAATAAAAGAGGAGTTAAACGGCCCCCGATGAATCGTCTGGTCTGGAAGGGCTTTAAGAGATTTTGCTTTTCTACATTTTCCCGGTGGATGTCCATCTGCCTCACTCACCACGCAAGGGAGTATCACAGATGGCGAAGACCCCCGGTAGAGGGGTTTATCAATAAAAAAATTGACACACGTTCTTTTTTATCGGACGCATGTTCTCGTGAACGCTTCGAGGGTTGTGACAGATCTCCTCCGCTTCGAATGCACAGTACAGGATTCTCCGTATGCCTCTTTCAGAGTCACCGGCACTGAAGAACACCCGGGTACTGAAAATGACTGATTTTAAAATAAATTCATTAAAAATCAGTCATTATCCTGAATTGATCGATCTCCTCCTTCGAGATCTTCTCCAGGAACTCCTCCGCTGCATGTCTGATATTCTTGCTCGCGGTGATCGCCCTTCCTACGACCAGTATATCCGCCCCCGATTGGAGTCCTTCCTTCACCACGTCCACCCTTATCCCACCCGCGATCGCGACGAGCACTTTCTTGCCGGCCGCCTTCCGTATCGCCCCTATGTCGCCCCAGCGGTGCTCAGAGCCCTCGATATCGATGCCCCTGTGAAGCTCGATGATGTCCGGCTTCACCGCAAGCTGTTTGATCGCTTTCACCGGATCGGAGACGTTCAGCATGTCAATGATCGAATAAATACCGGTCTTCTTCGCCTCGTTGATCGCCTTCTCGATCGTCTCCTTCGGTGCGAGCCCTGAGATCACGACGGCGTCTGCCGATGCATCCGCGGCCATCCTTGCCTCGAGGTTACCCGTGTCGAGTGTCTTGAGATCGGCGATGATGAACGAATTCGGCCTCAGCCTGCGCATCTCCGAGATCACATTCAATCCGAACTTCTTTATCGTTGGGGTGCCTGCTTCGACGATGAGGTGATCATTGTCCGGCAGCGAGGACATCACCGCCATGATCCTGCCCATGTCCACGAGGTCGATGGCCACCTGGAGGTAGGGTGGATCCCACAACCGCTGGACCTTGAACCCCATGACCGGATGTGCCTGGCGGTCCTTCTCGTACAGCAGTGTCTGGGCATCCGGGAATCGATCGAAGGCACGCCTGATTGCGAGCTTCGTAGCGCCGTAGTTGAACCTGTAGAGCCTGTTGAAGTCCTTTGCATCCGGATGCACAAAAACGCTGGCGAGAATGACCAGCTGCTCGATATCCTCTTCCCCGAATACGCCCTCCTCGACCGAATCGGCCACCGCCTTTGCCACAGCCGATTGAACGGGCCCGAACATCTGATTCACCTGCGCTTCCTTCTTCAGCGTCACCTTCGGGATGATGAGGGTCGCGGGTTTCGCCAGCAGATTGGGCCGGACCACGGCCAGGAGCGGAGTGTGGCCCATCGAGAGCTGCGAAAGTGCATTTGCGAAGGCTGCTCCCGCCTGTCCATCCTTGTCGCCTACAATCATATCGATATGGGCGAGCTCTGCACCCTCGCCGACCAATGCCTCCCCTACGAGATACATACGTATACCAGTCCGCATATCATGTGGGATCGGCCTCTAAAAAAGAGTGCGCATGCAACGCCGGCGTACTCCGATGGGGCTGGTGAGATTTGAACTCACGACCGACGGGTCTCTCCGATATGCGTCAGTGCTCCAACGGATCATCATCCTTCTATTCAGAAGACCCATTGTTCATCATACGCAAACACCGCTGGAGCCCGTCGCCATTCCTGACTAGGCCACAGCCCCGGGGTACAGATATCCAGTTGCGTTTTGAGATAATTACCATTACGGTCAGGGGGCGCAGGGAATGGATGGTCATTCATTGCGATGAAGGAGAGCGTCCATCGCTGATCGGAGGCGCGGGTGGCAGGCATTATCGCATTAAGCGCTTCTTGTTCCATCGAGAGACTGAGAGGGTTTGGCCTCATCCCCCGATGTTTGATAGATCGATCTCTTTCAACAGACGTGCTGCCATGCAGGCAAAATCGGTGGCGAATCCATCGACGCCGAGCGCTGCCGCTCCCCTGATCTGCTCGCGTTCGTTCAGCGTCCAGGTGATCACCCTCAATCCGGCTGCATGCGCCTCTTCAATCATTTTTAGATCGAGTATCCTGTATGCAGGAAGGATTGTATCGATCTTCATATCGGTGCATTCTCGCACCGGATTGACCATTCCGCGCGAATAAATGAGCCCTTCCGGGACATCGGGAAGGTGCGCCCGCACCTCTTCCAGGGCGTCCCTGTGAAACGAGACGAACATCAACGGGGAGATCCTGTAATCCGATACGATTTGGCAAATTTTTTCGATGGAAAATTTCTCCTTCAATTCGATTACGAGACCGACTCTCCCCTTCACGAAGTCCAGTACCTCCTCCAGTGTGGGGATCTCCTCGCCCCCGCCTGCATCGAGCCTCTTCAGCTCCTCGAGAGTGATCTCCTTCACAAAACCCCTGCCGGTGGTCGTCCTCTCCAGTGAGGGATCATGGATGACGACGGGTGTGCCCTCTGATGAAGATCTGACGTCCACCTCCACGTAATCCGCGCATGGCATTCCCTGCCTGATGGACTTCAGCGTATTCTCCGGAGCGGGCGCACCCCCTCCCCGATGACCGATGATGATCATAACAACAGAGATCGATCAGTGTTCCTGAATCACCTGTTCACCCAGCCTGTCGAGCAGCCTCTGTGCCGCCTTCGCCGCATCCTCGATGATCTTTCTTTCGTCGAAGACCACGCGATCCTGCATGAGTACCTTTCCGCTGCAGATCAACGTCTTGACACTGCCCCCGGTGCAGGAATAGACGAGGTTGGATTCGAGATGGTGAAGCGGAGTATTGCATACCGCGTAACGATCCACCAGCACGATATCCGCGGGTGAACCTGCCATGAGCCTCCCGTCCCCGAATCCGAGGGCCCGGGCACCGCTCGAGGTCGCCATTGCCAATGTGTCGTGTGCCGGAAGGATCGTCTGGGAATTCCAGAAGAACTTCTGGAGCAGAGCAGCGAACTTCATCCCCTCCATCAGATCGAGATTGTTATTCGAGGCTGCCCCATCGGTCCCCAGCGTGACGTTCGCCCCCGCCTCCTTCAGCCATTGGTAGGGTATCGCCCGTCCAACGGCCAGCTTCATGTTGCTCACCGGATTGTAGGAGACATGCACACCCCTCTTTCCCAAAAGGTTACATTCTTGCTGATCCAGCCAGCAGCAGTGCGCAGCGGTCGTTCTTTCAGTGAGAAGGCCGCATTCATCGAGGACGAACGCAGGCCTCCTGCCGTACATTTTTTCGCACTCTGCCACCTCTCTCTCCGTTTCTGACAGATGAACGTGGACAATGATCCCTTCGCGCTTCGCGAAGTCTGCGAGCCACTTCATCGCCTCCGTGGAGACGGTGTAGACGGCATGAGGACCCACCGCTGCCCTGATGCTTGGATTCCTCAGTGACCCGATCCATCTGCAGAACTCCTCTGTGGCCCTGATCTCCCTTTCCCTCCTCTCCTCGTCGAATAGATCGATAAAACCATAGGCGAGGACCGCCTTCATCCCCATCTCGGTGACCGCCCTCGCTGCATCTTTCATGAAGAAGTACATGTCGTTGAAGGCGACCGTCCCTGATCGTATCATCTCCAGACAGGCGAGCCTGGTGCCATGATAGACATCATCCCCGGTGAGCAGCGCCTCGAGGGGCCAGATCTTTGAGGTGAGCCATTCGTGGAGGGGCAGGTCGTCTGCATAACCCCGAAAGAGCGCCATCGCTGCATGCGTGTGTGTATTCACCAGTCCGGGAATTGCGATATCCTGCTTTCCCTCGACGATGAACTCGGCATCCCCCTTGTATTCGGCTCCGATCCCCTCGCCAATTGCCGCGATCGTGCCGTCGTCGCCGATGGCAATATCCACGATCCGCCCACCGATTGAGACCTGCCTTAACAGCACTGATCCTGCTCTGACAACGTAGTCTCCTTCATCCCCCACGATCATCACCCAGCTCCCTGATGATACGCCTGACGATCGCATCCGTCCTCTCCCTGTTGCGGAACGACATCTCCAGGATGTGCTCATAGGTCAGGATCCCCTCACCGATTCCGTTGGCGTAATTATCGACCATGCAGAGCGCAGTGAATTCGATTCCAAGTTCGCTCGCCAGCGTTCCCTCGCTCGCAAGCGTCATCCCCACCACATCGGCCAGCTTCGAGAAAGTCCTGACTTCCGCCACCGTCTCGATCCTCGGACCTCTCGTCTGAATATACACCCCGCCCCTGATCGCATCCGGAACGATCCTTCCCAGTGCTTCGGACAATGCGACCGAGATGCCCGGCCTTGAGTGAACGATTGCGTGATCGTGGATCGTGGGAATGTCCCCGAGAGCGATATAGTCGTCAGGGATGAGCATGGATCCCGGCTTGATCCCCCTCCGGAGCGAGCCGACAGAGGATATTGCCACCACCTTCTGTACGCCCATAATCGCAAGCGCAGCAACATTCGCCCGATGGTTGATTCTGTGCGGAGGCAGTCCGCGCTGATGCCTCTGGAGAAGGACGGCCGGCCCTTCCATCACCTCGACCGAACCGAAAGGGGAGAGGATCTCGCGCCGGTGAAATTCTGACAGATCCGAGTAGAGCAGGCTCGTCCCACCGACGATGGCGAGCATCAGGTGCACCCCCTCGCCCGATCGAACCCGGCGGTATCGTTGATCTCCAGAGACAGGGCCGGCTTCATATGCATGAAACCCCCACCTGGTCGCATCGGCAATGATGGTCACCCCAAAACTCCTCATGAATCCGTCGGCAGCGTTTTACTGGATGCAGCTCTTGAGGGCCACACCCGCGATTTAGAGGTGATTCGCCCCGGCTGACTTGAGCATCTCCTCGATTCTGGTTCTGATGAACGCCCTGAAGGAGGTTTTTTTCAATTGCGGGATCCCCATCCTGGACCTCCAGCTCGTCGATAAAATCTGCTCCCTCATCCCCCCTGATGCAGCGGGCCAATAAGTGCCCAAACTCGATATCGCCTGGAGAGTGTATATCCTTCGTGAAGACCACCATCATTCCTGAATGCCCTGCGCATGCAGTCGCCCGGTTGACCAGGGGTACGATCTTCGCTGCTTCTTCGATGGCGAGCGCCCCGCTGGGATGAAGAAAATCCTTCCGCGGGTCAATGATCAGAAATGCATCTCTCGACTTCCTCTCCGATACCATCAGGGTTGTCTTTATGAAGATGCGAGGTAATAAGAGTCGCCTTCTGCTCCGTGAATCCGTTGAGGTAATATCTCACCGCTCCCATGATCCTGCATGGAGCGGTTCGGAATCGTTGACGAAAAGACGATCAGGGAAGGGAGATGCACGGACATCTACTTTCTCAGGACGGAGGAGGTACTCAAAAAGGAAGGCCTCGATCCGCTGGTTTCCATGGAGGTCTCCACCACAAATTTGCCATCGGGATGGGGGGTATTTTGCGGGCTGGATGACGTGATTTCGGTCTTCGAGGGCGTACCGGTCACCGTGCATGCCATGCCCGAAGGATCGATCTTCTACCCGTACGAGCCCGTTCTTCGAATCACAGGTCATTATTGCGATTTATGCAGGTACGAGACATCGGTTCTGGGGTTCCTCTGCCATGCCTCGGGGATTGCAACGGCCGCTGCCATCGTGAAACAGGCGGCAGGTGAGAGAATGGTGTACTCTTTCGGTTCCCGGCGGCAGCATCCCGCTCTGGCGTCGATGATCGAGAGGTCTGCGTGGATAGGTGGAGTCGATGGGGTGAGCAACATCTGCGCGCCCGAAGGTGTACCGCTCGTCGGCACCATGCCTCACTCCTTCATCATCTGCCACCATTCCGTGGAGGATGCATTCCGTGCCTTCGACAGGCATGCACCTGCAGAGGTGCCACGGATCATGCTCTGCGACACCCACTGCGACGAGAGGCAGGAGGCGCTGCTTGCGGCACGCACGGGTGCAGAGGGGGTGAGGCTGGATACACCGAGATCACGCCGGGGAGATATGAGGGCGATCCTGGAGGAGGTGCGGTGGGAACTCGATCTAGAAGGATACGGGGACGTACTTATCCTGCTTTCAGGGGGTGTAACGGTTGAGGATATACTCGATTATCGGGACATCGTGTATGCCTTTGGTGTGGGTGGGGCAATCGCGAATGCACCGGTGGTGGATTTCGCCCTTGATATCGTGGAGATCGATGGGTTCGCGTACGCGAAGCGGGGGAAGAGGGGCGGGGAGAAGCAGGTGTACGAATTGCCGGATGGAGGGCATCTCCTCCTCCCCCTGGGTGCTGCGGCACCCCATGAAGGGATACCCATGCTTGAGTGCTTCATTCAGGAGGGCAACGTAAGGAGGAGGAGCGATCTGAGCGAGGCACGCCGCAGGGTGATGACATACCTCGGGAGGAGGAGAAAGGGACCGGAAGATGATGTGGAAAAATCTTGATTCCAATCTCTGCGCTGCATGGTGCGATCGCACACATCTATAAGGTTTCAGATACAAAATTTTCAGGAAGGGCCGATAGATCAGTGGTAGATCGCACGCTTGGCATGCGTGAGGCCGCGGGTTCAATTCCCGCTCGGTCCATTCAGGAGCGGGATCGACAGGGCGCCGGATTTTTATCCTGAAAAGCGATCTTTCAGATCTGAAGGTGGCAACGATGCGCATCGCTGACATCATACTGCCAGAGGACAGGGTGTTCTTCGATCTCTTTCGGAAGATGACCATAAATGTGAGGGAGATCGGCAGGCTGCTCTCCGAAGTGACGGCTGATTTCTCCACAGCCTTTCAGAAATGCCACGCGATCAGGCAGCTCGAGCACGAGTGCGACGGGATCACGAGGATGGTGTACGAACGGCTGGACGAATCTCTCATCACGCCACTCGAACCGGAGGAGATTGCAAGACTCGCAGAAGCCCTGGATAATGTGGTGGACAGCATCGACTGGGTCGCGCACCAGATATGCAACTATGGCCTGGATCAGGGAAATGAGGTCCTGAAGGAGTTCTCCGACCTCATCGGGAGGTGCACGATCGAGATAGAGAACGGTGTTGTGCATCTCTCGACACTCAAGGCCCCTGCAGAGGTGGAGAAGTGTGCCATCGAGATCAACAGATACTGGAACAGTTCCCGCGATCTGCTCTCCAGCGCCACCCTGGATCTCTTCAAAAAAGGCGATCCGATCTGGATTATTAAATTCAAGGATATCTACGAGAATCTCGAACAGGTCCTGGCCAGATGCAACAATGTCGGCCACGTGCTGAGCGATATATCACGGCGTCATGCCTGATGGATATGGAGACGCTCATCATATCAGGCATCATCCTCGCATTTTTATTCAATTTCCTTACCGGAATGAACGATGCGGCGAATTCAATCGCCACTGTCGTGGCCACGAGTGCCCTTCCGCCCCGGCGGGCGATCCTGTTGGCTGCGCTGGCAAATTTCGCCGGTCCTTTCCTCTTCTCTACGGCGGTCGCCGGTACTTTTGCCACTGGTATCGTGCGGGGCGAAAACCTCACATTGCCCCTCTTCATGGCAGGCCTCACTGCTGCTGTATCGCTCGTGCTGATCGCCACGCTCACCGGATTCCCCATCTCCTCCAGCAATGCCCTATCCGGTGGCCTGATTGGTGCGGCGATCGCGGAAGGCGGGGCAGCGGCGCTTCTGCTCCCTGATTCCCAGCTGCTGGTTCGATGTGCTGCGATAACGCTCGTCGGCAGCATATGCGGAGGTACCACAGGGGCCATCCTGTCCCGGAGCACCAGGCTGCCGCTGGCTCTCGGTATAGCATCGGGTTCGCTCTTCGGCCTTTCCCTCTCCATCACCTCTGCCATGGTGCTCGGTATCCTGCACATCTCGGGTATTCTCGCCATCCTGCTCTTTATCTTCATCGCTCCCACGATCGGATTCGCTTTCGCTTTTTTATTCGATGTGCTCATCTCGCACCTCTTCAGGAGATCCCGGATAAAGACGCGGAGGAGGGTGTTTCAGCCCCTTCACCTGCTGGCGGCTGCGATACAGGGCGCGGGCCATGGAGCCCACGACGGGCAGCATGCGATGGGCATCATCGTCGGCCTGCTCCTCGCAAGCGGCTCCCTCGAATCCTTCTCTGTTCCCACCTGGGTGCTTGTCGCATCCGCCATTGCAATGGGAACAGGTACCTGTTTCGGTGGCTGGCGTGTGATCGAGAGACTCGCACGGAAGATCACACAGATCAGGCCCTATCAGGGCTTTTCAGCCGCTGCCTCAGGCGGTGTGCTCCTCTCCGCGATGACCATGATGGGCATACCTGTCTCATCGACCCACGTGATCAGCGGCACGATCGTTGGAGTTGGCGTCACCAGGGGGCGAGAAGCGGTCCAGTGGAGTTCGGTTCGAAGCATCCTCGCCGCATGGCTGATCACAATCCCCGCCTCCCTCGCACTCTCCTGGTCTCTTGCCGGAGTATTCCATCTTCTCGCAGGATAGTGCATGCGTCGGACCGAAGATACAATTCCTTTTATCCTATGGGGAGTGAATTTTTCATGGAGGAGCATGGGGATACGGGAATGGATCGTCCCTCAGGACAGGGTTTTCTTCGATTACTTCGACAGGCAGGCTGAGATCGTATTGAATGCATCTGAGGTGCTGGTCCAGTTGATGGAGGACTTCACCGATATCTTAACGAAGGCGAAGAAGATCGAGGCTCTGGAACACGAAGGGGACAAGATCACCCACGAGATATACGAACTGCTCAACAGTGTCTTCATCACGCCACTCGATCCCATGGAGATTTCGCGCCTCGCCTCTGCGATGGACGATATACTCGATTACATCGATGGTGCCACCCAGAAGATGATCAATTACCAGATCACACAACCCGATGTCCACATGCGCGAACTGGCCAAACTGATCCGGCTATCGGTCCATGAACTGCGTGAAGCGGTCCTGCTCATCAGATCGATCAAGGTTTCCCAGCAGATCGAGGATCGCTGCATCGAAGTGAACAGCCTGGAGAACATTGCAGACGATGTACTCTCGCACGCGATCACGGATCTCTTCAAATCGCAGGATGCGATCATGATCATCAAACTGAAGGATATCTACGAGTATCTGGAGATCGCGACCGATAAGTGCGAGGATGCAGCGAACGTGCTTTCGGATATCGCGATCCGTCATACCTGATCCAGATGGCGTATGTCCTGATCCTCGGAATCTTCCTCGCAATCCTCTTCAACTTCGTCAATGGCCTGAACGATGCGGCTAACTCCATCGCCACAGTCATCGCCACGCGGGTGCTCACCCCCCCGCAGGCGGTGGGAATGGCGGCGTTCTTCAACATGATCGGGCCCCTATTCTTCACCACCGCCGTGGCGAAGACGATCGGAAAGGAGATCGTGGATCCCTCCGCAATGACCGTTCACACCATCTTCATCGCGGTGCTCATCGCCGTGGTCTGGGTATTCATCTCCTCCCGTATCGGGATCCCCATCTCCACGAGCCATGCACTGGTGGGCGGGATACTCGGCTCTGCCATCGCTGCCTTCGGTATCGGTGCATGTCTCTGGCCGCCCCTCGAATCGATCGCGGGTGTCACTGTGGTCTTTGTGTCTGGAGGTATTTCTGGCGGGATAATACTGCCCGCCATCGCACGCTGGAAGGGGGAGTCAAACTGGAGGGAGTACTACCGAATGGGAAGCGCCTGCGGAGTCACGCTGGCAGTCCCGATTCTGCTCGCCACCCATGTATTCGTGATAAAAGGGATACTGGCGATTGTACTGTTCATCTTCATCTCCCCAGCTCTTGGTTTCATCGCCTCTTACCTTCTCTGCCTTCTGGTCATGCGAATCATCGCGCGCTCGAGAGAGAGAAGAATCGAACACCACTTCAATCGTCTTCAGGTCTTCTCTGCCGCATTCTACAGCATGGGTCATGGAAGCAACGATGCACAGAATGCAATGGGTATAATCACCGCCATGCTCTTCTCCGCCGGTATGCTGCAGGAGTTCAGGGTGCCGCCGTGGGTGATCGTGGTCTCCTGCATTGCCATATCGCTGGGAACTCTCCTCGGTGGATGGCGCGTGGTGGGGACCATGGCGAAGAAGATCACGCACTTGCGACCGTATCAGGGCTTCTCTGCGGAGACTGCGGGTGGGGTCGTCCTCTCTTTCATCACGACTTTTGGTATTCCTGTCTCTACCACACATGCGATCAGCGGCGCCATCATGGGCGTGGGAGCGACGCAGGGATATGCCGCGGTTCAGTGGAGTGTCGTGCGCCGCAGGCAGTGTACACCTTAAGCTGTAAATTGAGTTCCCGTATCCTGACAGGATCT
>JARYLJ010000050.1 GCA_029907705.1 Methanomicrobiales archaeon
TCGTCCAAGTATTAGTTGGATATAGTCGCGTGGCTTATACTGAGTAATCACCAAAAATTATTACGAACTTTAATTTTACTTAGTCCATTTTGATTATTCAAAATCCAACGATATCTATAAATAAGAAGAGAATTGATCTAATTCCTGGAGGAATTTTCATGAATTACAGCAGTATGTTCGAGGATTCTTTCGAGTATACGAAGGAGGCCCTCTGGGGCAGATGGATGAGATGGCTGCTCCTCATCATCAGCTGTATCATCTTTCCGGTCTTCATCGGTTACAGTATGGAAGTGATGAGGGGAAAGAAACCAGCACCGGAACTCGAGAATTGGGGGACATTATTCATTGACGGACTTATACTCTTTATTGCGGGGCTCATCTATGCAATCCCCATAATCGTCCTGATGATGATATCCATGGGCAGCTATATATTCGCACTATCTGCGAACAATCCTGCAGCGGTGATGGCTGCCATCGGTTCCCTGATTGCCGGAATCATCATCGTATTCATCGTCGCCCTGATTATCGGCCTGTTTGCGATAAACGGTTACGTGAGGCTGGCACGCCTGAAACGATTCGGCGAAGCATTCAACTTCAGTGCGATCCTTGCACACATCGGAAAGATCGGCTGGGTCCCGTACATCATCGCGCTGATCCTTCTCTACATCGTCCTGGGAGTGATCAACATGATCATTGGACTCATTCCCTTCGTCGGATTTCTGATAAATCTTGTATTGACCCCGGCATACGGGTTGTTTGCTGTCAGATATATCACGCTGCTCTATGACAGCGCCCCTGCCTGATATTCAGAAGAGTCCCTGGAAATAAATTCTCTTTTTTGACGGCATTAATGGAGAACGATATTTCCCATGAGAATTTGCAGTTGTGGACTGCTCCATTATTACCCTTTTTCGAGATCCCAGAAGGATAAAATTACAATAAGACAGCCGAATCTCTCTTCGACTGGAGCGAATGCATCCCCTCACTGCGGAGTCCCTGGCAGAACGAGCAGGATGGGGGTGGATGGAGCTGGGACGAATCAATGGTCCAGAATTGTACTGCCTGGGAGGGGGTTCATCCTCTGGATTTTTCAGGTTTGGATATACCATCCTGTATTTTTGTTCAATGTTCTTTCAACCTTTATTTTGGGGGGGATCGCCTGCGGTGATTGTCTGGCGTTCATACGACGCCTTGAGGTCGAGTGCACATTCGTTTCAAGGAGTTCAAAAAGGGATGGATTGGAATTGGATTGATTAGAAACGATCGATGTTCCAAAACCCCTTCCATCTCATTTACAATTCAATATTTTATCCCCGGATTATGGGATTCGATACAATTATTACCTTTTACTTACCAAAAATCAAGAGCACTGCGCCGATAGTGTAGTGGTTATCACTAGGCGTTGCCAACGCCTAAACCCGGGTTCGAATCCCGGTCGGCGCATGAGATTAAAGTATCTATTTTAAATGCTCCAAATTGAAAATTGTTACTGATTTGATGAGATTTTTGTGTTTGGAGACATTAAATAAATAAGCTCCAGGCTAAAAAGTTATCGATCTACCCAGCAGCGCGTAATGTAACCTCATCAACCACAATCGTTCGAACTCTTATATCGGGACTCGATGCAAGAGGTTCAAATTATATCTCATGGACTGGTTGCGAGGGTAATACACAACTATGAAAATTCAACTACCGAGGGTATATTCCCGTTATTTCACAACTAAGTAAAAGGAGTTTTTACATTGGACATTCCCCGTATCTTCACCATTGCCGAAAGTGCTCACCGCATCCACAACCCGTTCACACCGGAAAAGCTTGCTACTCTCGGCGCTGCGCTGCGCCTTGAGCCGGGGGCCCGCGTGTTCGACCTCGGCAGCGGTTCGGGCGGGATGCTGTGCACATGGGCACGCGATTACGGAATCACCGGCATCGGCATCGACATGAGCCCATTGTTCACCGGGCAGGCGAAACTCCGCGCTGAAGAACTCGGCGTCGCCGATCGGATCGAGTTCATCCATGGCGAAGCTGCCGGCTACGTTGCCGACAAAAAAGTCGATGTGGCAGCCCGTCTCGGTGCCACGTGGATCGGTGGGGGAGTCCTCGGCACCATCAAGCTTCTGGCGAAGAGCCTTCGCTCCATAGGGATCATCCTCATCGGCGAGCCCTACTGGCGGCAGTTACCCCCGACGGAAGACGTTGCCAGGGGATGCGGTGCCACTGCCATATCCGACTTTCTCATGCTTCCAGAACTTCTTGCGTCGTTCTGCGACCTCGACTACGATGTTGTGGAGATGGTTCTCGCCGACCGGGACAGCTGGGACAGGTATGAGGCGGCCTGGTGGCTCACCATGCGCCGATGGCTCGACGCGAATCCTGACGACGACTTTGCAAAAGAGGTTCGGGCCAGACTCACGTCAGAACCCAGACGCTACGCCGCATACACGCGGGAATACCTTGGATGGGGGTATTTGCACTGATGGCGCGGTGATGCGAGGAAGGGGAGATATCCCGGCGGGTTGTCAAGAGCTGGGAAGGCTCAGCTCCACTCGGAGGCGGGCCCTTCCTGAGCCCGGATCATCTATCCACTCTGCACGTTCGTCGTCTCCACCGTTCTGTTCGTCACTATAACACCTGGCTTCTCTCCGGACTCGATTATCCGGGCACTCAATCCCCTGGCGGACACATTCATCCGTAATACAGCAGTCGCATGATAATATTGATATCAGGTCTTACATGAGCCTGAACCCCGATATTCTGGAGATCCATTTTCAGGCGATATGGAAAAGATGTCAGATAAAAGGATCCTTGATTATATTCATATGGGCATGTATGTGAAGAGTGTAGTTGCAATACGAACCCGATTATCACAGGGCAAATTATTGATCATTCTATTTCGATGACATTATCCTCTCATGATCCGCAAGAGAGACTCTATCATGGCGGAGATGAGGATGAGCGAAGATCAGAAATGGTGGAAGAACGGAAAATGGTTGATGCAGCAGCTCACTCCGCCCTGGTGATTACCCTCACCACGCGGCCATCCTTAAAGATGGAGATACGGCCACCGCTCTGGGAGACTACGATCCCGACGGATCTGGTCTCCTGCGTGATCCCGGCGACCGAGGCATGACGGGTGCCCAGACCTTTCGGTATCGAGGATGCACTTGTGTCGATGGTGATGTACCTGCCCCCTGCCCAGACGACCCCATCCCCGCCCACAATAAAGGCCCCGTCCAGCTGGGCCAGCTCCTTGATGGTCTCCCATAGCCCCGGGTTCGTGATCATCCGTGACTCACGCGGGTGCCCCTCGAAAGGATTCAGGATCAGCTGCCGTGATCTGGCCAGCACGTTATCCGTATCCCCCAGGATAAAGGTGGTACCCACCGGTTTCCCCTCGCGACCTTCACGGGAGATCTCGGCGGCGATCTCGTAAACCGCATCGAGAACCGGTTCCTGGATGTCGGTCCCGCCGATGATCGCCTTCTTCCAGGGGGCGATGGTGATGCTCACCTCCTTTACATCCAGCTTCCGGTCGGTGATGTCATTCCCGATGGAGAGCATCTCCAGAAGCCGGCCCTCCTCGTCTCGGATCGCCTTGTTGGTCCAGGCGATCCAAACCCGTTCACCGGACTTCTTCACGTTCTCGTTCACGTTCACCTCGTAGTTCTCAGGTTTCTGCATCACCTCCCTGACCATGGCCGCGAGATCCCGTTCTGTCTTCGAGCGCTCGGGGAGGATCGTCCCAAGGATTGGTTTTCCCACGATCTCCTCCGAGGTGAAGCCGAAGAACGTCTCCCCGTACCTGTTGATGAACCGGACGATCCCCCCTGGATCGATCCGGAGGATGATGCTGTGGGCATTGTCGATCAGGTCTAGTAGCGGAGCTCGCTCCGTCGGAGCAGGTTCTGCATACGGCGGTACTCCGTCATATCCCTCCCCACCACGATATGCCCCCGATGGGGATCTTCCGGGTCTATAAACCGGGACTGGATATGGCAGGAGAGCAGGGACCCGTCCTTCCGTCTAACTTCAGTCTCGATGGAGCCCCATCCGAACTCGTCCCGAGTCCCGAAGAGCCCGTTATCGACCCGCCGGTGCTCCTTCTCGCCAGCGATGAACTCCACCGGGTCTCTGCCGATCAGTTCGCCAGGAAGGTACCCCAGCATGGAATGGAACGTGCGGTTGGTCCAGACGATGATATGCCCCCGAATGACGCAGACCGCCATCGGGGAGGCGTTCAGGACCATCTCCAGGATCCCGTTCTCCTGTCGCAGGTTCTCCTCGCGGTGCCACCTGCCCGCCAGTGCCCGGAGGGTCTTTGTGAGGGCGGACCAGGCATCCTGGGAATCGGGGAGGCGGTTCAAGACCAGGTCTGCTCCGCGGAGATATGCGATTTCCAGCGCATTCTGGTCTGCCCCGTCGGTCACGAGAACGAAGGGGATCATCGATCCCGAGGACCGGACTTCTTCCAGCAGCCGGATACCACCTCTCCTGTCCTTCTCGAGCCGCCCAAGAACCAGGTCAATCTGGCCCTCCGCGAGGAGGGCATGTGCCTCATCGGTGGTCCCGGCGTCCACCACCACGGGATCCCCGGATAAGGAGGCGAAGATCCGGAAGAGATCGAAAAAACCATTGCGATCGTCCAGAAGGAGGAGGGTGACCATGCAGCTTCGCATGTCCATGGGGCGCGGCAAGGCATGAGTCTTTGCAGAGGCAGGGAAGGAGCGATGGCTATCTATCCTTTGCCTTCAGGGACACCACTCCTCATTAGATGCAACATAACGGCTCGATCGACCTGAAGATTTTTCACCCTGACTTCTGAACAATTCATTGGCATTCATGTCCGAGAATATTGAAAAAGCACTGTTTGAAAGATGCCGGCAGATGGAGATCCCGCTCGTCGGTATCGCATCGGTCGATCGCTGGAGGACCCCATACTTTTATCCCTGGGTACCGGATGAGTTCTTTCCGGACTCGATCATGCCTGGGACGAAATCGGTGATCGTGATCGGCCTCCCGATTCCCCTCCCTGTCCTGGAGACCGCTCCCTCCATCTACTACCGGGAACAGTACCATACGGTCAATCAGCTTCTGGATCAGTACACATACCGCATCGCAAATTTTCTTACGAGCAGAGGATACCCGTCAGTCTTCGTACCGCGAGATGGATACGGGAGCATCGAAGTGCTCCTCAAAAACCCTGTCGCATTCTTCTCTCACAGGCATGCCGCATATCTCGCGGGACTGGGGACATTCGGTGTAAACAACATGATTCTGACACCCGATTTTGGACCGAGGGTACGGTTCGGATCCGTATTCACCACAGCAGAGCTCCAATCCAACCGGCTTCTGGCCGAGAAGCTCTGCACCAGATACCTGAATTGCGTGCGTCATTGCCCTTCGAAGGCACTTCAACCGGATGACTATCCAAGAGGCATCACAGACAAGAAGGCATGCGCATCCTGGAGTGCGGTATTGAACAAAAGATACATCTCCCCCTGCGGCATCTGCATCAAGGTCTGCCCTGTCGGTAGGGACCGATCGCTCTATCGAAGGCAGGATCCGGGGATCTACGAAAAAGAGGCATCTGATCCAGAGCTTCAACGGGGATGGGAACATGTCCGAAGATATGGCGGACGTCATTTGACATGATTACCAGATCGATTCGATGATGTATCTATTTGCTGGACATGTGAACGAGTCAGGGGTCTACGCTCTGCCCCCTCCTCACCTCACCCAGCCGGCACCACCGGCTGCGATTCCCGTAGAGTTACTCGATTCGAACTTCGTGCAATGTGATGGACATACTGAAAACATATCAGAGGTGCAGTGCATTCCCTATCCGAAAATTGCATGTATATGAACAAGCGTTCGATCTGGCCGGTATAGAGCAAAAGATATCGTGAACCCCTGATTTTCTGATGTACTTTTTTCCGAAGTCGCGATGAATACGCATGCCCGAGATGCTGAGGGGGTGTAGAACCCCGATGAACCTTCAGGAATGCGGGGATTAATCGACGATTTTCTCCCGTCACCTGAATTCAAAGATCGTTCTCTGCTATCAGCGCCTCGTCCATGCTGCCGCTTCTGTAACCCCCGAGATCCAGAGTGACATATATGAAACCCAGTTTCTTGAGTCGCTCCACCAGGAGTGCCCTCGATGCGATTGCTCTCCCGAGCTCCTCGTCCGAGACCTCGATTCTCGCCAATTTGCCGTGCTGGCGGACTCTGAACTGAACAAATCCCAGATCGGAAAGGATCTGCTCTGCATCCTCCACCTTTCGAAGGCCCTCTTCGGTTAAGGCATCCCCGTAGGGTATTCTCGACGCGAGGCATGGAGAAGCGGGTTCATTCCATACAGAGAGGCCTATCTCGCGTGCAAGCGCCCTGATATCCTCCTTTGTCATCCCTGCCTGGACGAAAGGATGGATGATCCCCACCTCCGTTGCCGCAGCAATACCGGGGCGATACTCCCCGAGATCGGAGAAGTTCACCCCGTCTGCGACTGAAGAGAGACCGAGCTCACGGGCACGCTCCTTCAGATGTACAGCCGAGATCTTCCGGCACCTATAGCACCTGTCCGGCTGATTGCGGACGAATGCCGCGTCTTCCATTACAGGAACGTGGAGGATCTCAAAGTTCAGGTGAAGTTCCCGTGCGATACCTGATGCCCTGGCAATGGCGCGTCTGGATAACAATGCACTCTCCAGAAGGACGCATACCGCCCGATCCCCGAGTATTTTTCTCGCGCATACGGCGAGCAGAGTGCTGTCCACTCCACCCGAAAACGCAACAAGCATCGATCCCTGCGATGCGATGTATCGCTCCAGTCTTTCCTTCTTCCTCTGGAGTTCGGGATGCATCATATCTCTGTATTCACCCGCGATGATAAACGAGCTCCCTCCTCTCGAATTTCTTCAGGCATCCCCCCTCGATTGATTGTTAAAAAGAATTGAAATATTACTGGATCCATGCAGAATGGTTCGAACCGGAGATGAAGAAGAACCACATATACACCCGGTAGAGTATGTTACCGCAGAGTCCGTAACTACTCTGCATTAATGTGATAGAACCCATATCTTACTGAGGGACCGTTCACCCTCTGTGATCGGGAACAGGGGACACGGATCAGACGACCAGGAGTCGGGTCTCCAGAAGACGAGATGTATACGGTGCGGAGTGAAGAGATGCTCTCGGATAACGAGCTCAGGAGATACAGCAGACAGATACCTCTGATCGGTGAGGAGGGCCAGAAGAGGCTCAAAGAGACATCGATCTTCATCGCGGGAGCGGGAGGTCTGGGCTGTCCCGTCGCTCTCTACCTGGCAGCTGCCGGTGTCGGAAGACTCCTCGTCGCCGACAACGATATGGTGGAGGAGAGCAACCTGAACAGGCAGATCCTGCACTATCCAAAGGACATCGGAAGGAAGAAAGTCTGTTCAATGGGGGAGAAACTCTCGGAGATGAACCCCTGTATTAAAATTGAAGCGCTGGATGCGGAGATAGATGAAAAAACGGTCGCATCACTCACCGCTGGTGCAGATGGTATCGTGGATGCACTGGACAACTTCCCCACGAGGTATCTCCTGAACGGAGTTGCCTTGAAGAGGGGTATCCCTCTTTTCCATGGGGCCATCCACGGATTTTTCGGGCAGGCGACCACCATCATACCCGGAAGATCCCCCTGCCTGAGATGCATCTTTCCCCATCCCCCGCCCGAAGAGATGTTTCCGGCCATCGGTGCCGCATCGGGTTTCATCGGCTTGGTCCTGGCGACAGAGGTCCTCAAATATATCCTGGGCAGGGGTGAACTGCTTGCAGGCAGGCTGCTTATCTGGGACGGCTGGCGGGGGAGTGCAGAGGAGGTTCCCGTCATGCAGAATCCTGCCTGCGAATCGTGCAGTGGTATGAAGGAGAGAGGAGGATGAGCTGATGAAGGTGAGAGTGAGGTTCTTCGCCAGATTCAGAGAGGCCTTCGGTCCTGAACTCGAAGTGGATGCCATAAAGGGGGAAACCCTGCTTGAAATTGTTAGAAGAGCCGCATCGTCGAAAAGGGATGGATATTCGACGCTCTTCGAAGAGGACGGGAGGTTAAAAAGGTTCGTCATCGTGATGCACAATGGCAGCAGAGTCGAGCATGCAGACGCGGAGCAGATTTCGGTGGCAGAAGGGGACGAGATCGCCGTATTTCCTCCCGTGGCAGGTGGTTGAGGGTAAATGATCGGGATTCAGAGAGAGGATATCGATCTGGGAAGAATGATCGAACGTGCGAGGGTGCCTGAAGCGGGCGCGATTGTGGTCTTCGACGGCATCGTCAGGGACGATGATATCCAGGAGATGGAGCTGGAGGCGTATCGGGAGGTCGCCCTCGAGGAGCTGGAACGCATCGCGGAGGAGGCGAGGAGAAGGTTCTCTCTCGCTGCCGTCGAGATCGTGCACAGAATCGGGAGGCTGAAGGTCGGAGACAACATCCTTGCCATTGTGGTGAGCGCTGCCCACAGGAGCGAGGCATACGAGGGATCGCGGTTTATCATCGAGGGAATAAAGGCACATGTGCCGATATGGAAGAAGGAGCTGAGAAGAGACGGAGGGCGCTGGGTCGAGGGAGAGGCGAATACGATGAATGGGATTGAATCGTGACGGATTCGATCGCATGGATAATCATCCTGCATAATAATGGAAGCGATGTGTGCTGATCGTCTATCTAATCCTCCGGAACCGGGGATCCGATCCCGAAGAAGGGTATGATAGATGCGCAGAGAGGAACTGGAACTCCTTCACCGCACGATTCGGGAATGCACCGGTTGCCCCCTTCAACTATCCAGAAGGCATGCAGTGCCAGGCGAGGGGCCCTGCGATGCAGGCATCTTCCTCATCGGCGAAGCGCCAGGTGCAAAGGAGGACGAGACCGGCAGGCCGTTCGCAGGCAGGGCCGGAAAGGTGCTGGATGGTTTGCTTGGTGGGGCCGGCATCGCGAGAGAACGGGTATTCATCACCAGCATCCTGAAATGCAGGCCACCGGCGAACAGGGAACCCGCGAAGGAGGAGGTGATCGCATGCCTGCCGTACCTCTGGAGGCAGCTGAACCTCATCCGTCCGATGCTGGTGCTTCCGATGGGGAGACATGCAGTCGCCCATACCTTTCCCCTCTTCGGCATGGAGGCGAGGAGGATCGGAGAGGTGCACGGCTCCATCTTCGATTGCATCGCTCCATGGGGGAGGGTGAGGGTGATCCCCGTCTATCACCCCGCCGCCGCCACACACAACCCAGGGATGCGGGAGGTGCTCGGATCGGACTTTTCTTTGCTCCGCGATTTCAGAGAGAGCCGGGCGATGGAGTCGATCGAACCTGTCGAATGAGGGTTCATCCCCGATCCGAACCCGGGCGATCCATCGAAAAAAGCATATACCGCATGTCCTGATGAATGGCCCCCGGTGAGATCCGCGATAATAAACCTGATTTATCCTGTCCATGAGTCGATCTGGATTGAAGGCAGTGTACACCTTAAGCTGTAAATTGAGTTCCCGTATCCTGACAGGATCTC
>JARYLJ010000005.1 GCA_029907705.1 Methanomicrobiales archaeon
GAGATCCTGTCAGGATACGGGAACTCAATTTACAGCTTAAGGTGTACACTGCCTACTCTTCCCTTTCAGGAGTAAAAGTACCGCGAGGGATTCGATGGTTTTTCACAATACCGAATATCGATCTTCCATGTCGGAATAAGCCGCATATCAATGGCTTTTATCACATCGAACGCTCCAGGAACTTCGCATGGCTCCGCTCCTTCTGTCTCTGGACGTCTTCTGGCGATCGGGAGCTGCATGCATACGGCTGCATCGGTCGATCTGATCACTTTAACGCAAGCAATCGTGAATCCAGAATTCTCGTATGGACTTCTCTACCAGATCGTGATAGAAACGTCCGCTCGAGAAGAGATGAGACAGGGGGAGTGGATGATGGCGGGGGTCGGGTCGATGGAGGATGACGACATGGCATATATCGATCCATCACCTGAAAATCGGGCCCTTCAGCGGTGTGCAAAATATGCCTCGATCCCCTTTTCAGTGATCCGGTCGATCCTGGCAAAGCCGATCCTCTCGAACTGCACCATCCTGCCCAGCTCGCTCTCCACCATGGTTTCGCAGCTTCCACGCCTCTCTCCCTCCGGCGTATGCAGGAGGCAGGGCCTCTCTTCGCCTGCTGGCAGCCACTGGATCACGGGCGCCTTCGCTTTGCGCGCATCTGCCAGGGAATCGCCTGCATATCTCACAACCAATGTCCCGTTCTCTCTCGAGATGTTCACATTAAAGAGATCCTTCAGCCTGAAGAACCCCCCTGCTCCGATCTCTTCTTCGGGGAGGAGCACCCCTCCATCGAAGTGGAGAATGCGTGTCCCTCTCTCGGGGTTCGCCGGATGCAGGAGCGGTGTGGCGATTCTCCTGCCTGCCCCCTCGATCCTCGATCTCACCGGGTTCGGAACGAAGAAATACCGGTTCGCCTTCGGATCCACGATCTCGCGGTTCTTCGCATAGAGGTTCTCCCATGAAAAGCTGATATCCGTCTCGCCGATACCGATATCCAGGATCGCCTCTCTCACCGCGGATGCCTCGATCCCGCGTCTCGCGATCGCGCGTATGGTGCCAAGGCTGATGTCGTCCCAACCCGAAAACAAACCATCCGCGATGCCCCTTCTCATCTGCGAGGTGGACAGGACCACGCCTTCGATCGACATCCTGCCATAGTGCCTGTAGTGCGGGGGTCTCCAGCCGAAGTAGTCAAATATGTACCTCTGCCGTTCCGTATTGGCGATGTGATCCTTACCCCTGATCACATGTGTGATGCCGAGGAGGTGATCGTCGACCGCGACCGAGAAGTTCATCAGGGGAAAGACCTTCGCATCCACATGCGGATGCGGTGGGGATTCGACGATCCTGAAGGCAGGAAAATCCCTCATCGCGGGATCCGGGTTCTCGAGTTCTGTCTTCACCCTCACCGTCACCGAACCCTCGCTGAATTCACCGGCGAGCATCCCCTCCCACAATACGAGATTCTCCACAGGGCTCTTCCCCCGGCAGGGGCATGGCTTTCGCGACAGTTTCAGCATGCGGAAGTACTCGGGATCGCAGGTGCAGACGTATGCCCCTCCCATTTCGATGAGCTCATGGCATTTTTCATAATAGATATCCAGCCGGTCGCTCTGGTACACGATCTCGTCGATGTGAATGCCCAGCCATTCGAGATCCTCCCGGACCATCTCGTATGCACCTGGATCGACTCTCTTCGGATCGGTATCCTCTATCCGGAGTATGTAACGCCCGCCGTAGCGTCGCACGTACGCGTCGTTTAAAATCGCTGCTCTCGCGTGTCCCAGATGGAGCGGACCGCTCGGATTGGGTGCGAAGCGCATCACCACGCCCTTATCCACGTCCTCCAGAGCAGGAAGCTCCCTCACGTGCTCCCTCGTCTCGTGGAGCTCCTCCATCAGTTCGGGGTAACGCTCCATAAGGAGCTTCACTCTCTCCACTTCAGTGAGCGAAGCCACCTCTCCGATGACGAGGTCGATCATCCCTGCGATCTCCCTCGCCCGGGACTTCAGTTCTGGGTGGACCCCGATCGCCCGGGAGAGGACCGCCCCTCCTCTCGGGACAGCACCATGCCTCACTGCATTCTGGAGCGCCAGCTTGAAGAGGATCTCACGAAGAGCAGGATCCGTTTCAACTCCTCCTGGTGACGAAGTATCTCCCCAACTCCTCGAGCAGCTCCCTCTCGGCGGAGGGGGATAGGATCTTCAGAGACTGAATCCCGCGCTGGATCAGACGTTCGGACGCCTCCTCCACCTCTCTGATCACCCCCGCCTCCCTGAGCTGTGAGACCAGATGGTCCAGTTCCTTCGGGGACTCCGATTCGCTGAACCGGGAGAGATCGAGCCCTTTCTCGCCGGTAATGAGTGCGATCAGCGTCTTCTTTCCCTTCTTCATATCCGATGCACGGTCCTTCCCCATCTCCTCTGCCCTGGAGATGATATCGAGCAGATCGTCGTGCATCTGGAACGCCATTCCCGTGGCAAGACCGAATTCGTAGAGGGCGTCGACCTGCATCCGGCTACCCTCCGCAAGTATCCCGCCGATGGCGGCGGAAGCGGCGAATAAGGCCCCTGTCTTCTTCCTGATCATCTCCAGGTACTCCGCCTCCAGGACCTCGTCCCTCGCTTCGAAGGACATGTCGAGGTACTGCCCCTCGCATATCTCCGCACAGGTCTTCGCGAGGAGGGCGATCGCCTTCACCCGGAGTTTTTCCGGTGCGGGAACGGTGCTCAGATACTCGAACGCCTTCGCATAGAGCACATCACCGGCGAGGATGGCCGTAGGTTCATCCCATTTCGTGTGCACGGTGGAGACACCGCGCCTCATGGAGTCGCGATCCATGATGTCATCGTGGATGAGTGTGAAGGTGTGGATCAGCTCCACCGCCAGTGCCGCCGGTACGAGAGTGAACGAACGCCCCTTCTTCACCGCATCTGCCGCGAGAAGGAGCAACGCAGGACGCAGCCGCTTTCCGCCGGCGAGCAGCAGATGGGCACTCGCCTCCTCCAGACCGCCTCTGGGATCGCCGAACCTCCTTTTTATCAGCAGATCGACATCTCTGGCGGTGTTTTCAAGGTACGATCTCAGTTCCATCTCAACTCACCTCACTTCGAGACTGTAATCCTCTGTCCGTTTCTGAGTATGTGAAGATCGTTGTGCAGGGTATATCCAAGCTCCTCTGCAAACTGGGCATAGCCACCTGTCTGAGGGAGCCCGCCGTGGGAGGGTATCACGTGCTCCGGGTTCAGGAGGTGCAGCATCTCGTAGTGGTCCTCCCTGTATGCATGGCCGCTCACATGCAGGTCGTCGAATATGCGCGCCCCCCTCATCCGCAGTTTCGTCTCGATCAGATAGCGCTGGCCATAGTTCATCGGATTCGGAATCACCTTCGCAGAGAAGAGCACCTTGTCGCCCTTGTCAATGCGATAGGGTGTGTCCTCCTGAACGATTCTGGACAGTATGGAGCCCGGCTCTCCCTGATGACCGGTGACGATGGGAAGGAAGTGATCCTTGCCCGCCTTCATCATCCTCCTCATGACGCGATCGATGCTCTTTCTGTTGCCCACAATGGAGAGCGAGCTTGGAAATGCGACGAGCTTCATCTGTTCCGCCACGGTGCTGTACCTCTCCATCGATCTTCCGACGAGCACCGGCTTTCTTCCTATCTCGTGTGCGCATTCGGCGATCGTCTTGATGCGTGCGATATGCGAGGAGAAGGTGCTCACGATGATGGCGCTCTTGTCGTCCTCGTAGCTGGTGATGGTGTCCCTCACGACGTCCCGTGCGATCCGCTCGCTGGGGGTTCGCCCCTTCATATCCACATTGGTGCTCTCCACGATAAGCGCGAGCACACCCTCCTTCCCTATCTGTCTGAAACGGGCGAAATCAGGCGGATCTCCCACCACGGGGGTTCTGTCCAGCTTGAAGTCGTTCAGGTAGACAATGGCGCCACGAGGCGTGTGCAGCACCGCAGCCACCGACTCGATGATGCTGTGCTGGACGCGGATGAACTCGAGCACCACGTTCTGCGAGATGCTGTAGCGCTGCCCTGTTCTCAGGGCAAAGAGCTTGTTATTCACCCCGAACTTCTGCTCTCCTGCGATCTGCTGCCTGATCAGCTCGATGGTGTACGGGGTTGCGATGATCGGTGCCGCATACCGGTGCGCAAGCTTGGGGATCGCCCCGATATGATCCAGATGCCCGTGGGTGCAGACGATCGCCATTACCGTTCCATCCACCGTATTCATCATTGTATCGTCAGGGATCGCCTTCATCTGGATGAGATCGAGCGAGTGCATGCTTTCGATCTCTGCATCCTCGTGAATCATCACCTGGTCGAGTCTCAATCCCATATCAAATATGACAATCTCCTTTCCGCAGCGGACGGCTGTCATATTTCTCCCGACCTCATCGAAACCGCCCACCGCGATTATCTCAATATCCATCTCTCTCCTCCATGAACAGTTCTACCATCTCTCTTGTTCTTCCCGTCACGATGGTTCTTGCATGCTTCAACTCGTAGATCGAGCAGGATCCTGTCAAGAACATCGCGATCCGTAGTTCCCTGTGGATGCGCTCCACTGTGCTCATCAGTGCCTCTTCGCCTGCCATCGCGGCGCGAAGCAGCGGAAGCGCCATCCCTGCCATGCTGGCCCCCAGTGCGATGCATTTTGCTATATGGAGCCCGTTTCTCACACCGCCGGTGGCAATGACCGGGGCACCGGTTCGGGCGACCTCACAGAGGCTCAATACCGTGGGTATGCCCCATCCGTTGAAGATCTCCCCTTCCACACCTTTTTTTCCGGCCCTGATGGTCTCGACCGCCGCCCACGATGTACCGCCTGTGCCTCCGATATCGATCGCACCGGCTCCCGCGGATAGTATCGTTCTAGCGGTGCCCCCATCGATCCCCGCACCCGTCTCTTTCACGATGACCGGTCTCCTGAAGCTCCGGCAGAGCTCTCGCAGTGCATCCAGGCATCCGGTGGCCCGGTGATCGCCCTCCGGCTGGATCGCCTCCTGCAGAAAGTTAAGATGGATCACGAGCGCCTGTGCATCAATCATCTCCACCGCCCGCTCTGCCCATTCGATCCCGCGATCACGGAGCTGGACGATACCGAGGTTCGCGCAGAGGAATGCGTGCGGGGCGACTTCCCTGACGATGCTGAATGTCCCTTCCAGTGATGGATCCTCGAGCGCCGCTCGCTGAGAGCCCACACCCATACCGATGCCGAACTTCTCCGCCGCGATTGCAAGCCTCCGGTTCACCTCTTTTGCCTCCCTGTGCCCGCCTGTCATCCCCGCGATGAAGAGCGGGGACTCGAAGCATCCATTCAAAAATCTGGTCCGCAGGGTGATACCGTCCATATCGCACTCAGGCAGGGCACGATGGATCAACAGCACATCATCGAAGCCTGGATCGCCGCATTCCACATCCTCCTCGCAGCATATACGGAGATGGTCCAGCTTTCGCCTCGATGTGAGCCTAGCGGTCATCCATCATCCCGCCGCTCTGCACGATGGTACCGCCGTGCTCTCTCCCATCCATGAAATCGCCCAGCCTCCTGACATGGAAGATATGCGCGTCCACTCCCGCGCTCGCCAGCGCGAGGAGCTCCTGCACCTTTCCCTTCATGCCACCGGTGACATCTTCGAAGCCCGATCCCCCGAGGCGGAGTCTCCCCACCATCCCCGGGGTGATATATTTCACTACCACTCCGCCATCCATCACTCCCTCCACGTCTGTCGCGAGCCCCACCCTCTTGATACCGAGCATGGTCGCGAGGAAGGCGAGGAGCCGGTCACCCGAGACGATCGCGGCACCCCTCACGGTGTCCATCACCACGTCACCGTGAAGGACCGGCACGATGCCATGCTGGAGCATCGTCGCGATCGGCCGGCATTCCATCGACGCGATCGCACCGTTCTCCGCCAGGGCCGCAGCCAGCGGGGGTATACCGACCGCCTCGATCCCCTCGCCCCTCATCTCCTCCACCACCCGTTCGTTGAGGGAGCAGACTGCCCGGTGGGTCAGGTAGAGTCCGGACACATTCCCGCGATCCAGACCGTGCTGCAGATGAAACCGCTTCGCCTGTGGATGCCCGCAGGATCCGGCACCATGGACGACCACGAGTGGTCCCCGCCTGTGGCCGGCGATGCAGCGCGCAATGGCGGACAGGGCCTCTCCGTCGATCTCGCACTCTCCTGATTTGTCGGTGATCACGCTCCCGCCGAGTTTCAGGATCATTGCGCTATCCATTCCTCTCCTTCCTGGCTCCATCGGTATCCACTGTGGTGATGGTCGCCGCCGCATCGCAGGCCGATATCACACCCGCCACCCGGTTCTTCAGCCTCGGCGGGCAGATGGCGATCATGCATCCTCCGCCTCCCGCCCCCGTCAGCTTCGCCCCGAATGCGCCGGCGGCACGTGCGGCAACGACCAGCCTGGTCAGCGAGGGATGCCCCACGCCGAGCGCGTCCAGGATCGCATGGTTCACATCCATCAGCCAGCCCACCTTCCTCAGGTCCTCGAGGGAATGGAGCGCCTCCATGGTGATCGCCTCAATTGCATCGATCAGGGGCCTCGCAATCCCCGGATGATCCCTCATCATGTCCCTCACACGACTGACCATCTGCCCTGTATTGTGGGGCACCCCCGTGTTCCCGATCAGGATGGGCAGGTTCATCGGCGGTAGCCTCCGCCTGGAGTCCTGGGAGACGAGCACCAGTCCCCCGAACGTGGATACATATGTGTCTGTGGGACTCGCTAGCCCCATCTGGACCTTCTTCTCGATCTCGAAGCCAGCCCGGGCGATCTCCTCCTTGCTCTTCGAGAGGCCGAACTCGTCGTTTATCGCGGAGAGGGTCGCGATGGTGACCGCCGCGGAGGAGCCGAGGCCGGAGGCGCTGGTCAGCTGGGAACGGATATACACACTCCCCTTCACATCCATCTGGCGGAAGCACTCTCTGAGGTAGGCAGATTTCATCTCCGAGGTCCTCCTTCCCTTTCTCACGGTGACGTATACCCTCGGCTTGATCGCCATCGCGATACCCGGTTTCCCGTATACCACGGCATGCTCGCCGAAGAGGAAGACCTTGCCCGGCGCGCTCCATGTGGCCACCTAGATCACCGCTATCGCTGCATAACCGACCACCTGGGAGAAATCCCCGGTCACCTCCCCGCTCGTCGTATAGGAGAGCAACTTCGCCTCCTTTGCCCCGAGCGCCTGGCAGGCAAGGCACATCGCGGCGATCGTGCCGTAACCGCAGGCGCTTACACCTTCCTCCGCCAGTCTCCTGTAGAACTCCGGCAGATCGAGCGTTTTCAGGGCCTCGATGGCATACAGATCCTGTCTCCTCGCCTCTTCGTGCGGGATGTAATGCGAGAAGTCGCTGGAGGCGACCACCCGGATCTCCCGATGTACCGTCCTCGCCGCCTTCGCAATGCTCTCCGCGAGCATTTTTGCCGCGGAGAGCTCCTGTTCACCCATCATGATCGGTACGATCCTCGCCCGCGGGTACCTGAATTTGATGAATGGCAGCTGGACCTCGATCGAGTGCTCGTTCCTGTGCGAGTACTCGTCCACTCTGATATCCAGCGCATTCACGAACTCCCGGTCGATCTCCACGATGCCGAGCGGTGTCTCCCAGGGTGTTTGCGAGGTGCAGGTGAGGTAACCTCGGTGGCTCGGTCCTATCACGACGAACGTGCCAAAAAACTCTTCGCGTATGGCTCCGTAGGCCATCGCCGCGGTCCTGCCGGAGTACGTGTAGCCCGCATGGGGCGAGACGATGCCGAACGCATCCAGCGGTGCATTCGCACCATCGAACAGCCGCCCCAGCAGCTGCTCCAGATGGTGGGGGTCCTTCGGATAGAACATCCCTGCAAAGCTGCATTGCCTGAACTTCATGGCAGCAACCCCGACCGCACTTCAGTCAGATCTCAGTCTCGAAGTCTTCCAGGGTGAGGGACGTCGCGATACCTCGTATTTTGAGTATCTCCTTCGTCAGGAGGTAGTAGATCATGCTGAGCGCCTTCCGACCCTTGTTGTTCGTCGGGATCACCAGATCGATATTGGAGGTCATATTGTTGGTATCGCATAGGGCAATCACCGGAATTCCGGACTGGACCGCCTCTGTGACCGCCTGCGCATCCCCTATCGGATCCGTGACGACCAGTATCTCGGGTTCCACATATCCCTGAAGAGCCGGGTTCGTCATCTTCCCGGGTATATACCTCCCTACGATCGCCATCGCGCCTATCGCATCCGCAAACTGCTTCGCCGGGTGCTGTCCGTACTGCCTGGAAGTGACGACGAGCACGCCCGTGGGGTCGTACCGCGAGATGAATCTGGCCGCGGTCTTGATCCTCGCGTCCGTCGCCCTAATATCCAGTATGTAAAGTCCATCTCCCCTCACCCGGTAGATGAACTCCTTCATATCGCTGCTCTTCTGCTGTGTCCCGATATGCACCCCGGCGGCAAGGTAGTCCTCCACCGGGATGAGTGGCTCTATCAGCTCTATCTCCATCTCATTCGCGATCATGATATCGTCTCCTCGATTCTGATCAGTTCATTCAGCTTCACTATTCTCTCCCCCCCGACCACACCTGTCTTCAGGAATGTGCACCCGAAGGCGGTGGCAAGATGGGAGATTGTATCGTCCGTCGTCTCTCCCGACCTGTGGCTCATCACTGTATCGTAACCGTGCGTATGGGCGAGCCTGACCGCCTCGAAGGTGTCTGTCAGCGTTCCGACCTGGTTCGGTTTGATGAGGACGCAGTTGCCGCTCCCAAGTTCGATTCCCCTGATGATCCGCTCCACCTGCGTGACGAAGATATCGTCGCCGCATACGAGGCAGCGGTCTCCCACCTGTGCGGTGAGTTCCGCCAGACCGTCGAAGTCCTCCTCGTGCAGCGGATCCTCGACAAATACGAGGCTGTAGCGGTCGATCAGCTCCACGATGGAGGCGATCTGTTCCTCTGTCGTCTTCGCACCGGCCCTGTAGGCGTAGCACTCGCCATTCCACAGCTGGCTTGCGGCGACATCCACACCCATATTGATGTTCACCATCAGGGCATCGGATACGCTCTCCACCGCCTCCCTCACGATCTCGAAGGCCTCTGCATCGGATATCGCAGGTGCCCAGGCCCCTTCGTCCCCCTTTCCGCACGCGATGCCCTTTGCAGTGAGAAGCTCTTTCACCTTCCTGTGGATAGCGGCGTTTGCAAAGACCGCCTCCGCTGCGTCCGCTGCACCGGTCGGGACGACCAGAAACTCCTGGATCTCGGTCGCCGCCGGCGCATGAGCGCCTCCACCGATCACATTACCCAGCGGGAGCGGTGTCGTGGTGGCAAAGACCCCCCCGAGGTAACGGTATAACGGGATATCGAGTGAAGAGGCCGCTGCCTTCGCGTTCGCCAGCGACAGCGCGACGGCGATGTTCGCACCGATCCTGCTGAAGTCTGTGGTTCCGTCCGTCTCCCTGAGGAGCGTATCGAATCCCACCTGATCCAGCGTATCCTCTCCGATGAGCGAACTGATCAGGTTCTTCTCCGCATCAGCGACCGCATCCCTGGGCTCCCTCGTGCGGGCCTCGTGGGTACCGGTGCTCGCCCCGCTCGGGGCGGCCGCACATCCCCTCCCCAGTTCTGTCCATATTTCCGCCTCGACGGTGGGATTTCCCCTGCTGTCCAGGATCACTCTCAGTCTCACATCCTCGATCGGGATCATTTCGTGCCTACCTTTCGTTTGACCGTAATCGGAATTCTGTTCTGTTCGAATTCCTCGATCGCAATCTCCAGAGGATCCGTCTTCGTCGTACGGATCAATACCGGTGCTCCCATCGATATCTGGAGTGCCCGTGCCCCAATGATACGGGCGCGTTCATATCGAGTATACACTTCCATCGTTCACCCTTAAAATACGCCCTTCTTGAATGGGGTCGCTGAGATTTGAACTCAGGTCACAGCATCCCGAACGCCATAGGATGGCCCAGGCTACCCCACGACCCCTCACTGATACGGATTCAGGTCCTTCACCAGCTCCTTATGCGTGAGGAGCATCCTCCTGCAGCAGTATCTGTGCAGCCCGAGATCGGTGAGGACGGTGCCGGCGTCCTCCCCGCCTTCCACCCTCTCCCTGTACTCCTCCCATGCCAGGGATATGATCTTCCCACAGGTGAAACACCGCACAGGTATCATGCCACGATCCCCGATCCTTTATAATATCTCAGGGTCTTATCGATAAGACTTTTGGAACTTGTCACGCGCTCCCCTTCCTTCAGGTTTCTTCATCTCCTTCTGTCTCGTATCGTTGACGAGCAGCGTCCTGTCATATGCGAGGAACATATCCTTGATCCTCGGATCATTGTGCCACTTCACGATACCCCTCGCGAGTGCCGTCCTCACCGCGTCGGTCTGGCCCATCATGCCCCCTCCCCTCACATGGATGCTCACATCCACCTGATTGAGTGCATTGGGCATCAGCATGAGTGGTTCGGAGATCTTCAGGCGCATCAGCTCGCTGCCATACACCTCGAGAGGCACCGAATTGATACGAATCACTCCCCCGCCCTCCCTGAATGTCGCCCTCGCGATGGAGGTCTTTCTTTTTCCGCTTGTTGTAACGATCTTCACCATCGTATCACCATCAGAATTTCGACCCCAGATGCTCGCTGACCGCCCCCAGTGTCACGAAACGGGGGGACCTGAGCCGGTTCATGTGCGCTTCCGGCAGAGTCTCCATCTCTGCCCCAGCGAATTCTTCCGGAACTCCCACATAGGTCTTCACGCGTGCAAGCGCCTCCCTCCCGATCTTTCTCTTGTACGGGAGCATCCCGCGGATCGTGCGCTTCGCAATTCTCTCCGGCCGCCTCGGGAAATAAGGCCCCTTCTCGGTCGAGCCCATGCGGTGTTTGCGGTTGTAGAGGGCGAAGATCCTCTCCCTTGATCCGGAGATGACTGCCTTCTCCACGTTCACGATTGCCAGCTCCTCCCCATCCAGTGCACGATGTGCCACGATGCTGGCCAGCCTACCGAGCAGCAGGTTCTCTGCGTTGATCACGGTCGGCATAACTCACCTCAGTATGCGGATTCGACTCCCTTCGGGATTGGCCCGAAGGAGCTCCTCGATACTCATACACGTCCCCTTCGCCTCTCTGATCTTCATCGTCGCACTCCTGCTGAAGTTGAAGGCCGCCACCCGCACGGGTTGATCGATGAGACCGCTCCCGAGCACCTTTCCTGGCACCAGTATCGTCTCTCCGTCGATCGCATACCTGCTGATCTTGGAGAGGTTCACTTCCGCACGATTCCGCGATGGGGCTTCGAGCTTCGATGCAATGTCCGACCAGATATTCGCCTGATTCTCCCTCGCTGCCTTCTTCAGGCTGTCGATCAGATTCGTCAGGCGTGGATTTGTCTTTTTACTCACTCTCTTCATCGCTGGTTCCTCCTGCAATCTCATCGAGCGATTCCAGCAGACTTCGGGTGCTCTCCTTCAGGTGTAAGAGCGCCTCTTTGATGATCTCTCTGACCGGCAGGGATCCGTCACCCTCGACATTGAAGATGTAGCGGCTCCTCTCCTCATCCACCCTGATGGCAGGCTCCGAACCTATTCCTCCCCTCTTGCAGGCCTTTTCACAGAGCCGGCACAGCAGGCAGAGCTCCAGCCGCTCGGGTATGACCCGAGCCTTCCCCTTTCCGTTGGCGAGTCTGCCCCTCGGACACTCGTCCACGCACATCCCACATCCATCGCACCGATCGTCGATCGTGATCACGGGGTAATGCTTGTAACCGCAGGCGATGGTCGGCTGCCATTTCGAGTGCTCCTTCCCCTTCCCCAGCACAGCCCTGGCCTCCAGGACGAGTTTCTGGTTCTCGAAGAGTCTGAGGATCGGGATCCTGTCATGAACCGGAGATGCGGCCGGGTCCCTCGGGACGAGGTCTCCGGAATAGACCATGCAGGGCCCCTCCACGCTCAGCGTATAGACCGTATAGCAGCGGGGGCAGCCCGCCCCTCCGCATTCGCAGCGTGAGGGGAGTCTGTAGGTGGAGAGATCGGTCCTGATCGGGATCAGACCGAGGCGGCTGGCGAGGATCTCGTCGAAGAGCACGCTGGTGTTGTCATAGATGCGCACGTCCTCGATCGCCAGGGTGGGCACCTCGCTCATCATCGCTCTCCTGAAGGAGTTCGCGAACCCGTCGCTCACCCCTTCGAGTACGAAGCGCGCCTCGTTATCCCCGAGCCTGCTGAACACAATATCCATCAGACCCTCCTTCCGCGCCTTCCGCCCTTCTGGCGTATCGAATCGTGCGGGACGGGTGTGACATCCTCGATCCTGCCGATCCTCATGCCCGCACGGGCGAGGGCCCTGATCGCCGCCTGTGCACCGGGGCCGGGACTCCTCTGTTTACCTCTCCCGGGGGCCCGCACGAGGACATGCACCCCTTTTATGCCCTTCTCCATCGCCGCCTGCGCGACGTTCGCCGCCATCTGCATGGCCGCATACGGCGAACTCTCGTTCCTGTCCTGCTTCACCACCATCCCGCCGCTCGTCTTCGCGATCGTCTCTGCACCCGAAAGATCGGTGATGGTAATTAAGGTGTTATTGAAGGATGCGTAGATATGTGCGATTCCCCACTTCTCCCTCTCTTCTGCCATCTACCTCCCTCCCTTCGTAATCCTGACCTTCTCGGGGTGCACATCCTGCGTCATGGGGGAGAGCGGGTAATACCTGACCATTCCCTCCTCCTCGCGGTTGACCTGGTAGCTGGGGATGGTGACGCGTCTCTCACCGATGGCGATGTGCCCGTGGGTGACGAACTGCCGTGCCTGTTTCGGGGAGCGTGCGAGCCCTCTTCTGTACACAACCGTCTGGAGGCGCCTCTCGAGTTCCTTCTCAACGCGAAGCGCGAGCACGTCATCGATGTCGGCATCCTCCCCGACGAACCCCATCCGGTAGAGGTGGTTGAGCAGGTCGTTCCTCCTCCGTTCCACCAGCTCCGGTGCTGCACGTGAAGACATGAGCGCGAGGAGATCGCGTGCTGCCCTCCTGTATCTGCGCAGCCTGCTCTCCGCCTTCCAGAGTTCCCGTTTGTTCCTGAGGCCGTATTCGATGATGAGCCTGACCTCGTCCTCCATTCTGGCCTTTTCGAACCTGTGTGTCGGTTTCTCGTACTGCTTCTTGTTCTTACCGGGATATCCCATGGAATCCTCTCCCGTTACTCCTTCTTCCTGATCACACCGACGGTGGCACCCGTCCGTCCCGTGGAGCGTGTCCGCTGGCCACGCACCTTCTGGCCCAGTTCGTGCCTTATACCCCTATAGCACCTGATCTTCCTCATCCTGTTCACATCGTCCTCGCGTGCCGTGACCACATCTGTGCCAAAGAGGTGCTTTGATTCACCGGTATACACGTCAGCCGGCCGGTTCATCATCCATGCAGGGGCGATGTTCGTGTAACTGCCCACGACCTTCCTGATGCGGTCCACCTCCTCCTCCGAGAGCCTGCCCATCTGTGCCCGCGGGTTCACCTTCGCACAGGTGGTGATCACCCGTGCCGTCCTCCTCCCGATCCCATCGATCCTGGTCAGTGCGATCTGGACCGCCTTGGTGCCATCGAGATCGACATTGTTCACCCTGACGAAGTACTTCAGCTCTTCCTCTTTCTTCTCATTCTTTTCCATCAGATCCCCTCTTTCACAGGAGCATATCCCGAGCGCTGAGGGAGGGATTTGAACCCTCGAGTCCCGTAAGGGACACAGGTTTAGCAAACCTGCGCCATACCTGGCTTGGCTACCTCAACTGACAATATCGCATCCTTCGACACTCGCAGCTAGATATGCTGCTCCATGAATGGTGTGCACATCTATTTGGGAGGTGTAATATTAATGATTGCGGTCTCAGGAGAACTCCTCTCTCCGTCGCTCCTCTCCTCTTTCGATGAGTGCGGCGGTGACGAGCGGAAGTGCGATCGTGGCATCGCAGAAGCACTGGACCCTCGAGCAATCGGGAGCCTCCTTCCCCCAGCTGATCGCCTCCTCGAAGGTGCATCCCGAGAGCCCTCCCCAGTGAGGCGCGTCAGTGGTATACTGGATCGCATATGCATGCCCCCCCGGATGCTTCTCATGGATGGAGGCGATGATCTGTGTCTGCTGTATGAAGTTCTTTGGCACCCCGCCGCCTATATACACGACCCCCGTCTTCTTCGCCTCCTCGACCATCGCCGTGATCTCGTCCGTATCTGCGATCTGGTCTACCTCCACCTCGATCCCCCTCCTCCTCGCGATGACGAGGCCGATGCCAATGGATGAGTCGCACAGGGCAGGGACGAAGATCGGGATACCCTCCTCTGCCGCGGCGGAGGTGAAGGAGGTGCTACCCGGTCTCTCCACCCTGAGCATCCTGCCCAGCTTCTCCACGAAACAGCGGGAGGATCCCCTGAAGGGTGCGATTCCCTCGGCAAACCTCGCGATGAACCGATCCACATCACGGAACTCCTCCTCGTAGGCGAACACATCGTATATTCGATCGATCCCCTCCTCGAAGAGCTTATGATCGTCCACGTGGTGATAACCCAGGTAGTGCCTCACCCCCATGTGCTCGCAGATGTCGTGGAAGACATTCGCCCCTGTGGAGACGACCGCATCCACATAGTGCCGCCTGACCAGTTCGATCAGGCACTGCTGCATGCCGGCAGGAATCATCGCACCGGAGAGGCCGAGGAAGATCGTGCAATCCGGATCCCTGATCATCTGCGACCAGATCTCCACGGACTCTCCCAGTTTTCTGCCCTGAAAACCGCTTTTGCTCATGGATTTGAGCAGCTGTGCAATATTGCCGAAGGGTACGACCGCCTCTCTGGGCTTCATATAAAACCCCATGATCAATCCGACTCATGTGGGATAATTATTTGGGAGAAAGAAGTCCCTTAAAAAAATCCTGCAGGGGGACCACCGGCCCTTCGTATCCCATGGCAGCTGTCGGGACCGCTCCCTCCCCGCAGTACTGTTGAATCATTCGGATGCCACCGCAGGAGGGAAGAGAGAGGGCTTCTGCCTGTGAGAGAGGAGTAACCAGCCCCCATGGCATATGCCCTTCATTCTACCGACATTATGTTCCCGATACATATGTCCTGCAATACTCCATATCAGATGGATTCGGCTTACCAAACCAGGTAAAAAAGGGGAGAATGAACCTACTCCCTCCTTCCGGGAGCCATTCCAGGTGGCCTCATCATGAAAAACGCGATGATCAGTCCGAGCAGCGACAATCCGGCGACATAGGGGAAGACCCCGAGATACGTGCCTGTCGAGGTTCTGATGAAACCGGCGAGCATCGGACCTGCAATGGCACCTGCGCCATATGCGAGGAAGACCATACCATAGCACCTCGGATAGTCGCCTGTCCCGAAGAAGGAAGCCGTCGCTGTCGGGGCGATCGCAAGCCAGCCACCCAGGCATCCCCACAGGATGGCGAATGCAGCGATGTATACGGACGTGGTCTGAATGCTGAATATCGCCAGGGAGGCAACTCCGATGAGAAGGAACGAGAGTAGCGCCGTATTTCTCGGACTCAACCGGTCGGCAAGATATCCGAAGAGGGGTCTTCCACCCCCGTTGAATATGGCAAAGAAGCCCACCAGCACCGTGGCCAGACCGCTCTCCAGCTGAACGAGCTCGGTTCCCACAGGTTTCGCGATGGATATCGCCATCAGGCCCGAGAGGCAGCCGATGAAGTAGCAGAGCCAGAGTCCATAGAAAGATGGTGTCCGGAGCATCTGCTCCCTCCTGAGCTCGCAGGAGACCGGTGCATCAGATCCCTTTGCGGATGGCGTGCGGGAGGGCGTCCATCCAGCGGGTGGGAACGCGAGGGGCAGGGAGAGAAGGACGATGAGGGCGATGAACCCCAGTCCGAATATCCTGAAGGTCTGCATCACCCCGAATAAATTGATGAAGATATCCGCCACGTTCGCGGTCAGGAACGGGGAGACCCCGAAACCGAGCAGTGTCAGGCCGACCGCAAGCCCGCGCCTCTCGGGGAACCATCTGGCGGCGACGGCGACCGGCACCCCGTAGGTGATCCCGACACCGATGCCTCCGATGACTCCATAGACGATATAGAGTATCTGCACGGAGCCCGCGCTGCCGGCGAGCAGCCATCCCGCTCCCGTCAGAACCCCGCCGAGGATGGCGACCCTTCTGGGTCCCCACCTGTCGATGTACTTGCCCGCAAAGGGCATCGCAATCGCAAAGAACGCGAGAAAGACAGAGAACGGGAGGAGAACCTCGCTCGCGGTCACCTGCTGACCGAGTGTATCCGTGAAGTACTTCGTCAGAGGCCCGACAAAGACGCTCCACGAGTAGATGCTCCCCAGGCAAACGTTGATGAGAAGCCCGATGACCACGAGGCTCCATCGTTTGAAGTCATATGCACCTCTCTCATCCATAGATATGCCTCCGCGAAGACGACAATTCTTCATGATTAATAATGTGAATTAACTTATCAATCTTCCTCTTCTGCGCACGGAACATTCGGCCGTTGACAGGTTCAGATCGCACGAAATGGATTCTGATCTATGTAAACTATGTAAAAAAGAGAGATTGCCGATGTCAGGCGTCAGAGCGCCTTCACGAGCGAGTCCTTCGTCACGAACCCGATGATCTCGCCGGCTTCTGACACAGGGATGCCGCTGATATTCTTTTTCAGCATCAGCTCGATCACGTCCCTCACCGGCGTCCCCTTCTCCACCGTCAGCACGGGGGAGGACATGATATCCCTCACGAGGAGGTTTCTGATTCGGTGGTCCTGGTGCTTGTCCTCGACCAGTTCCCTGAACGAGCGCATCGCCTTCGCCACGTCTGTTTCCGTGACGATTCCGACCATCCGGTCGTTCTCCATCACGATAAAACGGTTTATCCTCTCGTCAATCATCCTCCTCCTCAGATGCACCACCCGCTCTTCGGACTGGATCGTGTATGCGGGTTCCAGCATCTCTTCCAGTTCCGCCTCCGGTTCGATCGCCTTCAGCAGATCTCCCGCGGTCACCTGCCCCAGGAGCCGGTGCTCCTCGTCGAGCACCACGACGAGTTTATACCTCTGGAGAAGGGGTATCAGGATATCGATCTCCTGGTTCCCGTATGCGACGGTGAAATCGCTCTCCATGCTGGAGGAGACGTGAAGCGAGTTGGGCGATATACTGGAGTTCCTCCTCGACCCGAGGATATCGGCGATCGCCTTCCTCGAGACCGTTCCCACCACTGCACCGTTGTGGGTCACGATCAGGGGATCTGCCCCCTGCTCGAGCATCCTGTCCAGCGCCTCGGTGATGCTCGCCGATTTGGCGATCGTCGCAGGTCTGGACATGATCTCCCTTATCTGGGCTGCCTGCATCATTTCGCCACCTCTCTGATGATGCTGTCCCTCTTGACGATACCCTTCAGCTCCTGGCCCTCTACCACCACCACAGTCGAGATGCGGTGCTTATTCATCAGGTCCACCACCTCCTTCAGGGGAGCATCCGGGCCCGTGGTGACCACCGGGCGGGTCATCACATCCTCTGCGATGGCAGAGACATTCATCACGTACCTGTAGCGTTTTCTCCCCGCCGTCTCATCCTTCCGCAAAAGCTTCACGTCCCTCACCGGCACCCCGGTCTCCGCTGCCTCATAGTCGAAGAACACGATATTGCTCTCGCTGATGATCCCTGCGATCGTGCCGTCGTTGTTCATCACCACCAGCTTGTTGTTCCTTTCACGCATCTGGTCGATGATGTGCGAGAGCGAATGGTACCTGCTCACGGTGATCGCCTCCTCCATCAGATCGTGTGCCCTCAGAGGCAGATTCTGCACCAGCGTGGACCTGAGCAGATCGGATTTGGTCACGATACCCGCCACCCTGCCGCCCTCCACCACAGGAAGCCCGCTGATCCGGTTATTCACCATCATCGAAGCGATCTCTTCGGTGAATGTCGTCGGGCTCACCACGATCGGGCTCCTGGTCATCATCACTTCGACAGGTATCCTGTCGATCGGTCGCCGCCTCCAGAGTGGTTCGCTCTGCCTCAACCCGTAGGCGATGTCCTTCCTCGTGATGATCCCGACCAGTTCCTCGCCGTTCGTGACGAGGAGCCTCGAGATTCGGTGCCGCAGCATCAGGTTCCTCGCGTGGGAGATATTCTCCTGCGGGGATACGACGTAGACGGGGGTCGACATGATGTCAGACGCCTTCATGCCCGATCACCCTGCCGAGAAAGCCCTGACCAGATCGAATTCCGTCACGAGGCCCACGAGCCGGCTGTCCTGGATGACCGGGAGGGCGCCGATACCCTTCTGGAGCATCTCGCCTGCTGCCTCGCTGATGCTGCATTCAGGTGTGATCGTGATCAGCTCGCTGGAGAGTATCGTCCTCACGGGCAGCTCCATCACCTCCGCGATGGAACCGGTGACAAGCTTCTGGAAGACCTGCCCGGTGCCCAGGTATCTCATCACATCGCTGTTCGTGACGATTCCGAAGAGGATATCTCCGCTCACCACCGGTAGTCTCCTGAATTTATGCTGGATCATCTCTCTCGTCGCTGCCGAGATGGGGGTATCGGGACCTGTCACCTTCAGTCCCCGGCTCATCACCTCGCTCACCTGCCTCGTGTCCCTCTCGGTGACCAGCGCCTTCATGACATCCCGCTCCGTGACGATCCCCTGGATCACCCCTTCCCTGTTCACCACCGGGAATCCGCCGATCTTCCTTGTCACGATCAGATCCGCCACCTCTGCGATCTTCGCGTCTCTGTTCACGGTCACCACCTGTGTGGACATGATCTCCCGCACACTATCGTTTATCGCTGCGATGAGATTTCCGCCGTGCTTCCCCTTTACGAGATTGTATTTGCTGCCCCCGCCCATCAGATCGATGATGTCGCCTGCCGTGACGATACCCCTCACCTTGTGGGTCCCTGGATCGGTGATGGGAATTCTTCTGAAACCGAACTTCGTCATCGCCTCCACGGCTCCCATGATGGTCGATGTGGGGGCGAGGGTAACGACCTCATGACTTGCGATGGCCATTATCTCGCCTTCATGCTTCGATATACGCGACTCGAATTCGACAGGGCCCCTATCGAGTTTTCCTGGCATCTTCAGCAGCCTGTCATTGGAACGGTTCGGATTGGATTTACGGTGCATATACAAACCCCTTCAATATTCAGATATTCCTCAACCCTGCACTCTCAGCGCCTTTAGCAGATCGTGCCGGTCCACGATCCCCACAATCTTCTTCTCCTGCACAACGGGCATCCGGCTGATATCGTGCTTTACCAGCATCGCCGCCGCATTCTTCAGATCCTCGTCGGGGGAGACGCATATGGCAGGCGTGGACATGATCGATTCCACAGGTGTCTTTGTGAGATTCTTCAGCGACTTGTATACCCTTCGCCTTCTCAGAATATCCCTCCTCGATACGATTCCGATGATGTTTCCGCCCTTGAGAACCGGAAACGCGGTATATCCACTCTCCACTATGAGGTTATAAACCTGGGGGACAGGCTCCTCCGCGCCGATGGAGACGACCTCTCTGGTCATGAAGGACGACACCCTCCCCTCGATCTCCCTGCTGGAGATGAGCAGGGGGAATATATCCGAGAGGAGGACCACACCCAGCAGCATGCTGTGATCATCGGCAATCGCCACGCTGTCTGTCCCCGCACGCCTGATCGCCAACGCGGCGCCCTCGATCGTCTCATTCGGTGTGACATGGGGCGCCTCTCTGAGAAATCCCTCCACGGTTACATTCGATCTGGTATCGGTGATCCTGAGCGCATCGGTGATGTCGATGTAACCCATCAATTTTCTGCTCCCGTTGTGGACATACAGCTCTCTGTAGATGTCGTCACGCAGTATCTTCCTTGCCTTGGTCAGATGATCGGTGCAGACGAGGAGAGGGGCCTCTCTCATCACCTCTTCCACCGTCCTCATGCAAGACGGTCCTCCTCACGGCATGACGGGCAGAGCATCAGGTTGTCCACCCTCCGCAGGTCATCGGACATCGTATGACATCGGTCGCATATGCCCATCTCCACCATCTCCTCGCGGTTGATGACGAGGAGATCGGCCATGATCTCGTTGATCTCGCTCGCGACACTGAGTATATCCCTCACGGTGACGATTCCAACCACCTTCTGGCCGTCCACCACAGGAAGCCTTCTCACATGATGCTTCACCATCATCTGGGCTGCATCGCCCACCGTCCTGTCCATCGGAATGGTGATCAGCGGGGTGCTCATCACCTGGTGGACGGTGATACTGCTCGGCTTGATATCCTTCGAGACGACCTTGCAATTGATGTCCTGCTCCGTGACGATCCCGATCGGGAGATTGTTCTGGAGTACGATGCAGCTCCCCACCTCTTCGCGGCACATGGTGGCAGCTGCCTTCGCGACGGAAGCCTCATGGTCGATCGTGGTGGGGTGATGCCGCATCACCTCTCGCAGAGGCACTCTCGTCTCGAATTGCATTGAATCGCGTCTGTTCTGCACAGGATCACCTTTGCTCCATCTGATCTGCCTGTCGGGCAGATTTTCACTTATCTATATGCTGATGATATTAAAGAATACTTCCAGCTCCGCAGCCGCCCGTGCCTCCGCTTCCCTGAAATTGAACTGCACTATGATTATATGCCCGAAAAAATAAAAATAAAACTGATTACATGAAAGATCAGGGTGCTGACCAATGAGTCTTCTTCTTCGGGCAAAAAAGAGATTCAAACGCCTCTTCAGGGTGCTTTTAAGGAGGAAGAATGCCCGCATCGGGATATACGGTCCGCCCAATGCAGGGAAGACGACGCTCGCGAATCGTATCGTGCGCGACTGGACCGGCGATGCGGTCGGACCTGTGAGCGAGATCCCTCATGAAACGAGGAGGGCGAGGCGGAAGGAAAATATCACCATCACAGGGACGAATGGCAGTTCGGTCGATATCGATATCGTCGATACCCCGGGAGTGACGACGAAGATCGATTACCACGAGTTCCTCGAATATGGCCTGGAGAAGGAGGAGGCGATCACGAGGGCGAGGGAGGCGACAGAGGGGGTGGCCGAGGCGATGCACTGGCTGAGGGAGGACATCGACGGTGTCATCTATGTGCTGGACTCCACGCTCGATCCGTTCCTGCAGGTGAACATCATGATGGTCGGGATCATCGAGAGCAGGAAGCTGCCTGTGATCATCGTGGCAAACAAGATCGATCTCCCTGACTCTTCCCCGGCAAGAATTAAGAGCGCCTTCCCGCAGCATCCGGTCGTCGCCATCTCTGGCCTCGAGGGGCAGAACATGGAGCAGCTGTACGAGGAGATGACAGAGAGGTTCGGGTGAGCGTGATGGTGCAGGGCGTCCAGATAGACCTCATCTCGGAAGACCGACTCTCGAGGCTCACCTCGATGGAGAAGATCAGGCTCATACTCGATGGGGTGAAGGAAGGGAATATCGTGGTCCTGGAGAAGGGCCTCGCCCCAGAGGAGGCGACGAAGCTGATCGAGCTGACCATGCTCGAGATCAGGCCGGACGGTTTTTCAGGCATCGAGATGGAGACCTATCCCGCACGGGAGGACGAGGGAGGGTTGTCTTCGGTCATCTCTCGCATACTGGGGCGGAAGAACCGGTCCCGTATGACGGTGATCGGTCCTGCCAACCAGCTGAAGACGATCAGAAAGGAGAAGGATCTGATTAGCGCCTGGATCTCCTCGCGGTGAAGGTGCACATGCCCCACAAATGTGTGAAATGCGGCCGGGAGTTCGAGGACGGGTCGATGGAGATTCTGAAGGGTTGCCCCAGCTGCAGCGGTAAAAAATTCCTGTATGTCCGCGAGGAGGAGAGGCATGCGGACGTGATGGATGAGAAGCCCGCGAGGACGCTCGCAGAGGAGAGGGTCCACGCGGTGCTCGAGCTGCAGCGACCCGCGCAGAAAGAGGTGGAGCTCTTCGAGCGCGTCGAGACGATCAGGATCCTGGGGCCCGGTAGGTACGAGGTGAATATCGAGAAGCTCGCCCGGAGCGACGATATCGTTCTGGGTATCGGGAAGGAAGGGCGGTACATCGTGGATATCCACTCGATGGCGAGAGCGGAGAAGGGAGAGAAGAAGGAGAGGAAGAAGGAGAAGAAGTGACGGTGATGCCACGTTGGAGGTCACGCAGTCTTCTTTTGCTCCACTGCACAGCGGGAGTCAACAGGAGATCCCTCTGCAGTCTTCCGCCACCCGCGTCGGCGCCCGAATGTGATTCCCCGATCTCTTTCGGATCGAACCGTGCGCATTCCCCTGCATGCACTGATAGGATGACAGAGGTTCAGTGCGTTCATTATCCGAAAAATATTCGCATGTGGCCAGAGAATTCAATCTGACCGCAATATCACGAGCGATGTCGCGACTCCTCCATTTTCGCGTATACTATTGTCTGGCGGCGTGATAAATAGCCGATCTCGATAAGATACATGACATGAGAGAGGATTCATCGAACGATTACGCGGATCGATATGGCAACCTTGACGCAGGATATGCTGGCGTTGATGGCGAAACAGGCGTTAGTTGGCCCGGAGTGATGCATCACGATCCCTCTCCGGAACAGCAGGAATCGAAAATACGGATTCAAAAAATAAGAGAAAAATTGCTCGATAATTCCGCTCCTGCCATTCTCCCGCCTTCGAACGATCGAATGCATTCAATTGTTCCGCCCTCTGAATGGACAATAAAAGGCGGTCATATGCAATTCACACAGGGATCGAGAGTCCGGCAATCTGATGACCATGTGAAGCGGTGGTATTTTACCAGCCATCGGAAAGGCGATGCTCCTGTCTTCGGGGTGGTAATCCTTTTAATCGGAGATTCTATATCGATCGAACCAGATTTAATAATGGATTCGTAATGGCGGGTTTCTCCTTGGCAGGGGTGGATGCGTGAACGGGAAGGTGCACTGGGCCGACGTATATGCGTCGGAGGTCCCGCAGGACAGGAAACACCGGATCGCGACCGGAATCACCCCCTCGGGCCCCATCCACATCGGGAACATGCGGGAGGTGCTGACCGGAGATCTCGTCTTCAAGGCGATCCGCGACCGCGGGCTCGAGGCGGAACTCCTCTACATCGCGGACGACTTCGACCCCCTGAGAAAGGTGTATCCGTTCCTTCCCGAATCGTTCGCGGCGTATGTGGGGCGCCCTGTATCGGACATCCCCTGCCCCTGCGGGGGCTGCAGGAACTATGCAGAGCACTTTCTCGGACCCTTCCTCGAGGCGATCGAGGAGCTGGACATCAGGCCGCATGTGATCCGATCCAGCGAGGAGTACCGCAGGGGCTCCTACACAGATGAGATCAGGACTGCCATCACACATGCAGGGGAGATCAGATCGATACTCGAGCGCATCTCGGGAAGAACGCTCCCCCCGGAGTGGTCCCCCTTCTACCCCATCTGCAGTATCTGCGGCAGGATCAGCAACGCCCGCATCCTGGAACACGAGCCGGAGAAGCATCTCGTCCGATACCGCTGCTCCTGCGGGAACGAGGGGATCGCAGACTACTCGAAGGGGAAGGGCAAGCTCGTCTGGCGGGTCGACTGGCCCATGAGGTGGGCACACTTCGGGGTGACCGTGGAGCCCTTTGGAAAGGATCATGCCTCGGCAGGGGGTTCTTGGGATACGGGGAGGGAGATTGCAAAGAAGGTCTTCGGTGTGATGCCCCCGTTTCCCATCGTCTACGAATGGATCAGCCTGAAGGGGAAGGGGGAGATGCACTCCTCCAAGGGGATCGCCATCACCATCGGCGAGATGCTGGAGATCGTGCCTCCCGAGGTGCTCAGATATCTCATCGTACGGACGAAGCCGGAGAGGACCATCGACTTCGATCCGGGCATGGGCCTCATCTCCCTCATCGACGAGTACGACCGGCTCGCGGCAGAGGGTCAGAGCCGGGAGTTCGCTCTCTCGAAGATCTCCTCCATCCCGACCAGGATACCGTTCAGGCACATGGTCACGGTGGTGCAGATTGCCCGGGACGACCGCGGCCTCTTCCAGTGCCTCTCCCGCTCCGGTTACGACATCAGGGACTACGAGAACATTCTGGGCCAGGCGAAACGGGTAAGGATCTGGCTGAAGAAGTATGCGCCGGAGTTCGTGAAGTTCTCTGTGAAGGAGCGCCTTCCCCCGCAGGTATCGGAGCTGGGCGACGACGAGAGGGCAGCGCTGGAGGAATACCTGGAGCATCTCCGCAGCCTGAAGTCGTGGCACGCGGAGGAGTTGCATAACGGCGTGTATATGGTGGCGGAGAGGAGGGGAATGAATGCGGCGAAGATATTCTCCGCCATCTATCTCGTCTTCCTCGGTCAGAGGCAGGGGCCGAGGATGGGGTGGTTTCTGGAGGCGATGGGGAGGGATCCCGTGCTCAGGAGGCTGAAGGAGGCGGTGAAGGGTGCTCACTGAGGGCTGCCGGCTCTGCTACGAGGGTGCGAAGATGGTGCTCTTCATCACAGGGAGGTGCCGGAGAAGCTGCTGGTACTGCCCTATCCCGGGTGAGAGGAAGGGAAGGGAGGTGGTCTTCGCGAACGAGAGGGAGGTGCATGGCCCTGACGAGGTGATTCACGAGGCGAGGCTGATGAGCGCCCTCGGCTCGAGTCTCACCGGAGGGGAGCCCCTCCTCGCGCTGGAGAGGGTGATCGAGTACGCAGGCGCATTGAAGTCCGCATTCGGCGAGGGGCACCATATCCACCTCTACACAGGCGAAGCGCCAGACGAAGGGGTCCTCATGCGTATGCGCGGCCTCGTGGACGAGATACGCATCCACCCTCCGGTGGAGTCATGGGGACGAATCATGGAGAGCGATCACCTCTATTCCGCGGTCAGGGCGAAGGAACTGGGTTATTCGGCCGGTTTCGAGGTGCCGTGCCTGCCCGAGGTGGAGGCGCTGGCCCCTGCGCTTGAGGTGCTCGATTTCATGAACATCAACGAACTCGAGTGGGGAGAGCTATCCGCAGAGGAGATGAGGAGGAAGGGGTACGAGCCATCCGATGATCTCCACAATGCGGTGAAACACTCTGCCAAATGGGCGAGAAGAATCAGGCACCATCCGAAAGTACACTTCTGTCCGTCGGGGTTCAAGGATTCGATCCAGCTGCGGGAGAGGCTGAAGAGGATCGCCAGGAACACCGCCCGCCCATTCGACGAGATCACGGTGGATGGCACGATCAGGTATGGCCTTCTAGAACCTTCCTGCGAGCTGGACCTCTCGATCATCCCGCTGAAGGTGGGTAAGTTCCAGCAGATCGACGGAAGGTACGAGATGGACTGGAGATTTCTGAAGAGGCTGGCGAAGAGGCTGCCAGGGAGGAAGTGCATCATCGAGCGTTATCCCAATCAGGGCGTGGTGGTCGAGGTGATCCCGCTGTGAAGACGAGAACACTCCTGGAACGCATATATGAATGGTATCTGAAGTCGGCGGACCTGCATATACCCCGACATATCGCTGTCATACAGGATGGGAACCGCAGATATGCAAGGGAGCAGGGGATCGCACTCGAGAAGGGGCATCATGCCGGTGCAGAGACGACGGAAAGGCTCCTCGAATGGGCGAGCGAGCTGGGCCTGAAGTACATCACCCTCTTCTGCTTCTCCACGGAGAATTTCTCGAGAAAGGAGGAGGAGATGAGGTACCTGTTCTCTCTGTTCAAGGAGAAGCTGGCGGCAGTGGTCAGGGATCCGCGGGTCCACAGGAATGGAATCAGGGTGCAGATGCTCGGGGACCGGTCGCTTCTGCCGGAAGATCTTCTCGCCCATGTGGAGGTGGCCGAGGAGGCGACGAAGGGTTATTCGAATTATTTTGTGAACCTCGCACTTGGCTACGGTGGAAGGAACGAGATCGTCCATGCCGCGAGGGAGATCCTCCAGGGTGTGAGGAATGGGAGGATAGGATGCGAGGAGATCGATGCCGCCCTCGTGGGGCGCCACCTGAAGGAGGGTGCGCTGCTGCCACCGGTCGATCTGGTCATCCGAACCGGAAACGAGAAGAGGACCTCGAATTTCCTGCCCTGGCTTGCAAACGGGAATGAAAGCGCGGTCTATTTCTGCGCGCCGAACTGGCCGCAATTCAGGAAGATCGACCTGTTGCGGGCCATCAGACTGTACGATCAGCGCATGAAGCTGCTGAAAGAGATGTAGCATTCTGGGAGTCGTCCGCCCTGTTGAAATAACCATCCCAGCCCCTCCAGAATCGGCGATCCATCGTGTTCCGCTTGTCGTCCGCTCACCTCCTCTCTTCTCGAGGAGACGTTTTCATCGCGACTCCGAACAGGAGTACATACGGGGATTCTTGATTCACGAAATCGCTCTTCTCAGGCGATGAAACCGACCGATGCGGCCGCATACACGCAATTCCAGATCCCCCGAAGCCTGTCCGGAGACGGAAGGTGGAACCGGACGCCAGGGCGCCGGAGCGTCGGGGGCGTCGCATGGAAAAACCACTGGATCCATGGTGCACCTCATTCGAAAAAGGGAGATGGCATCCCTTTGGATCGATCCGGTTCATCAGAGAAGTTCATCTGAAGTTGATTCACGGGGTAATAACTATCACTGCGACAACCGGACGCTCTCTGGAGACCTTCGACTGCTACAACAGCAGCCTCCGCCCTAAACTCCGATCGCTGTCTCCGACGAACGATAATGAAAATGAGAAAGAGGTGAATATTCTTCAGGTGACGAATACGGCCGCTGCGATGACGGTCGTCCATTTGCCGTTCTTCTCGCCCATCGCGGACTGGCAGATATGGGTGGTCTTGAAGATCTTCCCGCTGGCCTTGTATATCTGTTCGCGCTCCTGCCAGGCCTGATCAGGATCGAACTCGATCCCAAGCGTGGTGGCGAGCATGGTCGCGGCGAGATCTTCTGCGTACTCCCCGGACTTCTCTGCTGTTTCACCGAAGGCGTGGTGTTCGGACAGATACCCGTACTCCTTGTTGGATCTCGGTCTCGCAAGCCCGATCGCACTCGATATGAGTCTGTTGGGTTCGTTCGTCTCGTTGCGGGCCATCACCACATAGACGATCTGACCGGGCTGGAGGAGCTGCAGGCCCTCCTCCACACCCACCTGCTTGCAGTTCGGCGGGAATATGCTGGATACGTAGACCAGATTGAACTTCTCTATGCCGGCTTTTCGGAGCGACAGTTCGAAGGAGGCTAGCCTGTCCTTATGAACACCCACACCCTTGGTGAAGAAACATTTCGTCGGGACCATTTCATTATACAATCGATGGATCCTTTTTTAAATTTATTCATTGTTACGATATAATCGGTCAAAAAGGAATTTCCTCGGGATATATCAATTTAAATTAAAATAAAATACTGTATAAATTCTCTTTTTTTCCAGAATTCGATTAAATTCTTCTGTACAATGAATTTTTACCCATACCTACCGTGAGCGGCACCCTCGGCCGGGGATATGAATGGGGTGCTTCTGTGTCCATGCCCCTGTATCTCCACTTCGGGAGATGACCGACTGGAGCAGGCCGGGACCAGGGCTCCCCCTCTTCTCGTGCCGCCGGCCGTCCTCGAATTTCGCATCGTTTCCCGGGAGCTCTTTTTATCCCATGCAGGCGAGAGAGATGATGTATAGAATGCTCGAAGGCACACTGGGCTTCAAGGAGAGGCGATATATCGAGGAACTGAGGATTCTCACCGGCTCCACGGCGGTCGATTGCGTATCAGACGATAGATTCGACCGCGTGATCTACGTCATCAAACCGGGAGATATGGGTCTTGCGATCGGCAGGGGAGGCGAGAACATCAGGAAGCTGCAGAAGGTGCTCGGGAGAAAGATTGAACTGGTGGAGTATGCAGAGGATCTCGAGTCATTTATCAGGAATATCTTCAAACCCATTCCCCTCGCCGGTATTGAACTGGAGAGAGAGTGGAATTCGATCGATGTGCTGGTGGAGAAGAAGGGAGATTTGGGGATCGCGATTGGAAAAGGGGGGGCAAACGTGGAGAAGGCGAGGATACTGGTGAAGCGCCACTTCGGCCTCGAAATCAGGGGGATCAGGATTGCAGAGGGAAGGCGCGAGGGCTGAAGAGATCCTGTCGGAGCTCTGGCAGGTGATTGAAGACAGGGTGAAACACCCGAGGGAAGGCTCTTACGTGAGTAATCTCCTCCGGGATCAGAAGGGCATCGACAGGGTGCTGGAGAAGGTATCCGAAGAGGCGACAGAGTTCATCCTGGCGGTGAAGAACGGTATACCCGAGAGGACAGTGGCGGAAGCGGCAGACCTCTTCTTCCACCTCCTCGTCGCCCTGAAGGCGAGCGGCACGGATCTCGAGGCGGTGATGCAGGAACTGGTGAAACGCAGGAGGGGGTGAACATGCAGCAGGAGCAGGGATCGAAATTCCGACCTAGACCGCTTTTTTCAGCCTGAAACGGATCGCGAGACCCTGTTCGCTCGAACCAGAGATCCGATCCTCTGCCCATATCTTCCCGCCGTACCTGTCCACGAGCATGCTGCAGATGTACAGGCCAAGACCGCTCCCCTTCACCCTGTCGCTCACCCCTCTCTCGAATCGCCTGAAGACGATCTTCTTCAGATCGTCGGGGATTCCCGGACCGTTGTCCTCCACGGAGACCTCCACATCGCCGTCGAGCTCCCTGATCGAGATGGCGATCTCGGTATCAGGACCTCCGAATTTGAGGCTGTTGCTGATCAGGTTCGCGAAGATCTCACCGAGGAGGTCATCCGCAATCACCTGGGCATCGGTGCCTGCATAGGCGATCTTCGCATCCGGAAACGCATCGATCACGCCCCTGATCACCGGATCGAGCCTCTGGCGCCCCAGGCGCCGCTCCCCCTCGCGGATCCTTCTGATCGTCGAAACGTTCTCGATGATCCCGATGCTGCGCCGTATGCCCGCCTGCAGCTTCTTCGCCAGCTCTCTCCTCTCGCCCTCGAGCTCCTCCATCAGGAGCTCTGCATACATGAGCGAGATCGTGTTCGCGTTGTTGATATCGTGCACCATGATATCCAGGTAGAGGTTCGCCTGACTGTTCAGATCCTCCAGTTCGCGCTGGAGCATGTTTCTGTGAATCAGGCTTCCGATCTCGCTCGAGATCGACTCCAGTATTTTACGCTCATGCTCGGTGAATCGCTCCCTCGTGCCTGAAATGACGTAGAATGCACCGATGCTCTCAGTTTTTGAGAGGAACGGGATGAGCGCCGCCGCAAAGAGCCCGGTGACATCCTTCTTCAGATAAAGGGGCCTTTTTTCGATGAACGGAATCCTGTAGGGAATCTCCGAGGTGCTGATCCTCCTCATGCTCCCCGAAAGCCAATCGGGCATGCCCCTCTGCGTCATCATCGTGGCTGCAGTCCCGTGCCTCTCCGAGAGATACACAGCCCCGGCGTCCAGTCCGAGTAGAACCAGGGTCTTCTCGAGGAGGAGATTCAGGCTTTCCTCGAGTGTATCCGCTGTGCTTATTGCACTGATCAGCTGGTTCATGATGAAGAGGTGCCGGCTGTATTCCTCTCTCGTCCTCTCTGCGCTCTTCCGTTCAGTGATATCCAGAAGCGAGACGACCAGGTCCCCGGTATCCGGGATACGGGCGGCGCTGAGGATCACGTCCCGCTGGTCCCCTTTTGCATCGAGGAATCTGAACTCCCCGTAACGGGGCCCTTCTTTTTTATCTGTACCGACTGTATTCAGGAGCTGCACGAGCCTCTCTCTCTCCTCGAGGGGGAAGAGCTCCTGTATCCTTCTGCCACCCCCTATATCCCTCTCGTAACCATACACCCGGCCAAACTCCGCATTCGCCCTGAAGATCGTCCCGTCTCTCTTCAGGATCACGGTCGCCGCGAGGGTGTTCTCGAAGATCGTCCGGTAGAGTGCTTCGGACCTCCTCAGCGCTTCCTCCACTGTCAGACGCTCCCGGATGTCAATTCCGACCGCAAGGTGGAAATCCAGGGTACCATCAGGTTTTACGATGGAACGGTGGTGCCATTCACAGGGTATCCGGCGGCCATCCGATGAGAGAACCGCATACTCCATGACAAAAGGTGTCCCGCTCTCGAGAGATCCTTCCAGGCTCGTCCTTACCCTCTCCTGCTCCTCTGCAGGGACGAAGGTGGATATGAAATCCATTCCTGTCACAGGCTCCTTGTAACCGAGCGACTGGAGCATCGGGGTGTTCATCATCAGGATCCTGCCTCTCCCGTCGAGAGCGACGAAGAATGCCGGTGAACTGTTGATCAGGCTTGCCCTGAAATCCCTCTCTCGCAGCAGTTCCTGCTCCGCCCTGATCCTCTCCACCATCTCGTTCCGGAGCCTCTCGCTCACCTTAGTCAGCTCTGCATTGCGGCCTTCGATCACCTCGCCGAGATGGCCCAGATGCCGCTCCAGCTCCCTCTGCAGCAGTATCTTCAGGGTGATATCCTGGTAGACATCGATTCGCATCCCTTTGAACGGGCCCTGTTCGATCACCTGCCCCGAGTACTCAATCCAGATCACTCCGCCTGAAGTCGGGATCAGCTGGCATTCCATCGTGGAGAGGGAGGTTCCGGAGGCAATCGAACCCAGTACCTTCTCTCCGAAGGTGCCACTGTCGACGATCCTGGGAATGATGAACTGCCTGACGAATGTGAACGCATCCAGCCCCTGTGCATCCGATTTCCTTACATCGAAGAGGCGTTCCATCGGGTGATTGAGCCAGAGAATCTTCAGATCCCGGTCTATGAGCACGACTCCGAAATCGAGCCCCTCGAGGAGGGAGGGTAGCTTCGGTGGATTCTCTTTCGGGTCATCATTCATAGAAGGGATCTCACCCCCATACTTTATTATCATAAACTGATTATAATTAATATTATATATAATTTACTATTTTTTATTATTTAATTTTTCAATATTTTAATAATTTAAACTTAATAAATCCATTAAATGCTAAATAAAAAAAAATTACAGTCCATAGATAGTCCTTAAAATCCAGAATCGCCCTGAAACGAAATATCACAGGAAGTTCTGGATATCGACCAGCTCCTGCAGTTCATCTTTCGACACGGCCGCATGAGCAATCACCTCCGCATCCACGAGGATGGGTGCCTGGGCTCGAAGCGCGATGGCGATGCCATCGCTCGGCCGGCAGTCCACTGCTTCGCACTGCCCGTTGTGCCTGATCATCAGCTTGCCGTAGAATACGCCGTCCTCCAGTGCGTCAATATACAGGGAGTCCACCGCAAGCGTGAATCTCACGAGCACATCCATCATCAGGTCATGCGTCAGAGGGCGGGGCATCACCTCGTTGTTCATCGCATTTCTGATGGAGATCGCCTCCCACAATCCGATGTAGATGGGGATGAAGGAACCTTCTCTGACCTTCAGCAGGACCGTGGGTGCATTCCCTCTGGGAGTGACGGTGATATATACCCCCTGCACACCGCATGCGATGGGCTCCATGTGTGACGAGGGATCATCATCGTCCACATTCTTAAGGTTTGGGATCACCGGGCTGCTTCGATGGTCGCCTCTTTTCTGAGTATGGCGAGACCCGCGATGAAACCGGCGAGAATATTGAAGTAGAAGAATATCAGGCGCCAGATCACCACGAATATGCCGACGATGGAGGGGCTGATGAACAGCCTGTACACCGATGTGGCCGTCACCTCTGCGATGCCAGAACTCCCGGGCGTGAGGGGGATCATCATGATGATGGCGATGACGATCTGCGCGGTGAATGACTCGAGCAGGAACGGCGGCTGAGCGAGACCCACCAGGATCACCGAAGCGGTGAAGAATTCTGTCGCCCAGAAGAGGGTCGTGATTGTGATGGCGAGGAAGAAACCGGCCTTTCCCCTCTTGAGAAAGTGTCTCATACTCTCGTTGAAGTTATCCACCTCTCTGTCCACGCGGGTGGAGAACCTTTCCAGCCTCTCCGGTCTCCATCTGGCAAGGATGAAACCGGAGATGCGTTTCACCACCCTTTTCAGGAAATCAGGGTTCCTCACCGAGTAGACGATGATCAGCATGAGGATCAGCATTCCCGTGATGGAGGCGATGATCGCCATCAGGGTGACCGTCTCCGAGCCGGCGATGCTGCTCCCCAGTCCGGAGATGATCAGGATCCCGAGGAGCGAAAGCACGATCGCATCGAATATCCTCTCCATTATCACGACAGCAGTCGCATCCCCCACGGGGACACCTGCCCGGTAGAGCTGGTGGATCCTGACAGGTTCTCCGCCCGCCTGCGACGGTGTGATCGCGGCGACGAAGAGGTTTGCCAGCACGAGGTTAAGGCAATGCCTGAGCCCCACCCGGTAACCCAGCCATTCTGTCATCTTCTGAATTCTCAGACTCCAGAAGCACTGCGCAGCCAGATGCAGAAGCAAAGCGGCGAGAAGGAGGAATGGATTGAGCCTGGAGATGTACTCGAAGGTGCGCTCGTCCACGGTGAAAATAAGTACCAGAATCAGCACCAGCGTGCTGAACGTGAGCGATAGGGCGAGCCACTTGAGCTGAGATCTCTTCATCGTCTGCTCCCTGCCTGCTGAACCGCATACGACGGACTCATTCATACGGGTTCATGGATCGGTTCCCGTCCATCTATATTGCGCTGATCCCTTAAATCGTGAACAGTTCCCGTCTTCCGTGGATCCTGAGAAATCCGGTCCTTATTCCCGCATCCAGCCAGCCGTGGCCGTAACTGAACTGGACCAGTGCATTCAGCAGATCCCCTGTGCGCTGGCGTTCGAGGCCCCTCTCGTGGGCCCCGGCCGCTTTTCCGACGAGAGCCGCCGCACCTTCATGCACCTCGCTCTCCTCCTCTGCGGCCACAACGACCGCCCCGATCGCCTCGGCGAGCAGGATCTCGTATCTGCACGTCTTACGTGCGAGGAACTCCTCTGCCGCCCCTTCGTACCGGTCTTCCAGCAGGGGTACGGATCCATCCCCCTCCGCGAGCACGATCCCCAGGTATGCACCGGTATCTAGCCACCCCAGGGCATATGCGATGCAGGCGGCCCCGTTTGCCAGATCTCCCCGCCCCATAAAGGAGGCACCATCGCGGCAGTATGCATCCGCCATCGTGAGGACCGTGCCAGCGGCCCTGCAGAGGACAGTTCCATGAGGCGGGAGCGGTTCCGAACTCTTCAGCCTCTTTCGGAGTGAGTGGTGCAGAGCGCCGACCATCATAGACCCGCGAAGACCTCCAGATATTCCCTCTCTATCGGATGGAGGGAGGCGGGGACGACGAGCGCATGGAGGGGCGGGCCGAAATCGAACGCGACGAGATCCTGGAGTGATCCCGCCCGCACCACCGGCCTGTCCGAGCCTGCACGGGCGACGCCGACGAAGAGTTCGGGAACCGGCGCCTCCATCGCTTCGGACATCCGCCCGATCTGCTCCAGACCCTCCCGCACGGTCATGCACCTCTTACCCTGGATATCCATGTACACGAGGGTGTGGAGATCCCGTGAAAGGTTCTGCAGAATCGTCTCCATCGGTGTGTTCGGTGACCATCTGGGTGCCGGGAAGGGGATCGAGCAGGACTTCCCGAACCGATAGTTCTGGAGACCTGTGAGACCGCAGACTGCGCTGGAGATGGAGGCGCCATGGATGATGCGCGTCTCGATCCCCCTCGAGGCAGCGCGCAGTCGCAGATCGGCATGGGTGGTGGATACCATCGGATCTCCCGCGGAGAGGAGCACGACCGTCTCCCTGACCGCCCTCGAGAGAAACCACTCGGGGTGCTCCTCGATCTCCTCCCTCGAGAGGAGCAGGATCTCTCTCCCGAACCGCTCTCCGATCTGAAGAGGAGAAGAGCCCATCAGGCGGGAGGTGTAGATCTCCATCAGCACGAGGTCGGCCTTCCGCACCTCCTCCAGCCCCTTCACCGAGATGTCATTCCAGTCGTACAGCCCCAGACCTATGAACGTGAGCATCCGGCATCACAACCGAATAGCTCCTCCACGGTAAAAACTGCATCTGAATGACTGCGGCAGTTTGCAGGACCGCATCAACGTGTCGCTCCTCCAGAGATGGTCGACGGATTCGAGGCATGCACACCCGAATCGGGATCATCGGTCTTCGAACGAAGCATGAAAGATCGTTGCGCAATGATGAATTACAGCGGCCGCCGCCATCGCTGACAGCGACTCGCCAAAGATGCATCGCAACAAGGGTCCCTGCGGGGCGCACGTCCCCCCCCCAAAAAAAAAAACTTATCGTTGAAAGGGGTGGTTCGATTCCATTGCACCGTGCATTGCCGGGATCGACGCCTGATCACCGTGCGTCGTTCACCGGCCCTGCAGCCATGCAAACGAATTTGATCCCGACCGACGGAACATCATAACTGTCTGGCATCCGCATCTCGCTCTTCGGTGTTCATTCCCTGCATCGTATGGGAATGTTTGATGGCAAAGAACCACGGTTCGCCGATTCGCTTTTATTGGCCACTTCATGGAGAACCTATCAACCACTGCACTGGTTCTGCGGGCGTCCACCTGGAATGCCGGGGAAATACGAATTCCCCTGACCTGACATCTCATCACCCTCTTCTGAATTTGTCAACCTGAATTGCTCCGGTCACCATTTGGGCGAACGAAGGCTCTGGTTGCACCGAGATCTCCGAGGAGGCGCAATTTTTTTAACCGCGCCTGCAGGCGTCGAATACCACACAGAGCAAGTGATGGGTCTTCGATATATCGGAATAAAAATTTGCAAGGCAATGGTGCATGGCAATGATTGTCTCTGGCGGTTATTGCCCCTCTCCACCATTTATCATCTCCCAGGAGCGATTCATTCAGCATGGAAGAGGTCAACAGCCGTGCTGCAGCGCTTCTGGCACTGATGGGTGAACTGCTGGAGATCTCTGGAGAGGACACATTCAAGGTGCGGGCGTATTACCGTGCGAGCGAGGAGATCAGGAGGCTCACCCGATCGATCGAGGGAATGACCGAGGAGGAACTCCTGCAGGTGACCGGGATCGGCCGGGCGATCGCGAAGAAGGTGCAGGAGATCGTCCGCACGGGCACATTTCACGAGCTGGAGGAGGCGAAGGCCAGAATACCGTCCACCCTGCTGGATATTCTGCAGCTCGAGGGAGTGGGGCCGAAGACCGTCAGGAGACTCTGGCAGAAGCTGGAGGTGGAGACGCTGGACGATCTGGAGAAGGCGGCGCGGGCGCACAGGATCAGGGGGCTGAAGGGCTTCGGAGAGCGGAGGGAGCGGGAGATCCTCGAAGCGGTGCAGCGCCGGAGGACGTCAGGGAGGCGGATGACCAGGGACGAGGCGGAGACGATCGTCCGTACGATTGCCGGTGCCTTCGAGGGGAGCGGATTCGAAGTGGCCGGAAGTTACAGAAGAGGGAAGAGCACCCTCGGCGATCTGGATATCGTCACCACTGCCTCGCCATCGGCGGTGAACCAGAGGCTTCGCCGCACCGGATGCGAGACGATAGAGGAGGGGGAGAGCCGGACATCCGTCAGGTGCGGAGAAAAGAGAGTGGACATCAGGTTCACCCGCCGGGAAGAGTACGGAACCATGCTCATTTACCTGACCGGTTCGAAGAACTTCAATATCAGGCTCCGGGAGATCGCCCTGCAGCGAGGCATGAAGCTGAACGAATACGGGATCGAGGAGAAAGGGAAGGGAGAGACGAGGAGATTCGCCACCGAGGAGGAGGTCTTCACCGCCCTCGGGATGGATTACATCCCTCCGGAGCTCAGGGAGGATGGAGGGGAGATCGAGGCAGTGATGGCGCACCGTCTCCCCCATCTCCTGGTGGAGAGCGAGATACGCGGCGATCTGCACGTCCACTCCTCGTGGAGCGATGGCCACCTCTCCCTCGACCAGCTGGCGGAGGCAGGTGCGGAGCGGCACTATCAGTACCTGCTCTGCTCCGACCACAGTTCCACACTCGGAATCGCCCACGGTCTGGACGGCGAGGCAGTGAGGAGGCAGATCTCGGAGATCGAGCGAGTGAACAGGGACTCCGAATGCACCCTTCTCTCCGGCATCGAGGTGGACATCCTCGCGGATGGCACCACCGGTCTTTCGGCGAGCGTGCTGAAGGACCTCGATCTCGTCATCGGGTCCGTCCATTCTGCCTTCAAGCAGGACAGGGACGTGATGACCCGGCGAATCATCCGCGCCATCGAGAACGAGCATATCGACATCATCGGGCACCCGACCGGGAGGATACTGGGGCAGAGGGAACCATACGATGTGGATATGGAACGGGTGATCGAGGCGGCAAAGGATGGTGGCAAGGCGCTGGAGATCAATGCCTCCCCACACAGGCTCGACCTCGACGATCTCTTTATAAAAGAGGCCCGGGAGCGAGGGGTGCACCTCTCCATCGGAACAGATGCCCACAGTGCACAGGAACTGGCATATATGCGGTACGGCGTGATGGTGGCGCGGCGGGGCTGGTGCCGTCCTTCCGACCTGCTCAACACACGTGATATAAAGGAGCTCCTGGAGTTCTCCCGATGATATACTGGCTGTACGAATGGTGGCTGCGCCGCGGACTCCGTATACTCCCCTCGCATCTCTGTTTCCTCATCAGTGAGCGGGACATGATCGAGGCGCCGGAGAAGATACTCGAAGTCACCGAATGGTGCCTGCAGCTGGGGATGCAGGGGATGATCTTTCACATCGCCACGAGGAATCCTTCCCGGATGGACGAGTTCCTCCCTCTCATCAGAGGGATCGGCGGGATGGCAGAACTCCATCTTCACCGGGGCGAAAAGGACGAGGTGTCCGGGTCAGGTGCAAGGGTGGACGTGGCGATCGGGAAGAGCGGAAGGGAGGAGATCGCCGCATCCATCAGGAAGATGGCATACGCCGGGATCGCACCGGAAGAGGTGGACGAGGAGAAGATCGAATCGTTCCTCACATTCCGCATGACCCCGGATCTCCTGATCAAGACCGGTGAGAGCCATCTGACCGATTTCCTGATCTGGCAGTCCGTGTACTCGGAGCTCTTCTTCTTCGACGTGAACTGGAAGTACTTCCGCAGGGTCGATCTCCTGAGGGCGTTGAGGGATTTTCAGTCCAGGGAGAGGCGATTCGGCGGTTAGACAGACGCGTTTCGGGTTTCTCTGTCCACCCGTTCAGGAGAGCATCCCCTGCATCGCTCAGGGCATCTGCCACATGAATGCAACCCGATTTAAAAAGGACCTCTCGGGGAGAGGGGCGATAAAAACGCCTTTTGAGTCCGAACCCGGCCCTCTCGGGTGAATGGGACTCCACCTCCCGTGTACGAAACCGATCAGGCGCAGAGGTACGTCACTGACACCTGGGCGGAGACCTTCATCTCCCCTGCCTCGATCGGTGTCGAATAGGCCGCCTCCGCATATCGCGCTGTTGCATACAGCACAGGCGGCGACGCACCGGTCGTGCTGATCTCCCTGATGCCGGTGATCCTGAGTCCGGCTGCTTCCGCGACTGCCTCTGCATCCAGTCTGGACTTCGCGACCGCATCCTTCAGCGCCGTCGTGCGGAGCTGCTGCAGCCTCGCATCGCTGATCTGGAACGAGATGTAGTTGATCCTGTTCGCTCCGCTCGCCACTGCCATGTCGAGGATCTCTCCAGCCCTCTCCACGCTTCTGAGCCTGATCTGAAGGGTGTTGCTCACCCTGTAGAGCTTCACCTTCATCCGCAGGGGTGTCTGCTCATCGTAGATGGGATAGATCGAATAGCCGGATGTCTGCAGATCGCTCTTCTGGATGCCCGCATTGACCATCGCCTCGATGATCCGGGACATCGCCTGGGCATTCTGCTCCTGTGCCACCTTCGCATTCTGGTGCTCCGTATCGACAGAGACAGACAGCATCGCCTCGTCGGGTGTGGTGACCACCTCCCCCGTGGCGGAGGTGTAGATGAGCCGGTCCGTCTTCTCCGTATCCGCTGCCATCACCCCGCCACCCACTGCGAGCATGATCGCAATGGCGGCGAGGACCGCATACAGGTAATTTCTGACCATATCACAGGTTTTGGTCCCGTGGAGTCATATATATTCCTTTGATTTCGAAATTTTTCGCACATAATCACGATTCTGGTAAATGCGGGTGCATACTTTCCGCCACCGATGCGAGAGGTCGATGGAATTCAGCCAACTGCGAAGGGATTTCATCACAAGCACTCTCAAATGCCACCTCTGCCTGCGATTCACCCTGCCCTGCGCCTCAGGAAGGCCTTATCCTCTTCCGGGCTGATGATCGTCTTCGGGAGCCATCGTTTGGCGGGTCATATGTCACCTATCCGATACGATCCGCAATGTATCATGCGCCCACGGGTGCGCCGAAAGATGTGACGTCTCACCGCGGGCACTCTGAACAGATGATCTAGCACCCCCGTGGATATGGACATGGAATGGATGGGTGCGGGGATGCATCGGGGCAGAACATCCGCTCTCGCTCCGTGGGGGGTGGGCGGTACGTATTTGGGTAGTTTTATCGTGAACGGACGACAACCCTGCATTATAACGCCATAGGACGAATCGATCATGACGAAATGCAGAATTGACAGGACCAATTGCACCAGTTGCGGAACATGCTGGGATTCTTGCCCTGAATACTTCGTTCAGGATCAGAACGACTCCCTCAGCTCCATCGCTGAAGGGTATCGTATCGGCTCCGACCCTGCGGTGGGGGAGGTTCCCGACGACCTCCTGGAGTGCGTGAACGAGGCGGTGGATCTCTGTCCCGTCCAGGTGGTCTCGCTCGAGGACTGAATCGGATATCACGGATCTCTCAATTCATCCCGTTCCTGTTTTTTGTCCCTTACCGCACGATCCAGGGGCAATATCACATCGGTGCATCGGGGGTTTTTTCCCTGTGCCTTCCAGGCCAGCAATCCTCTTTTTTTTGTTCGTTTTACAGGCAAGGCGACTCAAACGCCTATGTAACTGTCTGGGAACTGCTGCACCCTTTCCAGGGAGGTGATCCTCGTCTTCAGGACGAGGGTGTGGCCGATGCACTTTCCCAGGAGTAGACCGCAGTCCGCCTCGATCGCCACCCTCTCGCTCCTCGAGGATCCCGCCTCCATGTCACCCAGTCACCGTTCGATCGAAGGCCTGGAATTGACGAAGATACGCGCCCCTCTCTCGTTAAACACTTCCAGTGTGACGCAGACCGAGTGAGCGGTAATGTCCCCCGTGTTCGTGACGGTGGTCTCCGTCTCCCGGCATGTGAGGCCGCAACTGACCGGTGTTCCTGTGCGGAGTGCGAAACTGACTGGTTCAGGCGGCACTGCGGACGGCAGAGCGGGGGTCGGCGCGGGGGTCATGGTCGGCGCGGAGATGCCCTCATCCGGCCAGTTCCGGTGGGCAGAGGCCCCTGGTTCAGGAGGTGCATGGGCAGGTAACCCCTCCTGCCCCACGAGGAATATACCGGCGGCGACGATCACTAAAACTGCGACGATTCCCGCGGCCGCGACGGGGAGAGATGGCATTCATGCCCGCTTGGGGCATGCAGGCTGATGAAACTTCCCATTCCGCCACGTCTCCGCGCAAGCGGTTCGGGCGAATAGGGAAAGAGAGTGACAGGATCTCCAGAACGCTGAACCTCCGGATGCCTCTTTAGCCAGACGCATTCGAACCCGCAATATGCTCTGTAGGAAGATATTCACGATCTATCGTGAACAGAGAGCCACCGGCGGCAGATCGATCGGCCCATGGAGATCTTCTTCGACCGTCTTCTCCGACGGAATCAGGGAAACCATCAATCCTTCGCCGGGATACCACCGCGGAGGTGGCGTTCGATGACGTCCATACGGGCGTGCGGATGATCTATACCGGGTGATGAAAAAGCGGTGACCCATATCCTTCGAGGGCCGAAGATCTTTATCGGAGGAGAGGGCGAAGATCCTTTCGTAAATATTCATCCAGGAAGTGGGGCGCATCGGGTGTACCGGTGCAGGTGCGAAAATGACAGCGGTGCTAGAAACAGATAACCTCTGCAAGAGATATGGGGACGTGACCGCACTGGATCACGTCTCGCTCGCGGTGGAAGAGGGGGCGCTCTTTGGCCTCCTCGGCCCGAACGGTTCGGGCAAGACCACCATGATCAGGCTTCTGACAGGACAGATCCGACCTTCGGGAGGCTCTGCACGTGTGCTCGGACTCGATGCGGCGCGGGAAGGGATCAGGGTGCGGGAGCGCGTGGGGATCATACCGGAGCAGGAGTCACCGCCCAGCTTCCTCACCGCGATGGAATACCTGGAGTTCGTCGGGACGATCAGGAAGGTGCACGATATCGAGGAGCGGGCAGAGAAGTGGTTCGATCTCCTGGAGTTCGGGGACAAGAAGCATGTGCTCTGCAAGGACCTCTCGAGGGGCACCCGGCAGAAACTGATGTTTGCGCAGGCGTTCATCCACGAACCGTCCGTCGCCCTGATCGACGAACCCCTGATCAACCTGGATCCGATCATGCAGGACGTGGTGAAGGAATTCCTGAAAGGATACGTGAAATCCGAAAGGACAGTCTTCCTCTCCACGCACAGCCTGGAGGTGGCGGAGGAGATCTGCTCCTCCTTCGCGATCCTGCACAGAGGGAGGCTGCTCCATTCAGGCTCCGTGTCAGGGTTGATGGAGGCGGGTGAACACCTCCCGGAGTTCTTCCTCTCGCTCGTACGAAGGGGTCGCGATGCCTGAACTCTTCTGGAGGATGATGAAGGAGGAGTGGCGTATCCACTCCACCATGTTCGGCCAGATCTCCTTCGCCCTCTTTCCGGTGATGATCTTCGGGATCGTATGGATGAGTGCATTCCTCCTGCCCATGCTCCATGCATCTCTTCCACAGGTCGATCTCGCCTTCCTCGCCTATGCGATCTTCCTTTCACTGGGGTTCATGGTCGGAGGGTTCGGCCTCCTGGGGAATGAGATGATGAACCGGCGGTTCGGACAGGCGAGCCTCCTCGTCTATTCCGCCAGGAGCCTCCCGCTCTCCGAGCGGTTCATCTTCGCGAACTTCGTCATCAAGGATACGGTATATTACCTCCTCCTCTGGGTCTTTCCTTTCTGCTTCGGGTACATCGCCGCATCGCCGTTCACGGGCGCTTCCCTTCAGAAGGCACTCCTTCTCCTGCCCACCCTCGCGCTCTCGTTCATATCGGGGCTCTGCACCATCTTCCTCCTCTCCACTCTCTATGTCCGTTCGAAGGCTGCATGCTGGGCCGCAATACTCGCCGTCTCCCTGTCGCTGGGATATATGGTCGTTCTGAACGGATCGAACCCTGCCCTCAATTTCCCTCCTTACATGCTGTATATGAACTTCTCGTGGGGGGCGTTCATCGTCGCCTGCCTCATGCTCGCCGCGCTCTTCAGCCTCTCCCTCCTCCTGTTCAGCCCGGAGCAGGGAGTCACCACGAAGCAGTACAGAGGCCTTCTGAGACCGCTGATCCACCGGTTCAGACGTCTGCCGAATCCGCCCCTCACGGCGAAGGACTTCGTCGACCTCCATCGGAGCGGGATCGGCATCGGTCAGGCGATCTTCTCCTTCCTGCTTCCGCTCATCGCCATCTTCCTGTTCCTCTCCCTCATCGACCCCTATCTCCCCGCCCACGGTTTCTTCATCCTCTTCAGCCTGATCACCGGGGTGGTCGCCTCGACCATGTACACATGGGTGACGGAGTTCGACTCCTTCGGTGCATACGCCTGCCTCCCGGTCGCCACGAGCACGCTGATACAGAGCAAGGTGACCACCTTCGCCATCCTGCAGGCGATACCGGCGGTCTTCATCGCGGCTGCTGCATTCCTCACGGGCGAAGGGGCATTCGCTCTTCCTGCCATCGTCTTCTGCCTCTCCTCCTCCTTCTTCGGCGCCGGGGTGATGGCATACCTCTGCGGCCTCTCACCGGGCGTCCTCATCTATAACGTGAATGTCCTCTTCACGTATCTCGTCGTGAACGGCGCGGTCTTCGCCATCCTCTCGGCACTCTCCTTTGCGAACCCGCTGTTCGCATCGATCTCCGTCGTCCTCCTCGTTCCTGCCCTTTTATTCGTGGAGAGGGCGATGTCACGGTGGGATTCGGTCGATCCGATCGGGTTCTGAACCGGATTGACCCCCCCTGCCTCATGCGTGTACAGGTCTCACGAGGTTCTTTTGGATTGGAAAACAGGTTGCATGTACCCCGAACTCTCCGGTAAAAAGTGCCCTTTCGCCTGATAACGGGAGAAGTGGCCGGGAGCGATGCATCCGTGCGGCGGCGATGCGGTCCTGCGTACTCCCCGATGAAGGCCCGGCAGAGTGCCAGGCACATACCCGTACGAAGGATCGCGGTTGATGCGCTTTCCCAGTGGTTCGGTGCCGCGATCGGTCTCCGGCGGTTCAGGTCCGCACCGGGCGAACCCGTGCCATAAGACGGCGCATCCGATAGTTAGAAAACAATCGGGGAGATACATTCCAGCGGATGAACCGGTCTCGAGAGAAGGGAGGTGGAAGATGACAGAGGAGGCGGCGCCCCATGTTCCCTGCGACCCGAACCTGGGGCCTCAGGAGATGGAGGAGGCGATCAGGCGATGGGTCGGAGAGTACGCCGCTCGGCATGGATGGAGACTGAACCCTGACCAGAAGGTGCTGGACGTGGTGATCCGCGGACTCACACGCAACTGCAGGAAGTTCGGAAAGCCGTACTGCCCCTGCCGCCTGCGGAGCGGGGATCCGGAGAAAGACCGCGAGATCGAGTGCCCCTGCATCTTCCACCGGAACGAGATTGGGAGCGACGGGCATTGCCACTGCAACCTCTTCTTCAGTGCTCCGCAGGCGGGGGAGCAGGGATAGCATCCCACGCATGTGAATCCGATAGCCGTGGAGGCGGAATCGGGGTGACCCGTGCCTCATCCGTTCGTCCGATCTGTGTGAATCCGCATATGGCGACAATCTCTGCGTCCTTTCGCGTGGATGCTCCGATCACGTCTCTGCAGGGATAGAAAGGGAGCGATCTGCCCCGATCTCTGTTCCAAACGATATCTTAATCATCACCATTTTCACTAATATTTCAAATATATTTGAAATGCCGATGAAGGTGTGGGCTACGTTTTCATTCTGGAACGCGGGAATCGATCGGGCATCGGAGCGTAGATGCGGAGTGCAGTGCGCCGGTGGCAGCCCACTGGCGGATGGCTACGTGAGGCGGATGGCATGATCGAGCAGCTCGTCACCTCGCTCCTGCTCGGCTGGAGCACGCTGCTCGAATACCTGGCGGAGCACGTGGTCACCTGTCTCGTGCCCGCGTTCTTCATCGCGGGGGCGATCGCCGTCTTCATCAAGAAGGAGGCGATCCTGAAGTACTTCAGCCCCGAGTCGCCGAAGCCGATCGCCTATGGCCTCGCATCGATCTCGGGGACGGTGCTGGCAGTCTGCTCCTGCACGATTCTGCCCATGTTCGCCGGGCTCTTCAAACGCGGGAGCGGTATCGGTCCGGCGACGACATTCCTCTATGCCGGACCTGCGATCAACATCCTGGCCATCGTGTATACGGCGAAGGTGCTCGGATTCGACCTGGGCGTCGCACGGGCGATCTTTGCCATCGGCATGTCGATCCTGATCGGTCTCACGATGGCGGCGCTCTTCCGCTCCTTCGACACCGAGACGAAGGAGAGGATGAAACTCGCGCCCTCCGCGAAGGCGGAGGAGGCGGAGCGTCCCCGCTGGGTGGTGCCCCTCTTCTTCGTCCTTCTCGTGGGCATACTCGTCACCGGCACCGCGAAGGCGGACTGGATGATCAAGTTCCCGATCATCTATGCGATGACCCTTGTGGTTGCATACCTCCTCGTCTACTTCTTCGAGCGGGACGAGGTGACGGAGTGGGGATACGAGACATGGGACCTGACGAAGAAGATCTTTCCCATCCTGCTGGCGGGCACCTTCTTCCTGGGGATGCTCGCGTATTTCCTGCCTCCGGAGACCTTCAGGCCATACGTGGGTGCAAATTCGCTGCCAGCCTCGTTCCTCGCCGCCATCGTGGGGACGATCCTCTATATGCCCACGCTCCTCGAGGTGCCTGTCATCGGCACGACATTCGGTTACACGAGCGGGGTGATGGCGGGCGGACCCGCGCTCGCCCTCCTCCTCTCCGGACCGAGCGTGAGTCTGCCCTCCCTGCTCGTCCTGTACCGGATCATGGGTGAGAAGAAGACCGCCGCCTACGCCCTCCTGGTCATCGGGTTCTCGACGATGGCGGGAGTGATATACGGCATCTTCCTGGGGTGAGAAGGGGCATGGGAGCGAACGAGAAGCCCTGCTGCGCTGCGGATGCACTGCGGCGCATCAGGCAGATCGAGATCGGAGGGATTGTGGTGGGAATCGCAATGCTCGACAGCATCATCGAGGAGGTGAACGGACTGAATCTCGCGAAGGGCGACGAGATCGCAGACGAATTGCTGAAACGGGTGAAGGTCTCCAACTATGTCCCGAAGGCAGCAGAGACGAAGTACCGCGACGCGCTGCTAAGGGAATACCTGAGAGAGGTGAAGTGAGTCATGAAGATCGAGATTCTGGGTACTGGCTGCATGAAGTGCAAACGTCTGGCAAAGAACGTGGAGATCGCCGTGAAGGAGCTGGGCATCTCCGCCGAGATACAGAAGGTGGAGGAGATCACCGCCATCATGGACCGCGGAGTGATGCTCACACCCGCGCTGATCGTCGACGGCGAACTGAAGGTCTCCGGCAGGGTGGCAGATGTGAAGGAACTGAAGGAGATGTTGAAGAGGTGATGGGGATGGCAAAAGAAGAGGAGAAGTGTGTCTGCGGCGGCCCCGGCGTGGGCGAGGGAGGAAAGAAGAGGGTCATATTCCCCTGCGCCGGCGCCTCCAAAACGGGACAGATGACGAATCATGCGAGGGTGCGCCTCGCCATGGAGGGGTACGGGATCATGGCCTGCACCGCGGGCATACCCATACGTGCACCTGCCACGATGGAGAAGGTGGAGAAGGGGGAGGAACTGGTCGCGATCGACAGGTGTCCCGTTGCATGCGCGAGGAAGGTGCTCGAGCAGCAGAACCTGAAGGTCGGTCAGCACGTGATCGTGACCTCTCTCGGAATCAAGAAAACGGGCGAACTCATCCCGAAGGAGGAGGAGATCGAGCAGGTGGTGGAGGCGGTCTGGAGGGGTGTGGGCGCATGAGATCATTGGGCTGAAGGGATATGGCTGAACGTCGGCTCTCGCTCTTCGAGAAGTACCTCACACTGTGGGTGGTCGTCTGCATCCTCGCCGGGATCGGCCTCGGAGCAGTTGCACCCGGCGTTGCCGTGGCCCTCGATTCGTTCTCGATCTACCAGGTCTCCATTCCCATCGCGATCGCGCTCTTCTTCATGATGTACCCCATCATGGTGAAGATCGACTTTGCCGAGGTGCTCATGGCCGCCCGGACTCCAAAACCAGTGGCCCTGACTCTGTTTATCAACTGGGCGATCAAGCCGTTCACCATATACCTCATCGCCACCTTCTTCCTCGGGTACCTCTTCGCGGGGTTCGTACCCGGCGTGGATCTCCTCCCCGATGGAAGCACGGTCGAGCTCTGGAGGAGTTACATCGCGGGATGCATCCTGCTCGGCATCGCGCCCTGCACCGCCATGGTGCTGATGTGGAGCTACCTGGCGAGGGAAACGACGGCCTCACCCTGATCATGGTCGCCATCAACTCGCTTACCATGCTCGTGCTGTACGCACCGCTCGGCGGTTTCCTGCTGGGGGTGAATGCGATGCCGATCCCCTGGGAGACGATCCTTCTCTCCGTCGCGATCTACGTGGGTCTCCCACTCGTCGCGGGTTACTACACGAGGAAGTGGATCATCCAGCACAGGGGGATGGCATGGTTCGAGACGAGATTCCTCAAATACCTCACCCCTGTCTCGATCGCTGCGCTCCTGGGGACCCTCGTCCTCCTCTTCACCTTCAAGGGGGAGGTGATCGTGGAGAATCCGTTCACCATCCTCTGGATCGCAATCCCCCTCTTCATCCAGACGATGCTCATCTTCGTCCTGGGTTATTTCATCATCGCACGGTGGCTGAGGCTGCCATATCGCGATGCGGCACCGGCAGCGATGATCGGGGCCTCGAACCATTTCGAGGTGGCAATTGCCACCGCGACCATCCTCTTCGGGCTCGCTTCGGGGGCAGCGCTCGCGACCGTCGTGGGTGTGCTCATCGAGGTGCCGGTGATGCTCATGCTTGTCAGGATATGCCTGAGAACGCAGAATCTCTTTGCTGGTGAAGTCTCATGAAACTGGAATCGATGCTCGTTCCGCTGGAGATCCACGGCGCGGCTGCCGCGATGGCTCCGGTGGTGCAGGAGATCGCCCGCCTCGGTGTCGGGAAGGCACTCCTGCTCTACGTGATGAACATCCGCGAGACGGCGGGCGACCCGACCATGCTCGCGCACGACAGGGAAGCGATGAAGAAGTGGAAGGCATGCCTGGAGGCATGCGGCGTTTCCGAGGTGGAGGCGGAGGTGGTGCCGGGCATACCCTGGATCGAGATCCTGGAAAGGGCGGAGGCGATGCACCACTCGCTCATCGTGATGGGCTTGCACGGGAGGTCGCTCCTCTCCCGAATGTTCCTGGGGAGCACGACGGAGAACGTGCTCCACCATGCGAAAGCACCCCTCCTCGTCCTCCGCGTGCACATACTGAAGGAAGGGGATCCAAAGACCTGCACGCTGAAGACGGGCATATTCAGGAGGGTGCTGTACCTCACGGACTTCTCTGGCGAGGCGGAACGCGGCATCCCGTATATCGAGTGGATCTCTGGCGCGAGGCCCGAGAGCCTCGTTGTCATGCATGTGCAGGACACGAGGCGCCTCTCGTTCGTCTCGCAGGAGCAGATCGCGGAGTTCAACCGGAGGGATGCCCTGCGCCTGAACGCGCTGAAGGAGCGTTTCGAGGCGCTCGGCATACCGCAGGTGGTGACAGTGCTCACCACAGGGAACGCGATCGAGGAGATCCTCTCGGTCGAGGAGACCCTGGAACCCACGCTGATCGTGATGGGGGCGAAGGGGCGGACGAGTCCGGCGCGGGTCCTGCTGGGCGGCGTGACCGAGGCGATCGTGCACCATGCGAAGGCGCATGTGCTGGTGGTGAGGTAGCAGAGACAGGCGGATTGGAATACCGGCGAAGGGATACCGGGGCGGGATGCACAGGGGGCCCCTGCCTGCGATGTCGGACAAAATACCCTGTGAACGATGGAGAGCGGGATCTCTCTGGAATATAAGAATATCAGGAGAGAAGGGGTGCGATACAGATGGATGCGAGAGAGGTGCAGAAACACGGTAAAGCGCTGACGCGGATCCTCGGGCTGAAGGGATCCGCGATCGGCGTCCGTCTCGTGAGGAAGGGTGAGGAGAGAGGAGAAGAGGCAGCCGGAATGCCGGAGGTGCACATGCGCTACTGCCAGGCGCTGATGATGGCGCGCCACGGCGAACACGTGGTGGTGACGGAGAAGAACATCGCCTGCCCTGCTGCCGCACGGGCGTTCGGCTTCAAGCCGCTCCCCGAGGCGCTGAGCAGCGGGAGGGGGCTGATCGGTTATGGCATCACCTAGGAGGAGGAGGTGGGGAGGAGGATGTTTGAGCGGATGCCCGTGCTCGAACCCGGGAAAGTCGTCGCCATCGAGGTCTTCCCGCTCGATGACGCGAGGGAGATACCCGATCTGGTCGTGGTGGAGGCCGAGGTGGAGCGGCTGATGTGGATCGTCCTCGCGTATATGCATGCGACGGGCGGCGAGCGGGTGAAGGGCTCCACCGCGGTGCTGCAGGCGACCTGCGTCGACTCCACCATCGTGCCCCTGCTCGAACACCGCCTGAACTTCGGGCTGGGATGCTACGGCTGCCGCGAAGCGACAGATATCGGTCAGAACGAGACGATCATCGGTTTTCCCGCAGAATTCCTGCCGGCGATCGTCGAGCACCTGGAGTATCTGAACCGGAAGGCGATCCCCCGTTCCAGGGAGAAGCAGGCGCTCGCGCTCCTGAAGAGGCAGCTGGAGAGGGCGAAGGGGGAGTGCACCACTGTCTGAGCCGTTTCGGAGCCTGGAACCGGTGCAACCGCTGATCTGTCCGGATGCGTACAGCCCTCGTCTCATCCGGAAGTATTGGTGTATGAGCTCAATGGACGATACCTGAAAAAAAGGCCGGGCAACAAATTCCCGGCCAGGTCCGAAGACCGGTGAGCGATGGAATTCTCTCATTAAACGGTATTTTATCGGATCTTTGACGTTGCCCTTATCACGCCAGAAGATGCAAGAACCATTGAATATCGGAACAAATGACGGGGGATGATTGATGTGGGGAGCCCAAAAATAAGAGCAACGCATCATCAAAAGAAGAAGAATGAATGCATTTATTCTGATGACAATTCATACGCAGTTATGGGTCATCCAACAAATCCAAATGCGACAGATTGCCAATTCTTAGAGGGGGGTGTATATTGTCCGTATTTCAATCAAATAAGGCGGAATAGACGCAAAGCCCGATGGTCTCGGAGACGATCTGGAAAGAGCACTGGGTTATTGTGGATTCTAATGATTGTGGTACTGATAATAATTGCTCTAGGTGATTGTGGTTGTAAGGTGGATCAGCAATGACAATTTATCTGATTAGTGATAATCACTTCGGCGCAGATCAGGTTATCGAGTACTTTCATCGGATCAATCCAGAGACCAATGAGCTATTTTCAGACGTTCATGAAATGGACGCCTTCATGATAAGAAAGTGGAATGGGGTCGTCGGAAAGGATGATACCGCAATATATTTGGGTGATTTTACATAGGCGGGAAGCTGGGGAGACAATGATCGTGATACCATCGAGTATTAGATGAAAGCATTAAAATCTATCAGGGGTATCTCAATAAATTAAATGGGCACAAAATCCTCGTTCACGGAAACCATGATCCCTTTGACATAGGGAGCAATATCCTCGATTATTAGGGCCGAATGTTCTATCTTACCCATGACCCAGGAAAAAGCGGCGAAACTATACCCGAGAACTGGAAAGGGTGGGTCATTCATGGCCATCATCATCATGAACAAGATTGGGAAGATCTGTCAAAATTCTATTATGCCTACCCTTTCATCGATGGAGAGAATAAAAGCATCAATGTCGCTTACGAGGTTGTGAATTATTCTCCAGTGAAAATGGACTGGATACTTTCATTGGATACTGACAGAATTTGGAGAATGGAAACAACAATGTCAAAGCCGGAAATGCCATCATCTTCCCGGATTGGTGGGAATATTTAAAAATGTCTTACTATCGCACGAAACGCACCTTACCCAATGGCTCCTGGCAAACCCTCAGAGGTGGTAGCCACTCCCGGGAGAGAGCAATACGGCATGCTCATAAAGTCGCCCATGCCACCCATTGGGAAGGAACCCTCATCATCTTCGACGAGAACGGGCGGGAAACCTACCGGCTCTATACCCATGCCCGGCGACCTTGGAGACCTAAAAAGAGCTCGAAATTAGGGTTTGCGATACTAATTATGGTTTTCATCATTGCCGGTATCGCCGTGATATTCTACCTTCCATCGGTAAATATTGACACATCTTCGATCATACCTCAGCCAACATCTGCTCCAGTAACGACCACAAATCCAGCCGTGTTACCAACGGCTACAGATCCGGCCACAGCGTCGTTCCTGGGGTTCTCTTGGGATACCTACACCTCCGAAGAAAAGGCGAAGGAAGTCCTCACTTACGTCAACCAGTTGAGAGCTCAAAATGGGTTATCCTCCATCAGGTATGACTCACGAGTATACCATCTCGCCATAGCTCGCGTCAATGACATGGACCAATATGGCTATATGGATCACGTCAACCCAGTTACCGGAACCTGCCCGGATAGCATAAAAACCAAGTATGGTTTTTCATCAGGCGAATACCTTGCCGAAAATGCCTATGGGTTTCCCTCAGGGGGCTCTTACTCTTCAGGGATGGAAAAGGAGGCTGTGGACTCCTGGATGACAAGTAAGGGGCACCGCGCCAACCTATTATGGCCTCAACATACGGCGGGCGTTGTGGCATGTTCAAAAGGCGGGCATTGTGTTTTCGAGGGGCTGAACACCGATCTGTTTGGCTCGGGATGTCATACGGCTGCTGAGGGTATTGCGTATTGGAATACGCATTAGAGTCAAAGCCAGAAATGAGACTTTAAGTGCAAGCCAATTATTTAAGGTGCAAAACGTGGTCTGGGTGCAAAGCCTCGCCAGCCGTAACTCTTATGAAAGCGCGGGGGGTCATCGCAGAAGGAAATTTCAATCAGAGTTCTTCCGAGAGATAAAAATCGTCTTCAGAAGATCGAGGGTGGAAGGTACCTCCCTCGTCACCACGGCGCCCTTCGCCTTCAGCCGCTCCAGGATCTCTGACGCCTCGCCGCCCGTGAAGTCCCACTCCCCCTCCCCCGAAGGGCAGTCTACGATGACGATACATCCTGCACCGCTCGTCTCCAGTGCATGCAGGTTACCGAGGTTCCCCCTCCCCCAGAGCCCCCGCGTGAGCACCACCGCATGCGCATTCTCCAGCGCCGCCTTCAGCTCCTCCATCGCACGTTCGCTCACCGCAGAGAAGGGGGGTTCGGAGATGCAGGGGATGCCGAGCGCGGTCGCCACCGCATAGTCCGTATCGTTCACGGAGAGGACACCGGCACTCACCGCATAACCCTCGTTCTGCAGTGCGCTGAGGAGGTCTGCACCTTCGCCGGCACCCGAGATCACATGGACCCTCCTTCCTCCCGCGCCGTTCTCCGTCCTCCTCCAGAGCGGCGAGATCGCGGGTCTCCCGGTCAGGGGGTTCCTCCGCACCGTCACGTCGATCCCGAACGCCGCTCTGATCCGCTCGGGCGTGAAGACGCTCTCCGGATCCCCCATCGCCAGAATGCGGTGATCGTGCAGGAGGATCAGGCGGTCGCAGTAGTGCGCTGCGTAATTCAGGTCGTGGAAGACGGCGATGACCGCGATCTTCCGCGAGAGCGTCTTCAGCATCTCGAGTATGCTCACCTGCTGCCCGAGATCGAGGTGCGATGTCGGTTCGTCGAGGAGGAGGACCTTCGGCTCCTGCGCGAGGGCACGGGCGATGATCACCCGCTGCAGCTCGCCCCCGCTGATCTCGAGGACGGATCTCGACGCGATATGCAGGATACCGGTCGCCTCCATCGCAAGTGACGCGATCCTCCTGTCCTCCTCGTCCTCGGTCGCGAACCTCTCCTTGTGCGGGTAGCGTCCCATCCTCACCACCTCCTCCACGCTGAAGTCGAACTTCGGCTCCGAGCTCTGCGGAACAACGGCGATCTCGCGGGAGAGCTCCTTCTGCCCGAACTCCTGGAGGGAGCGGGAATTCACGAGAATGACCCCGTTCGAGGGCCTCACGATGCGCGAGATCGCCTTCAGCAGCGTGGTCTTGCCGGAGCCATTGGGGCCCAGGATCCCCAGGAGCTCGCCCGCCCCGCTCCTGAAGGTGATCCCTTCCAGCACCTTCTCTGCCCCGTACTCGAGGTCGACCTCCTGCAGCTCGATCATGGTGCGTACCTCCTCTTCAGCAGGAAGATGAAGAAGGGGGCGCCGAAGAAGGCGGTGATCACCCCGACGGGCACCTCGCCACCGATGGTCCTCGCAAGCGTGTCCGAGAGCACCAGGAGCACGCCACCCGCCATCATCGCTCCCGGCAGGAGGAACCGGTGATCGGGGCCGAGGAGCAGACGCATCAGGTGCGGCGTGATCAGGCCGATGAAGCCGATGCTCCCCGCGATCGCGACAGAGATGCCGGTGACGAAGGCGCTCGCCAGGAGCAGCCCCTTCTTCATGCGCTCCGTATCCACGCCCAGGTGAAGCGCGTCCTCCTCGCCCATGGAGAAGATGTTCAGTTCGCGTGAAAAGAGCAGGAGCGAAAGGGAGGCGGGCAGTACGAGGAGCCCGATGGTCACATCGCTCCAGGAGACGCTCCAGAAGCCGCCCATGAGCCAGAGAAAGATCTGGTGGAGGCTCTTATCCGAGGTGTACATGAGGAAGGAGAGGAGGGCGGATAGAAAGACGGAGACCGCGATGCCCGTGAGCAGGAGCTGCTCGACGGGCACACGCCCCCCACGCACCGAGATCGCGTACACGATCGCCATGGCCACGATGCAGCCGATGAAGGCGAAGACCCAGTGGAGGGTGCCGTTCAGAAAGACGATGGCGAAGGCGGCGCCGAGCGCTCCCCCCGAGGAGGTCCCGAGCAGGTAGGGGTCCGCCATGGAGTTACGGAAGAGCCCCTGCATCACCACCCCCGAGGCGGCAAGACCGATGCCTACGAGGGCAGCGGCGATCGCCCTGGGCAGCCGGACGGAGAAGACGATGGTGGAGGTGACCTCTTGATCCAGATCGAGAAAGGGGGTGCCGGCAGGACCGATCACGATGGAGAGGAGTATGGTGCAGAGGAGGACGAGGAACAGCAGGGAGAGAAGGAGGGGGCGCCTCATGATGGATAAAGTCAGTTTGTTTTATGTAAGAATAACTGTATTCATCCGAAGATGATGGGAGTGATGCGGATCGGGATGTCCTGCACCGGCGGACAGGGCCTTTATTCCCCGAACATCAGGATCTGTGAGGTCGATCGGCTCCCCTGATGTTCGGTGGCAGGGTACTCAACTTTTCAGGGCGCCGGCTGAAAAAGAGATGATCCTCCCATATTCTCCACCTCCCTATGAAGGATCATCATTTGCGATATGAAATAAACCGGGGATCGGGGTCGATCCACGGAGACTTCAGCCATACATACGATACCTCTGGTGTATGGAAGGGATCTGGTTCGAAGGGCGCGGGACTGATCCCTGCGGACATTCACGCCACCGCTACAAAAAAGAAAAAAATGATAATCTCCGATCAGGTGAATAAATAGAAGGATACGGTAAGAGAGGTACCAAACGTCGATAGAAAGAATAGTTCTGAAAAGGAGGGGGGCATCTCCTCCTCAGGTATGTGGATGTATGTGTCGCTGTTATTGCTCATCGCTTTGATTGCCTTCATCGCGATCTTTTTCATCTCTCCGCCCTCGGGCGGAGAAGCGGGTGGTGAGAAGATACCTGCGGGAACGTGCGGGAATTCGATGATCTCTTATATTAATAAATATATCGCCACCGGCACGGACAAGGCGAAGGTCGTCTCCGTGAAGGAGAAGAACGGGATATTCGAGATCATCACCAGTTACAAAGGACAGAATTTACCGGTGTATGCGAGCACCGATTGTGTGCTCCTCTTTCTGGATCAACCGATCGACACGACTGAACCGGTCCCGACACCCACCCCGACACCCTCTCCAACACCCACGCCTGCGATGGTGAATACAGAAAGGCCCACCATAGACCTGTATGTGATGGCCTTCTGCCCCTATGGCGTGCAGGCAGAGAACGCGATGAAGTCGGTCGTGGACCTGCTCGGAGATAGTGTGGATATGAAGGTGCGGTTCATCGCGAGGGTGGGGGGAGAGACACCGGATACAGTGAACTCCCTGCACGGCGCTAACGAGGCAAAGGAGGATCTAAGACAGGTCTGCATCCAGAAGCAGCATCCTGATCTGTATTGAAAGTACCTGATGCAGGTCAACAGCGAATGTTACCCGATATACAGCGATGCGGCGAAACTGGACGAATGCTGGAAGAATGCCTCTCAATCGCTGGGCATCGATCCGGCAGGGATCGAGGAGTGCGCCTACGGGAGCGAGGGGATCTCCATGCTGAAGGATGACGAGCAGCTTACCTCCAAAAACCGGGTGACAGGCTCCCCCACCCTGATCATCAACGATGTGAGGTATTCGGGCGCACGCTCGCCAGAGGCCTTCAAACAGGCGATCTGCGATGCATTCATCTCGCCTCCTGCGTCATGTGCAGTCAACCTGAGCTCGACCCAGCCCAGTGCCAGCGGTCAGTGCTGATCATCAAACCTTTTTTCCATACGAATAATCCGTCTGCCTGAAGATCCGATACCCCGGTACGGGCCACTCCGTCCGAAAGATCGATTGCGCCCCCGGGTCGAATGGTGTGATGAAACGCTTGGTATGCAGAGCCCCTTAAGACCAATGAGCGCCCAGTTCCCATGCCCTGCACGAATGATCCTCTTCATCATCGTGCCTTTGTCATGCGAACCGGTAAATGACAAAATATATGGAATTAAGACAATTCAAGTCATGGATAAGGTTTATTCCCGATAAGGTAGGAGATCGGCACGGTGATGGCCATGGAATGCCCGAAGATCGCGAAGCTCTCCGAAGACCAGCTCGGGGAGATCAGGAAGATGGAGAAGAAGATGGGGATCATCCTCATCGCCTACGAAAAAATCCCGAGTTACAAGAAACTCGCCCCCGATGCGCTGAAGAAGATCCAGTCACTGGAGAAGGATACGGGAAGCATTCTCGTCGCATACGAGGCGTGAAGGAGATAGTTCGATCAGAAAGGACCAAAAAAACCGCTCCTTTGGAAGAAGGGCGGAGCTCCCGGTTATCTCTCTTTTATACCTCCTGTGGGCAATGTCCCATCCCGTCGACCACGGGTAGAAACAAGGACCATCTCGGGAGCATCGGGCGCATTCGGGTATTTTCAGGTCTCCGATACAGATCCATGCCCCGGCTGCCTCCTCTGGGGGGGATCCCCGTCCATCCGACCCTGCATGCGGGGAAGGATAAAACATCCCATCCCACCGCGATCTCCCGATAGAAGAGAGAATTGCGTTAATTCGTTACATTGGAGGATCCACCTCCCGATATATGCCCCCGGGCGCTCTGCATCGGGTTGCGTTCAGCGCGGGTCAGCACCCCTCTGACGTCGGATCCATTGCGCTCCCTCTTCGATCGTGTCCTGGTGGAAAGATCTGCAGGGGTTTCGTGGTCCGTGATGTCGTTTTGCCTCAAAAACATCTGGAGGTGTTGATGGAATCGATCATTGGGAGGGTTCGCCGGTGTTTATGAACCCGAATTGAAGATCAGATAGGGATGCAGGAACACAGGGATGCGTGCGCTGAAAGGGGGAATCCGTCCGATCGGACTCCGAAGAGATCCCTCCAGATCGCCATTGCACTCACCTCGGTGATCTTCCTCGCCGAGGTGATCGGAGGCCTCATCTCGGGATCCCTCTCCCTGCTCGGAGATGCGGCGCACATGCTCCAGGACATGGTCGCCCTGCTTCTGTCGCTCGGCGCCATCATCGTGGCAGAGAGGCTCCCCACCCCGACGAGGACGTTCGGCTATCACCGGGTGGAGATCGGTGCGGCGGTGCTGAACGGGATCCTCCTCGTGGCGATCAGCCTCTTCATCGTCCGGCAGGCGGTCATGCGGCTCCTCGTTCCTTCGCCTGTCGCGAGTCAAATCATGCTCCCCGTCGCAGTCGTCGGGCTCTTCGCGAATATCGCTGCGATGCAGGTGCTGCACGGGAGCCACGATCTGAACGTGAGGAGTGCGTTCCTTCACGTGATGGGCGATACCCTCTCCTCGATCGCGGTGATCCTAGCCGCCGTCTGGATCGCGCTCACCGGACAGACGATCGTCGATCCCCTCCTCGGCCTCGCCATTGCATCGGTCATACTCGCCTCCTCGTACCCACTGCTGCGTGATGCGATCGGCATCCTCCTGCAGTTCGCCCCACGCGACATCGATGCGGAGGAGGTGGCACGGGAGATGGAGTCGGTCGAGGGTGTCGGCGGCGTGCACAACCTCCACCTCTGGAGCCTCTGCGCGCACATCCATGTGCTGGATGCACACGTGTACAGCTGCGAGACCGACGTGCTGCGTCTGGAGGAGATCAAGGCGGAGATGAAGGAGCGCCTGAAGAGGTTTGGCATCGTCTATTCCACGCTCGAGTTCGAATGGGTCGAGTGCGAGGACCGGCGTCTGGTAAGGGCAATGAAAAATCCGGATCACCGGGTGAAGTGATGATATCGTCTTGTCAGGAGAGGAGCACCCAGCGATTCCGAATTTGATCGGTGATTCTTTGTTTGCCATATAAACGGGTTCGGCTCCAGATGAACCGAATCGATGCAGATCGATCTCCCTCGTTCAATCATTGCAAAATAACGATTCTCCGTTCCGATGAATTTTCGGTCAACAGATGAAGGCCGGCAGCAGAGTAAAACATTGCTACACCGCGAAACCCCCGGTGGGCCCGCAGGGACGTCGATCTGCATGGCACGCATGGTGCGGATGGAAAAAATTGATTCTGGGAATCGGTCACTTGGATCGCCAGACCTTCGTGGCTCTGTGGACTGCACCTTCCAGCCCCTCTCTTTACCGAACTCTCATTCGGCGCACGCAGCCGTCCACCGGTGAACATGACGCCTTTAACTGCAGGTGGGATTCTGCTGCCCTCTCATCGAGGCGGGGTACTTCTCCTGCTATCCGGCCGAAGGAGCACATCACCTCGTACTCGGGCCGCCGGCCCATAAGATTCGGGTGTGATGCCCTGACGCAGGCGATCGCGATCCCCCGAACGTCGCCATCATTGCCCCTTCAATCGTATCCGGGAGCACCCCTGCGGTGCACCCCATCATCGCCATGGTCCAGAAGGGCTCCACCCCTGTTCTGGCCCGCCTTCCCGTATATGGCCGGAGAATCTCGGTATTAATACTCTGTCCCCTACTCGTCTCCCTTCGTTGATCCGATGTGTGTAAACGCCTTCTTCACAGAAGTCCACCCCACGCTTCTTGGGGTGCGTCCTTCACCTCATCATCTTCTTCTCGTGCCGATGCATAACAGAAGGATCGCGAACATGCATGCCGGAGCGGTGATGCCGGCGGTGAACCCCGGGGTGGACGCTGCACCACCGGTGGTGAGAGCGCCGGTGCGATCGGTTCTCTCCACGGGGTGAATCGCATCCGCGAACTGCTCCAGCGCATCCACGATCCTCGGCCCTGCGCGATCGACGATGTCCGTATCAACGAGGTGCACCCGGCCCTCGCGGATCGCCGTCACGTTCGAAAACCTCGGCTCTGTGAAAAAATACCTCGCGATCTCGTCCTCTCCTCCCCCCATCCCCGTGCCTCTGTTCACGATCAGCACCTGGGGGTCCGCTGCAAGGAAGTCCTCGATACCGACCGCCTTCCACCCTTCCACGCGGGGGAAGGCATTCATCCCGCCGGCACGGGCGATCAGCTCATCCTGGAATGTGCCGTTGCCGCTGACATAGATGGGATCGTTCCAGATCACGTGGGCGACCCGCGGGCGCTCTCTCGCCTTCGACGCCCTCTCCTCCACCCTGCGGATGCGTTCCTCCATCTCCCCGATCAGCGAGGTGGCATTCTGCTCTGCGCCGGTCGCCATGCCGGCGAGCCGGATGTCCTCGAGAATGCCATCCAGCGTCTCAGGATGGAGGACAATCACCCTGAAGCCCAGGTTGCGCAGGTTCGAGATCAGCGCCTCTCCGTTCCCGTAGGCGGCGAGGATCAGATCGGGCTTCAGCGCGATCACCTTCTCGATGCTCACCGTGCTGTATCCGCCGACCTTCGGCTTCTCCTGTGCCTCGGGCGGGTAGTTGCAGTACTCGGTTACACCCACCACGCGATCGTTCAAACCCAGAGCAAAGAGGATCTCCGTGTTCGCGGGGGCGAGCGAGACGATCCGCTGTGGCGGGGATTCGATTGTCGTGCTGTAGCCCACATCGTCGGTGATGGTGAGGGCACCCTGCACCGGATAGAGCGCGAGAATCAGGACCGACATTACAGCGAGAAAACCCATTATTCGTTTATTCAAAGACATGGCATCTCTTCCATGATGTAAGGCGATACGTAAAATAAAAAAGGAGGGGTCCGTTCCCGAATCACATGAGCACAAACTCGCCCTTCTGGATGACCTTCTGGCTCGCCTTGTCGATGATCGCATACTCGCACTTCGTGTTCAGGAATACGGCGAAACCATACTCTGCGCCAGCTGGTTTCCAGGAAATGGCTCTCCCCTGCGGAGGCCCATACATCCCATCGCTGCTGTCGTAGCAGTTATCCGCATAGAGCATGAACCTGTCTCCCGGTGCGATGAAGCCGTCATTCGAGCCGATCTCCCCGAAATATTTCGTTATTTCGCCCGGCAGACAGGTCGAGCTTGAATTGATCGTATCTGCCATCGTGATGGTGTACTTCGCATCCTGGCTCTGCAGCTGGATCGCGATATCGTTCAGGGCGAAACCATCTCCGCCTTTGTGCTCGAAGAGCAGGCCGTTCTTCGCGGTGAAGCCGGTTGGATATTCATAGGTATAATCTGTCTTGTCGGTGTCCTGGATCCCCTCGATCACCGGTGTGACGCTCAGCGAGGCCTGGGGGGCCTTCCTGCTCTCGCCCGCGAGCCCACCCGCGAACGCGCTCACGACCGCGGCGATGATGATCGTCACGACGAGCATGAGCATCACGCCCACGACGGGCGAGACCGCCGACTCCATGTCGTTCTTCATAGCACCGCCACCTCCCTGTCGAAGATAAACTTCCCGCTCGGTACATGGAGAATCTTCACTTCCACAATGCTGCCGGGTCCAAAGTCAGGATCGTCGAAGGTGTCCGGATCCGGCCAGGTACCACGGGTGAAACCGATTCCGAGCAGAGTCGCAGTCCCGGGGACGTTCCCGGTACTCAGGACATCTCCTGTCTTCCAGGTATAGTTGCCAAAGTCCACCGCCGGATTGTCTCCGGCGTAACCGTATCTCGCGTCGTTCAGGTACGGCATTCTGGCATTGGCAGTACCCAGGCCGTACAGGTCCACCATGTCGCTGGACGCGCTCTGCGTGTGCTTGTAGGTGTACCCGCTCGCGTTCGTGTAGTACGTCACGATCTCCAGATCCCTGGTCGGGATCGGGTCGCCGCTCAGGAGCGTGAACGTCATCTTCGTCGTCGTCCCGCCCATCCCGTCATCCGCAGCGGTATCGATCTTCACCGCAATCGCTGCCTGGGGCACCGCCTTCGTCCCCCCGGCGAGCCCGCCGGCAAACCCGCTCACCACGGCGGCGATGATTATGGTGACCACCAGCATGAGCATGACACCGACGACCGGTGAAACCGCTCCATCATCTCTCTTCATCCATACCTCCAGCCGCAGCCACTGCTGCAGCATTCAACTTTACAATATTTTTGTATTTAAAACAAGCTAATTTGTTCTAACATTCCTCATACAGAATATGAAGATCGGATGACTGCCGTCTCCTCATAGGTCATCGATGCGGCGGCAGAGACATCTGCATTCAGGTCTTTGATATTTATTACATGTTCAGATAAGTCCCGGGGCAAAGGAGAGCGAGTATAGGTTGAAGATCACCACATAGAGGAACCAGCCGGAGAGCGCCGAGAGGATCGTCATGCCGGCATCGGGGATCAGGTCCTCGCACCATGCAGCCCACGCGAGAGCACCGACGAAGAACCCCGATTTCAACATCCCGTGCACCAGCGGAGAACCGACCACCGGCACCATCACCGCGTTCAGCTCCGCTCCGCCCATACTCAGGATCTGGTTCGTCGTGCATATGTCCAGTGCGAGGCAGACGCCGAAGAGGACCATCAGCACGAACCCGAGTGAGGATTGGAAGGGGTGCTGCCTCTTCGCTGCGAATGCTCGGAACACCATGTGTAATTATATTTTATAATTAATATATAAGGTTTATTATTTTTCAATTCACTTTTTAAAATATTAAATTTCAAAAATAATCATTATTTTCATTTTGTATTAATTTCGGAGAATATTAATGGTTTCATCAGACATCACGTATCATCCGATCGTCGGTACGGAAGTCGGAGAGTTCGACCGTATCTGCCGCTCCCGCATATCGCCTTTTTTCGGTCTCTCCACTTCCCCTTCTTCCGCCCGGCACCCCCTCGCTCCATCCTGTAGCGTACCGGTCCACGGGTATCTGCCGGCCCCGAACCGATCACCATCTGAACGTTCGAGGTATCACGACAGGATAAAAAGGAGCATGCGACCATCGGGATATGATCCATGGGACACCGGAACAGGAAACGGACAGGAGACATGCGGAGGATGGAGCCACAAGATGGACATATATGCTTATCGATCGACGAAGATCGGGGTTCGTGGTACGATGGGGCCTCCTGCACGTCCAGTTACTGAGGATACGGAGAGGACCGGCTTGATGGTATCGGTTCAATGCATTTTCACGATGAATCGAGCATATCGGGGCTGAAGATAAAAAAAGTTATTTTCTGGACCGCACAGCGAGCAGGATCAGAGAGGCGAGTGAAACGGGCACCAGCCAGAGGGAGAGCGGGGTGGACGGCATGGTGGTGACAGGAGTGGTCTCCTGCTGTGGAGGAGTCACCAGCGCCTTGTTGTACCTGATCACGTCGGGGAGGGATTCCACCCCCGGGATGGACTTCGGAAAGTTCGTGAATACGACCCTCTTCGCGTTTATCTTGTTGTCCCGGAGTGCCTCTTCCACGCCTTTCGCCATATCGCCCGACTGCATGTTCTCGATGACATACCTCACGTCGCGGTACTTCTCGGGGTTATTCCAGATGTCGTTCACCACCGCCCTTGGCATGAATTTGCCCTGCTGGTAGAATTCGGGGGCGAAGACGGTCACCACATTGAGCCCGAGCCACTCCTCCGCCGCCTCTTTCTGCCAGATCATCACGACCACCTGCTGTCCCGAAATCCGTGCCCTCTCGTCGGGGGTGAGGTCTGCCTTTTCGATCTCCGTCAGGAAATCCTGAAGTCGGGTTTCGTAGTACGTCCTGTTCGCCGCGTCCGCCTCGATCAGCCACCCGGCGACCTCGCGGGAGAGGTTCTTCGCACCGCCAGGCGTGTTCCATACCATGGAGGGGTTCTTCAGTGTCTTCCAGCTTACATTACCGTATCCATTTGCCTTCATGAAGTCGGTCACGTATGGCATCACATATGACTGGTCGACAGAACCGTTGTGCGCGACGAAGAGGTCTGCCGTTGCGATGAAATCGCGCTGCAGCTGGATACGGTTCGGGATGATGTCAGATTGCATGTGCCTTTTATCTCCGGTTTCGCAGGAGTGGTGATCGGGTTCGCGGGAGAACGGAGAGGGGCGGGGGAATGAGGGTATGCAGGGCGACCGGCCCTGAACACTGTGTTTAAATAAAACCACCTCCCACCCGCTCCGTGCATGGAGAAAGCGTCGCAGTCTCCGCTCCGCATCTGCGCCCCAGGCAGGGGGCAGGTTTTTTACAAGCAGCTCCCCGGTGCTCCGAAGGGATTTTCGGTCGGGCATGGTATCTGCTCTCTCCACTGCGTTCGCCGCCGTCGCACCGGGTGTCCCGTTTCATTCACGGGTATCTTCCGGTATGGCGCCTATCCCGCTCTGAATGAAGACGCGAGAGGTGGAGGAGACCGGAATCGCATGCCCGGAGGTCATGCACTTCCTCGATCCAGGGCACGCCCGCAGGGAGCGCCACTGCGATCCGGTTGAAGTCGATCCCACCTTCTCCCGGCGCGAGATGGTCGTCCTCCCTCCCATGGTTGTCGTGGACATGCACGTGATCGGGCTCTGCTAAGTGCAGGAACTCCTCCAGCGCGCCGTTGATGTGCGCATGCCCTATGTCGAGGCAGAAGCCGAGCCCCAGCTCCCTGATCGCCGGAAGGAGCGAGGTATCCCTGAAATGGCATACCTCCCAGCTCCCCATGTTCTCGACCGCGATCCTGATGCCCTGCTCCTCCTGCACCCCGGAGAGCCGCTTCAGCGAACGGTGCAGGCAGGCGAGCGATCTCTCGCGGAGCTCCATCCAGGGCATGAACCCAGGGTGCACGACGACGCAGGAGGCATCTATCACGGCTGCCCGCTCGCAGACCTCCTCCAGTATATCGAGCGAGACCTCGCGCACCCGCTCCCTGCACGAGGCGATGTTCAGGTCAGTCACCGGTGCGTGCACGGAGTAGCGGAGGTCGAAGGAGGAGCAGCAATCCACCCCTGCATGCAGGAGGTCGTGCGAGGCATCGGAGAGGATCTCCACCTCCTTCACTCTGGAGGAGAGGCACTCCAGCGCCTCCCCGAGGGTGCGATCGAGGAGGCACCAGGTGGAGACGCCGATCCTCATGCCCCGCACCTCTGTCCTCCCCTCTTTCCGGGCAGCGCACGCGTGTCATCCTCCCCTCTCTCTCCACGGGAGCAGGAAGGGGCAGGAAGACAGGCGTATCGCACCCCGGACATCGCTGAGTGGGTATCCCGGCCAGTAGAAATAAGGATGACGGATCAGCCGAACGCAAGACCGTATAATGCCCATACGCGGCACGGGCAGATGGAATGGATCCGTTCGCACAATACGATCCTGAAGATCCCTCCATACCTTCTCCCGCTTTCAAAGGCGGAGCAATGCAGGGGAGCACATGAACAGCCGGCCTCCTCCCGTCATTATAAATAGTCAATTTATAAAATTATTTAATAAAATTTATTATTTATGTATAATTAGGTATTATCGGTGCCCCGGAAATGGGCACCATTCCATATCAGCAGGAATGCAAATGGCCAGATCGGAAAAGAAGAGCGAAGCCAAACCGGGGAGCGGATCCCCGAAGGCGGGTGCGGCGGCGGAGAAGACCATTTCAAAGCCGGCCGGACCGGCTGAGAAGGCGGCAAAGGCTCCACCCAGGACCGTGAACACAACGGCAACGACCACAGCGAAGGCAGGGAGAGCGAAGGCAGCTGCCGCGGCCGCGGCTCCCGGAAAGAATAATCCCTCGTCAGGAGGCAGGAAAGGCAAAAAGGAAACTGGAGAGAAGAGTTCCGTATCGAAGTGAGGATAGATATGTGGGGGCACGGGGATGCGGGTGATACGGCGGTGTCCTCGTTCCCGGGGTCATCGTCGGAATGGATCGTAATCAGAAGAGAACATAACCGAAAGAGCGCATAAACGGGTTGGCATGCGGAGGTGGGGCGGGCCTCCGCCCCCGCCATACGGCGTCACGGGGGTACAGCTCCTCTTTTCTGGATCTTTGTCAGCATCCCGTGGCGGTGCCTTCAATGGCCCCTCCCGTGCATTCGTCGTTTTCATTCACGGTTGCCACCTGGTGCGACATCTGGACCATCCTTCATACCGGTGCTCCTGCTGCGGCAACGGACCAGCACCGCCTTCCATCGCCCATTTCGCCCTGTATCTGCGCATCCACGCGGTGCCCGATCTAGATCGCCCTGTTATGGCGATGGCATCGAAACCGGTCATCCTCAATCGTTCCTCCCTCTCGCGGAGAGCCAAACCACGGTGGCGGGGACCGGGTTTGGTCACACGGCGGCAGTTAAAAGGATAGCCACTCCGGCTACATGCTCTCCTTCCGTCAGGTGTACTTCAACAGCGAGCCTCTTTTTTCCCTGAACGACAGGCGCCGGCAGGGGACGGCGAGACACGCGCATGCCCCGATCCGGGTGAGGGCGCCCTCCAGTTCTCCTGCGTCACGATATGCGATGCGCGCGATGACGACTGACTGTCTGCGGATAGTTCGAAAAAAAGGTTGAGATTCGGACCGGCTCACGAGGACTTGACCGCGAAGTCCGGCACCCTGATCTGCCCGGAGGCGATCGACTTCTGGCTCGCCTTGTCGATGATGTCGTAGGTCAGGTAGTCGCCGGCATCGACGCTGAACGCACCGGCGGCGATTTCAGGTCGCCAGGAGATCTTATTCCATATGTAATTATCGGGCATGTCCCTGACATAATCGGCGTGCAGGACGAACTTCGATCCCGGCGCAATGAGGGATGCCTTGTCGGGATAGCCCTCCAGGTACACACTCCAGTTCCTCGAGAACAATGACTGGATGTCTGCCTTGGAGCCAGTCAGGGTTGTATTGGTCGATGGGTTCTTCGCATTGCTGATCGCTGTCTTCTCGTTGGGGTATTTCAGCGCACCGAGGTGTATCTCGATGTCGTTCAGGTTGATCCCGTCGCCTCCCATGTGCTCGAAGACGACGTAGACGTCAGAGCACTTGCCGGAGACCGGATCGGGATTCGTGTTATTATTAATCGCGTCGTATGCCTCGTTCACCACGATCTCCTTCGCCACGATGGACGCCTGCGGCGCCTTCGTCGTGCCGCCCGCGAGCCCACCCGCGAACGCGCTCACGACCGCGGCGATGATGATCGTCACGACGAGCATGAGCATGACGCCCACGACGGGCGAGACCGCCTCTTCCTTTTTAACCATCTGTTTCATCTCTCCTCACCCCTGCAGCGTGATCGTGGTATCCAGGATGTACTTCCCGCTCGGCACGTGGAGCCACTTGATATCCACGGGGCAGCCCTTCTGGATGCAGTCCTCGAGGATGGCCGCGCCATCGTCGTATGCTGTTTGATTGTAGGGATACCGGTCAGAGTCGGCGATCAGTCCAAGGAACCCGGCAGTGGCACCCTTCTTGTATGTCCTTATCACCTGGCCGGGCTGGAAGACATACTCACCGAACCAGAGCGGATTGGTCTTGCCTGCATCAATGTCAGTACTGTTATTGTAGTAGGTCCCCAGGGTCTGATCGCGGATGAATGGTATCCGGGCATAATTCTGGGGTGATCCTGTGCTTGTACAATCGACCACTGAACTCGCCGTCTGCTTGTGCTTTACCACCGTGCCATCCGGGAGCGTCAGGTAGGTGATGATCTCGATGTCCTTCGTGGGAATCGGATCGCCGCTCAGGTGCTCGAAGCTGATGTCGAAGTTGCTCATATTGAGCGCCGTTCCATAGATATTATAACCGTACCCGGTCTTCACCTGGATCGTCGCCTGTGGCGCGGTCTTTGCACCGCCCGCGAGCCCCCCGGCGAAGCCCGAGACGACCGCGGCGATGATGATCGTCACGACGAGCATGAGCATGACGCCGATGACAGGCGAGACCGCTTCGTCGTTTCTCTTCATTCGATACCTCCTTTGATTCTCATGCA
>JARYLJ010000068.1 GCA_029907705.1 Methanomicrobiales archaeon
GTATTCACCATATATCGGCCCCGCTTCAAACCGAATCCAATTCGGGCGAATATGGTTTGATATCGACGACGGGCGTTCCGTCCAGCGCATCCAGCCATTTCACATGCAGACGTCTCCCATCGATGCGAAGGAGCTGCACCAGCGACAGGCATAAAGGATTCGGGCGCGCCGGCGACCTGGTGGAGAAGACCCCCCTCATCTGATTTTCACCAGGAGGCGTTACTTTGAGGAGATCGCGCTCCGCCCGGTCCGCCCACCAGAGTATGAACAGATACATGCATCTCTCGATTCCCTGCAACCCTTCGGCGAACTCTTCGAATATTTCCACCATGGACTCCCTCTCCTCATGCCGACCCTGCCTCGGTGCGTCACCGAAATCTTCGAAGGGGGAGTGTACCACGCCGACTACCTTCAGCATCAGCATTCGGGGTGCCTCCCATGATAATCATTGAGGGAAATGAAATAACTGTCCCAGTCACCCAGGTTGCCGGATCGGGATGTGAAAGATGAAAGCAATCTCGAATTACGCAGCTCCCGTGTTTAAGGGATAGAGAAGAGATGGATACTCAAAAGGAACTCTCGAAGCCAGTAGGTTACATGCATTCAGAAACAGATAGATGGGTTCTTGCCCAGGATGATTCATTCTGGCAGTTCCAAAGGATATCAGATCGCCTCTGAGAGCCGTGTCAATCTAATAAAAAGATTACCCATCGGGGTTGTCAGGGGATCGAATAATTGGATGAAAGGGACGGTTCGATGAAGGTTATCGGTGGACAGCAGTCCCGCAAGGAAGAGATCCCGGACGATAGGATCGTAGAAGTCTCTCGCCCCCTCCATTTCGGTATACGAATATTCGAGGAGATTTGCTGCACTTCCAAAGCTCCACTCAGGTAGATTGACGCCCTTTGTCTCCGCCCATTTTCTGGGATCCCCAAGAAGAGAGAGGATCCTCAGATGCCAGAGCGAGAATCTGTCCACATCGTGCGCAAACATCGTGAACAGGCCCTCGTCCTCCGGTGCAGAGATCATGTAGTTTTCAAAGAGATTTTTCAAGGCCTGCAATTTCTCTCTTCTGTGGTTTCGAATCGCAATTTCAGTCACCAGAGTGATCATCGATATAAAACCCTCCATGTCAGCCATCTTTGTGCAGTCGGACAACTTTCCGCTAGTGGACGACCGACGAATTATTCCCTCGAGTATCCTGAACCATGCTGAGCGCCGCCTCTCCAGTTCGGGTATGATGAAGGACGATATCATATCGGATGTACCGGTGTTCGGCCCAGGCTCGTCAATCGGAGGCTTAAAGTTGCCAGGTTCCAATGACCTGTTTCCACTGAGACCGGAGGTATCTTCGAGCATTTTCATCCATTTTCCTTAAAGGGGATAATATCGGAAGGCATGTCCTCAGCATCAACTGGCGCAGGGCCTTCTTATTACAAATAAAATGATTATATTATAAATAAATATTTTTATTTATTATTTAATCCATAAAAATGATATTTTAACATTTTAATGAAGTAATAACATATGTTGATTGGTGCTGTGTTGAATAACTCACGTCACAATCGTACCCAAGAATAAAGATCACGGGCG
>JARYLJ010000051.1 GCA_029907705.1 Methanomicrobiales archaeon
AATAAGTGGATACAAAAAATTTGGTTTATCGTGATCAAAGGAATTCTACGGAGCCAATCCAACCAATAAAACTAAAAAAAATAAAAAATTAATAAATATTATTATTTTTTTAAAATTAAAATTAATAATTAATTAAATTTTGAATATTAAAAAATTTAAATTGAATATAAAAATCCATGGCAAAATACTTCTTGGCATTCGCAGAAAATCTCAAATTTCCTATTTGGAGGATCAGAGACCTGAATACCCTTTGGATGATGGCCTGATTGAATTCCTGGAGAGATTGATAATCACTTTTTAATGGGTAACAGCACGATTCATACATTATCCCTGGTCGATGGGAATATCAGTGGATATAACTAGCATATGCAGGGATTTCATAATGTGCAGGACTATAAAAAATGAAAGGTAAAGAGGATATCAAAAGGAAAGAATCCTTTGAGATCGGAATTGAATCGTCGAAATATTTTCACATACGACTGGATATGCACGTGCACTCCCAGTATTCCAGAGATTCGGTGGTTCCGATCGATAGCATCGTGCAGGCATGGGAGCAGAAACGCCTTTATTCTATCGTCTGCGACCACGACACCATCGAGGGATCGAAGCGCACCTGCCAGAGAATCAGAGAGAGATCGCCGGAGACACCTGAGGTGCTCGCTGAAGAGATAACCACGGCTGACGGCGAACTGATAGGGCTGTTCCTGAATGAAGAGGTTCCACCAGGCCTTGGAGCGGAAGAGACGGTCGATATAGTCCATGCGCAGGGCGGCCTCGTGCTTGTACCTCATCCGTTCTGCCGCTATCGCTCGAGAGCGATCAGGCGCGAGGTGCTCGTGCGACTGCTCGACAGGCTGGATATCATCGAAGGGTATAATGCACGAAATGTAACCGACGAGGACAATTACCCAGCAATCGAGTTTGCTGAATCAAACGGATTGCCGATCTCTGTCGGATCTGATGCCCATATTCCGATGGAGATCGCAAAAGTATGGATGGAGGTGCCGCTCTTCGAGACGCCGCAGGATCTCCTCGCACGTATGAAAGGTGCCAGGGTGTGCTTCAGGCGAAGCAGCAATGCAGTCCACATCTTCACAAAAATGGTGAAGATGATGAGAAAGCACGTCACCTGATTGGGTAGTTCTTCACGGTGGGAACGAGTGAGAATGGAGGAGTGGCTTCGCATTGCAAGCACAAACGTGTTCCTTTTTCTGACTTTCATCATTCTGAGCGCTCCCCAAAGTCCTGCCTGAACTTCTCTTCTCCTGCTTCGTGCTGGCCGATCCTGCACCCGAATCCCGCATATCGGTCCCGGCGTGGTACAAGCATTATGATTTCATTGGTGATTCAGGATCGCCATACACCTAAAATAGGATCAGGGGCGCACGCCACGTAGTTATTATCAGCTTTCCTGAATGCCCATTTCCAGATGATCACCAAGAATCTCCTGCATTGACATGATTCGGGAGCCTCAAAGTGGTCAGAAGAGATAATTACATCCCGATTACAATTATTCATCGGGATATGTTCTCCACTCCACCCGAATCGGACCTTTTTGGAATGAGCCACCAGGGCGGTCGTGAAGAGAACGAGGATGCCTACCTGATCCTCGAACTGGAGGGTGGATATCTGCTGGCAGTGGCAGACGGACTGGGCGGCTGTCCGGCGGGGGAGGTCGCTTCGAGGATGGCCATCGAAGTTCTCTCCAATGCGGTGAACCGGGGCTATACCCCACACCTATCGGATCGGGAGGTTGAATCGCTTCTGAGATCAGCATTTCTTCAGATCCACGAATCGATCCTGACCGAGGCAGTAGGCCCCAGGAGGGATATGGGAACGACGCTGGTGACCGCACTGGTAACGGATAGGAGGGTGGTTCTGGCGAATACAGGTGACAGCAGGGCATATATCATCGATGGGGGCGTTCGTTTCCGCACCCGTGATCATTCTCCCGTAGAGAGGCTCCTGCAATCTGGCCAGATAGATGGCAGGAGGGCAAGGAATCACCCTTTTAGACATATCGTGGAGCACGCGTTGGGGATCGATTTTTATGTGGATACTTACATCGAGGTATTGAAAAGAGGCGAGATCCTTCTCCTCTCATCGGATGGTTTGCACGATTTTGTGGAGGAGGATGATTTCATGGTATGCACATCCGCTGAGGATGCGAAACGTGTGGCCAACTGTCTGATGGAGCAGGCGCTTCGAACTTCCTCTGACAATGTCACGATTGTGGTGTACCGCTGCAATACTTCATGATGACACAGCGTTGCTTCACCGGATGGACAGCGAATGGCTGTGCAGAAGCAATCCGTTCTCTTCCTTTACCTCTCCAATCATTATCAGGAGTGCGATGACGTCCTCCAGTACCTCTCTCCCCACCCTCATACAGTAGCGATCGAAGAGTGCGGATTCGAGATCCTTCCGGTCGAGTGCTCCCTCCGAGATGATCTTGGAGGAAAATCCTGCCAGATCCTCGTAAATGGCCCATGGGTAAACGATCCATCGCCATTCGGGCTGAACCTCCGCGATATAATCTGGAACGAACTGTGAACAGGCCTTGTGATGGAGGACCCCTATCCTTGTTTCGAGTGGAGAGAGGCTGCGCAGGTAGTCGAGTATCAGCGCCATCGTCTCCCCTGTATCTGTCACATCATCCACCACGAGCACCTTTTTACCGCTGATGTCCATGGAGAGGGGGTACTTTATCCTGGCTTTTTCGCTCTTTCTTGTCGCAATTCCCCAGTGTTCCACCTTGATACTGGTCAGATCGTTCAGGAGCAGATGATCGCAGACGATGCGTGCAGGCACGAAGCCTCCCCGGGCAATCGCGATGACCAGATCAGGCGAATATCCGGATTCGATCACCTTTTTGGCAAGAGTTCGTGACAGCTGAGCAGATCTCTCCCAGGTGATCAGTTCACATGCCACCTTCGACGGTATGGTCATACTCTTCATTTGAACGTCCCCGAAGATTATTGATCCGCAGATCTTTCGCGATCAAGTTGGATGAAACGCTGTACAACGGGTGGAATACCTTCCCGCACCCGCACTGTGAGGAGCTGGGTATGGACCGATCGCATGGGGCTGCATCAGGTGATTTCTCGTGGTGACGCGATGACCTTCGATATCTGACCTGATGGGCGATTATGAAGGTTTGATGTTTTTTATTCGAGCCAGAAACCTTCAGTTACCATATGGGCCGCTGGATCGAATACCGATTCTTTTTTTCTGATCCCTGCAATAGACCAAACCGCAGTGAATCTTTATCGGATCGGGTCATGCAATGTTCATCATGGCTGAAAGGGAGGGGGTTCCACCAGAGAACGCCATCATGCAGCTGGAGATCATAGAGACGATGTATGGCCTGACGATCGAGAACAAGGAGGAGATCGCACACTGGATATCGGATATGGCGAGGAACAGGCGTGAGGCGCTTTCCATTACAACGACCCTGAATACCTGGATCGCATTGTCCCTCGGGAAGGGGGAGATATCGGAAAACGTTCACATCCCGATCGATCTGATGGAAGGCTTCCTTTTTGATGCACGAAGAGGAGATGCGTTCTCGGAGTGAGCCCCGGGGGTATCTCTGCAGGTATTACCCCCTGCTTTGCATCTTAAGAACGGCGATGTTCCCCTGCACCGGTTGAGCGATGATGCTGGCAATTTGGTTGATAGAAATGGATGTATTTGATCTGATACGAGAATGTTGATCTCCACCGTCTATCCCACTGAATGGAAAATATCCTGCTGGAGGGCTGAACGCATATTGATAGAAGCCCATAGAGAGGAGAGCCTCGACGAATCGCGTGCCATTTCAAAGCCCTTCGGTGCGATGGTGCATCACACATGTCTACCACCCCGCCCTGACTCAGGGGATCACGCACGAGGATGTGGCATAAACTGCTCACGGTACCTCTGCAGTACCATCATCTATATACTCCCCAGCGACTTCACCGCTGCCTTTCTGATTCGGGGATCCGCATCACGCAGGCACTTCATCAACACATCCACGATCCCTTTGAATTTATTCCGGCAGAGAACATCCATCACATATATTCTTGTGAACGGGTCTTCGTTTCTGTCCAGCAGCAACTTATTCAGGGATTCGACCGCAGTAGCACTCCCTATTCTGCCCAGGGCTTCAGCCGCATAAGTCCGCGTCAGCCATTCCTCGTTTCTGTCGTTCAATCGTCGGACAAGAGCAGGAACAGATCTCGTGCTGGATAATCTGTAGAGCGCCTCGATACACAAACGTCTGATGGAAGGATCGGGATCCTCAAGGCATTCGATGAGGGGCTCGACTGCCCGTGGGTCTCCCTGTTTTCCCAGAGCTATTATTATGGCAGTTCTTTCTTCCTGCGTGTTGCGTTCCTTCAGCGATCTCACCAGGTTCCGAAACTCATTCTCTCCCGGGGAGGGCCTCTCATTTTCCGTTTGAAATTCAAGGGCATTCATGAGACTGTCAAACGTCGATGGAATTATTCAGATTTCTTTACCTTCTGCCATTTCTGGCAGGATCTTTTTAATGTGATTAATGTACAAAAAAGAGCAGCCGCTTACCAAGAAGAGCAATCGCTGCGCTTCCGATGCCGATTTGCGTATTGGTGCAAAGACCTCTACGATGCGTCATTGTAGATATCCTATATCCTCCAGGTTTAAAAATTTATCCCCCTACGGAGTTGTGATGCGGAATCTGATCCACTGGCATTTTTCATTCTCCTCGACCTGTTGCCACTCCATGGGTTTGATGCCCTGCCGTATCCCCTTCATCCTGGCGTCGATCCATCGCGGGGATTTTCGACATCAAGGCAGCTGATTATAAGCAACGATCTGAATTTTTTCGTTATGGTTGCATTTTTAAAATTTTTATCTTCTTCATCAGAATGTTTTCATTCCTCGATTGGATATTATCCCGATGATTATTCATTATTTGCCACCGCCTGGAATTTTTCGAACCAGATCCGAAATGAGCATATCTTCCTGAACGCTCCGGGGGGCTCCGTTTCACTCCTCTCCCTCCGTTCCTGCGCCCTGATTATGATGCGTTATTCAGTGCGGGTTGCGGAAGACTGAAGTTGTGTGTCCGGGGGGCCTTAATACGCAATTATCTTATACCGATAACCTGGATCAATGCCTGGATCACCACACGCCCCCTGCGACAACCAGGGCAATCGCGAAGACGAAGGCGGTAACACCGAATGCGGCGACAGGAAGTGTATAGTTTCTGAAGGTGGTCGCCATATCATCACCCGTGACCCGCTTGATGATCCAGAAATAGGGATCTGTGACATATGATACAACACAGGTACCAGCACAGATCATCAGCAGTAGAGGTATTGATCCGAGCAGTTCGGCAAAACCGGCTCCCTGCAGGATTTCCATACTAACCACCGCAGCCACCACTCGCGAACCCTGGGCGGTCTGTATCATGGCGGTCAGAAAAAATGGGACTGCAATCGCGGGCAAAGAGGACGTCAGAAGGTCGAGTGACTCGGGGACCAGTTGACTCGCACCCACGGTTGCGGCCAGTGCACCGGCACCGCAGAGGTCGAAAATGATGATACCCCCGTGTTTAGCCCCCTCGATGAACAACCTCTCCACATGGCCCCTTCTCACGGTGCAGAGGGCGACCACCATACCGCTGAACATAGCCATCTGTATAACGACCGTTGTACCTGCCTGAAATACGAGAAGTCCGAGTATGACAGCAATGAATATCGCCAGGATCGGCGCCCAGGCAAGAAACCTTCGACTGAATTGGTGTGATTCCGTACAAGGCCCTGAATCCTGTATCTCCATGCAGTATTTTTTAAAAAGGAGCGAAGAGGATGCGAGGAGAACCAGCGTGAGAGGTATGGCGAAGAGGATGTAATGCATCGGGTTCGTTGATGGAACGGTCTCAAAGAACGTCAGGGTGACGGGTGATGGATAAAGGAAGGTAAAAGAGAGAATGCTTCCCAGTGCGAGAGGGTAAAGCATGTTCTGCCCTTTTATCGTGGAGTCACCGGCCTCTGCAAAAAAAGGCCTCAATATGATGAAGGCGGTGATACAGCACATCACAGGAAGAGCAACGACATATCCGGCGAGCTCCGGAAGCATACGCGGTCTCCTCGTGATTGCACCGATATCGCTCAGAAGTATGCTCAGATAACCCTCTCCTTCAAGGACTTTCGCAATTACCATTCCTCCCAGGATCACGATGCCTAGAAGAGAGAAAATCCTGCCCATTCCAAGGATACCACTCTGGACTGCCATGGCGGGAGCCATTCCTGTTATGAGTCCGAAAAGAATCGCGCTGCCGAAGAGCGTCATAAATGGGGGGATCCTGAATCCCGCACTCGCGATGGTGATTAAAAGGATCACCAGAAGGAGTGCATGGAGATCGTTCATCGTCTCTGATTATGGTGACGATGGTATATATGATACGAGGGGGTTAGATCCTCTATTTCCCAATCCCTCAGGCAAGAGGTGAAAGAACTGGCAGAGAGAATGCGATGCTCTTTAAGAGAGCATTCAAGGCTCTGTGGAGGATTCGACCCTCCGGAATGGATATGGAACTGATACCTCCATCGATCCTCTTCTTCTGGATGATCTTTTTTTCTTCTCCCCCGGATACCATGGGGTACTGTTCGAAGGATGAGTTAAATTCCTGCCTCCAGAACGGTTTTCGGGGCTCTGTGTTCGATCCCAATTTCCGCGAACCTGAAGTTCCCCTTTGGAATGGAGATCTCGAATCTGGCCCCTCTGCCTTGCTCACCGTTCTCCACAATCCGCATATCTGTCAGCGTGAGTATCTGCTGGCAGAGGAATAGTCCATACCCATGATTGCTGCCATATGCACGTTTGAATATCGCATCCTTGTTCTCCGGTGTCACACCCATACCATCGTCCGAATATACGAGGAGGAGACCATCCGGGATCTCCTCGTATCTCAGTTCTATCCGTGTCACATGCCCCCCATGACGGATGGAATTCTCAATAAGGTTGTAGAAGACCTTCTCCAGAAGGGGATCTGCATAGAGCTGAAGGTTTCCTGTCAGGACCACAATCGTCAAATCAGGTACTGAAAGCATGGATGCAGCCCTGGTGAAGGTCTGCTGGACATCCATCCACTCCGGGGTATGCAATCCGAGATTCTGGTAATCCCTTGTGAACTGCAGCAGTTTATACATACGCTGGATGACAGAGGAGGCCTTACCCAGATAGCTGTGAACCTGTTCGTGGTCGCCATCCTCCGTTGCGAGATCGACGAAGCCCATCACTGCGGTTATCTGATTCAGAAGGTCGTGTCTCGTGATGCTGCTCAGAAGATTCAGCTTCTCGTTCGCCGATTTCAGGGCATTTCTGTTCTTTCTTGTTTCAGTTACATCGAGGGCTGTTCCCATGATGGCTGGTTTTCCATGATATTCGACGATCGATTCCCTCACCTCGACAGAGATCACCTCCCCGTCTGCACGTATATGTCTCACCTCATAGTGAAAGGGCCCTAATCCCTCCACCCTGTACTGCCTTTCCAACTCCGCCATCCTTTCCTGATCCATATCAAATACGAGATCTCTGGGATGTATGGTACTCATCAGGGAAGAGACAGTATGGCCATGGATCCTGGCAAAAGTGGGATTCACATATACGAATCGATCGTCCTGGATCATGTAGACCCCTGCCAGCGATTTCTCCACGATGTTCCTGAATTTGATCTCCGAATCGAAGAGTGCCTCCTCGATGGCCTTTCTCTCCGTTATATCGATAAAGGAACAGACGATCCTCTTCTCATCGACCGGGGATGCGGAGAGCAGCACTTCACGTATCGATCCATGCCTGTCCCTGAGCTTTACATCGGTATCAACGAGACAGAAGAGCGTATTTATCCTTCCAAGGAGATTGGCACTCTGTTCTTGATCCGGCCAGATGGTTGAGAGAGGGGTACCCGCCAGCTCTCTCGGTTTGTATCCGAGCGTGCGGGCGCACATACCATTCACCTCCAGAACCTTCATTGCCCCCTTATCCAGGACGAAAATACCTGCCTGTGAACTGTTGAATATGCTCTTGTACCTGCCTTCTTCGCGCCTCATCCCCTGCGATAGTGATGACATGACGACTCCGACAGAGACCACGACGTAGAACCAGGCAGTCCCGATGGAGAGGAAGACGATATCTGAAAGACCGAAGAGATACACGAGCGCAATATAAAGAGAGCCGAGAAAGAGCGAGAATTCGACACCATGCTCCGGGTAACGATAGGCAACCATGATAACGGGGAAGAGATAGAGAAAGGGGAAGATCTCGTGAATGCCCATGGAAAGGCTGATGATGGTGATGACAACGGTGATTGAAGTGGACGCCGCGGTAAGCAGCAGCCAGAGCAGGCGTCTTTCTTTTGATTCGGTCATATGGCCTCAGTGATGAGAGAATTATTGGATCATATATACTATATAATTTTCTATTATATTATTTTTTATTTAGATAATTAATATACAAAAAATTTGTAAATACTCGATTAAATTTTTTTTACAAATTATTTTATTAAATTAAATAAATAATTAATTATATATATACATATGTATATCCATTCTGGGAGGCTAGCGAAGGATCAGATCCAGCATACCTTATCCTGGCGTGTATGGAATTCGCTCTGCTGAGAAGAATGGAGCGGTTAGAGATCTCTTCGCATTCGGGCTATACGAACGATGCATTGTACCTGGGTGGTATCATATGCTCAGCCCTTGTCCTTTCACATTCCTCAGACCGCACAATCCAGTTTCTTTTCAGCGATTGAGCATTCGCGTGCGCAGATTCTGTACTCATGGCATGAATGTTTATCGGTGGATTTGGTGGAAGTCTGAACCTGCGACGTATCCGGGCATTGGTTTGTGGAGGTATTCAAACATCACCGAACGGTGGGATGAAATTCCGACAGAAGGGCAACGCATCGGCTGTTGATATGCGGGTACAAGCTTCGCATGCCTTTTTCACGCTATTGTATGGGGTGATTCTGAAAATCCTGGGACTCTGAACTGGTCCAGCGTTGTAACGGTATGCTTCAGTTAAAATCGTAACCATTTTTATGAATGCATTCAAATTCAACAGACATGACATGCTAATGCATAGCATGCCTTTGTTGAGAGGGGTTGCATGAAAACCAAAATAGCTATGCTGATGCTATCGCTGCTGGTGATATCCGTCCTGTTCGCCGGATGTGTGCAGGAGGAGGCATCGAAAGAGATAAAGATCGGGGTGGTCGCCTCGATGACCGGTTCTGCGAGCACGACGGGC
>JARYLJ010000052.1 GCA_029907705.1 Methanomicrobiales archaeon
CATCCCCAACTTCTTCTACTGGGCCATGAAAGGAGAAGCGTTGCCCATCACCGGTGATGGGACCGAGACCCGTGACTGGACCTACGTGGGGGATATCGTCCAGGGCCTGCTTGCCATGGGTGTCCGGGAAGAAGCCATAGGAGAAGCGATCAACCTCGGTTCCGGGATAGAGACCCGCGTCATCGATATGGCAAACTCCGTGCTGCGACTCACGGGAAGCAAGGCAGGAATCGTCTACAGGGAGAGGCGTGACTGGGACAAGAAGACGCACCTGCTTTCCTGCATCGCGAAGGGGCAGAGAGTCATCGGGTATAGCCCGGGGACGATGTTTGAGGAAGGTCTTCTGGAGACGCACCGGTGGTTCGTGGAGAACTGGGAGAACATCGAGAAGAGTGCGGAATTCTGAGATCGCGATGAACATTCTCGTCGTCCAGGAGTCAAACTGGATTGCAAAAGGGCCGCACCAGAGCCATCACCTCATGGAGCGCCTGGTCGCCCGTGGTCATGAGGTCCGGGTGATCGATTTTGACATCCTCTGGCGGAACAATCCCGAGCGGAAGGTCCTTTCACCCCGCTCAGAGGTTCGCACACCCCCCAAGGTAATCCCAGGCGCGTTTATCACGGTGATCAGGCCCCCGATTATCCAGCTCCCTCTTCTCGAGTACGCCTCTCTCCTGTACTCACACCGGATTGAGATCATCCATCAGCTGGATACATTCAAACCGGATGTGGTGATTGGGTTTGGGATCCTGAATGCAAGAATTGCTATCTCCCAGTGTCGTACACGGAATATCCCCTTCGTGTACTATATCATCGACGAACTGCACCGGCTCGTGCCACAACCCTTCTTCCAGGGGTATGCACGTTCCATTGAGAGAGAGAACATGGAACGATCCGATCTCGTCCTCTCGATCAACGAGGGATTGCGAGAGTACACAATCAGTATGGGTGCAGCCCCTGAGAAGACGAGGGTCATCCGGGCCGGAATTGACCTTGCGTGGCTCCAGGCTGCTGACCGCGAGAAGAAACGAAAAGAACTCGGGATCGGGCAGGAGGATATCGTCCTTTTCTTCATGGGATGGCTCTATGAATTCTCAGGCCTGAGAGAGGTGGCGCTTGCCATGAAGAATGGCAAAAATTTCCCCCATGTCAAACTGCTCGTAGTCGGTGACGGGGAACTTCTCCCGGATCTCGAGGCGATACAAAAGTTAGACGGCATGCAGGACAGAATCATCTTTTCCGGGTGGCGACCCTATTCGGAAATACCCGATTTCCTTGCTGCTTCAGATATCTGCATCCTCCCAGCCGAAAATAATGCGATCATGAGGAATATAGTTCCCATCAAGATGTACGAATACATGGCGGCAGGAAAACCGGTCATTGCGACTGCCCTGCCGGGTGTGATGAAAGAATTTGGATCCGACAGCGGGGTTGTGTATGTTGAAACTGCAGGAGAGGTCGTTCGGAAGGCAACCGAACTCTCTCAAAACGGATCGATGATGCACCTCGGCGCAAAAGCACGGCAGTTCGTGATACCGAATGACTGGGACTTGATCACGGATAGCTTTGAACAGACCCTGGGAGGGATCGTTCATGCCCGCTGAATACCGTGCGTACATCATAAAAATTGGTGATCTGAAGCAGGACATCCGCGACAGTCTTTCCTTCATCGGGTGGGAAAACCATGTGAACAAGGATGATATCGTATTCATCAAGCCCAATTTTACCTATCCTTTCTACAAGGAAGGAATCACCACAAACCCGGTCCTCCTCCAATCTCTCCTCGAGCTAGTGAAAGACCGTGCTTCCCGGGTGATTGTGGGGGAATCCGATGGAGGCAACCATTCCTTTACTGCAGACCAGGCCTTCAAAGGGCACGGGATGCCCGAAATATGCAAAGAAACCGGTGCGGAACTCGTGAACCTGTCAACCCTCCCTTCACGATGCATCGAGGACACCATCCAGGGAAAGAAGGTGAAAGTCCAGGTGCCGGATCTTCTTGTTGACGGGATTGACTGTTTCATCTCGGTTCCCGTCCTCAAAGTGCACGTGATGACGCTGGTCACCCTGAGCATGAAAAACCTGTGGGGCTGTTACCCTGATACCATGCGGTGCCTGCACCACAAGTATTTGAGCAGGAAACTGACCCTCCTGACAAGGGTGCTTGATCCGAAGATCGTCCTGATCGATGGGACGTATGCCCTCGATGGTCATGGCCCGATGTATGGCCAAGCAGTACAAGCTGATCTCATCATCGCGGCTAACAATCCGGTTGTTGCCGATGCATTTGGTTCAGCGATTATGGGGATTCCGGTTTCACAGGTTGAACATATCATGATTGCAGAGAAGGATGGACTTGGGACAACGAATCTTGAGACGGTTCAACTCAATGACGACTGGACAAAATACCGGATGCAATTCGAGGTGAATAAAACGCTGATAGATAATCTGTCCTGGTTACTTTTTAATAGCGAGGTATGTGCCAAGGGGATAATGGACTCCCCTGTAACTCCGCTAATTTATGGCATAGCAAAAAAAATTAGGAATGCTGATGAACAAAAGGTAGTTGATGATCTAAAAAGATTCGACTAATTTTCTTACGGTGAAGTCATGGGTAATGAAACGAATTATAATATTCACGGGCTTATAAAATTCAGGATTGAAGGGGATAATACAAAAATAATTAATCATTTCAAAGAAGATTATGCGTATTTCGTCGTGAAAGATGACATTGAACCGGATTTTCGATTAATCGTTTCCGATTTCACCTTGGACACCAATGACTGCTATTTTATCAATTACAAATATTACGTCCGTGAAAATTATATTGCATGCAACGATGGTTATAAAATTGTAAAATGGAAAGTGGCCATCGAAAATATTGACACGAAACCGGTTATTCATTTCAGTGGAGGGATGTTCAGTGAAATTTTCTTACGCGATTATATCATTGAACCATTGATTGCATTTCTGTTAAACCAGAAAGGACTCGTTCTATTACATGCTTCATCAGTTGCATATCAGGATAAGGGATATATCTTTTCAGCAACTAAAGGAACTGGAAAAACATCTACCCTCCTGAATCTAATCAGAGACGGGGGTATATACTTAAGTAACGAACCAACCTTACTGAGTGAGAGGGGTATTGTATACAGTTACCCTTCGTTCATTCATCTATATTACTATAATTTTAAATCGGTCCCTTTTATTACCTACAAGCTTAACACACAACAGAAAGTTGAGTTATATGTAAAACATCTTGTTCACCTTATATCATTAAAATATGTGAGTTTCTCATTGAATATTAATGCAAAAACCTTTTTTGGAAACATCGGCTCTCAGTATCCCGTGAAGTCATTCATCTTGCTCAATAAAACCAATAAAAATAATATAATGATTAATTCATCAATGAAAAAAGATGAATTAATTCATAAACTCGTGATCATCAATAAATTTGAATGGGAATACTTTTCCCGGTTGATTGCCGCGTATTCATATGTCTTTCCAAAATCTATAGTAACTTCATTTTGGAGAAAATACCAGGAAATTTTGGAAAAATCTCTTGAAGGCATTAATATTTATTCCATTGATGTGCCGAAACTGTATGATGATGAAACATATAATGAGATATTTAAATTAGTCAAAATGAATGAGGATTCATAAAAATGAAAATATTACAGATAGTACCTACCTTTGTTCCAAGCAAATTTGGAGGGTTAGTAACCGTATCATTTAATATATCTTGTTCATTGGTGAAGCAGTGGCACTCTGTAACTGTTTATACTACAGACGCTGAAATTGGATCGGATCGATTAAAGATAACGGAATATTCAACAACATTTAATGGAATAGATGTCAGATATTTTAAAAATTTGAATAATTATTTTGCTTACAAATTTCGCCTTTTCCTTCCAATCGGTTTCTGTAAGACAGCAAAAAGAGAGTTGAAAAAGCACGACATCATCCATATCCATGATTTTAGAACTATATTAACAGTTATTTCTTCGTATTATGCAAGAAAATATAATATCCCATACATTATCCAATCTCATGGATCGGTTCTCCCATTTTTTGAGAAACAATTACTGAAACAAGCTTTTGACGTGATATGGGGAAATAAAATTCTACAAAATGCTTCAAAATGTATTGCCCTCACAAAGACCGAATCGGATCAGTATATCAAGATGGGTGTTCCAGAAGACAGGATTGTCATCATTCCCAATGGTCTGGATTTATCCCAATTCTCGAACCTTCCTGAAAGAGGAACCTTTCGATCGAAATATGGATTTTCCGATAAAGAACAAATTGTTCTTTTTTTGGGAAGGATTCATAAAATCAAAGGCATTGATTTATTGATTGATGCATTTTCTCAGGTATCAGAAGAGCTGCCGCACGCCAGGCTGGTTATTGCCGGACCTGATGACGGATATTTATCAACGGTTTGGGAACAGATACAACGATTAAAACTTAACAGGAAACCTCTGATTACCGGTCCATTATATGGTCGCGATAAATTGGAAGCATATGTTGATGCGGATGTCTATGTGCTTCCCTCAATTTATGAGGCATTTTCAAATACGATATTAGAGGCATGGGCATGTGGGACTCCTGTTATTGTCACTGATTCATGTGCGATTTCCTCAATCGCTCAATGTGCTGGGTTGGTAGTAAAACGCGACCCAATAGACTTAGCAATAGCTATTAAACGACTCATTCTCGATGAAAAATTGCGGGATCAATGTTGTAAAAATGGAAAGTCACTGATTAATTATGAATTTAATCTCGAATCTGTGATTACGAAGATCGAAGGGTGTTATCGTCAGGTAATTCAGACTTAGGCGGAGAATTGAGAGGATGAAAATTTGTATTGTTAACCATCCAAATACCAGTAACTATACTCCACTTGATAATCTGATTCTCGTTCTTTTATCAATATTTCCAAATATCCATTGTATATATGGCGAAAAAGAATTCAATCATCATAAATTAAATGTCAATATCACTCATCATACCATAAACATATCAAAATGTTACACATTTCATCATAGAATTTTTAATTACATTAATCTGCAACTAAAAATATCAAAACGTATCTTAACTTTGCGAAATCAAATAAATGCCTGTATTTTTTTCATTGGCGGAGATACATTATTACTTCCAATCTTATTTTCAAAAATTCTGAATAAAGAAGTTATCCTGCTTCTTGCCGGCTCCTCAATAAAAACTCACCAAGAGAGCCAGGACACATTAGTGATTGGCCTAAAACTCCTTCGCGAACCTTGCCTCACTCTAGCAGAGAGAATAATTGTATATTCTCCACAACTCATACGGGACTATCATCTCACCCCCTACCGCCACAAAATCCTCATCGCCGGCGAACACTTCCTCGACTTTACCACCTTCACCGTCACCACACCCTATCCTGATCGCCCCCCCCTCATCGGCTACATCGGCCGCCTCAGCAGGGAGAAAGGCGTCCAGAATTTCGCCCAGGCACTCCCCGCCATCCTCAGCAACCACCAAAATCTCCGCGTGCTCATCGGTGGAGATGGGCAGTTGAAGGAGAGTATTACAGCATCACTGGATAAAGAAAATATCACCGCCCGCGTCGACCTCCCGGGCTGGATCTCCCACGATGATCTCCCCAAGTACCTGAACCAGCTCCGGCTCCTCATCCTCCCCTCCTACACCGAAGGGCTTCCCAACATCATGCTCGAGGCCATGGCCTGCAGGACGCCGGTGCTCGCAACACCGGTCGGGGCGATACCTGATGTGATCCAGGATGGTGTGACGGGATTTATCATGGAGAATAACACACCGGAATGCATTGCAAGGAACGTGATGCGGGCGTTGAACCATCCTGACCTGGAGGGGATTGCGGAAAGGGGGAGACGATACGTGGAGAGGGAGTTTACCTTCGAGAAGGCGGTGGAGAGGTGGAAGCAGATACTTGATGAAGTAAAAAAATGAATGAAAAGATTATTTAAAATTTTATAAGGGTACAATGAATCAATTCTATACCAAAATCCGGGATGATCTGGATAAATATTTCGCGATAATTGGCACAATTGCATCATTAATCCTTATTTTATATTGTTCCACTAATTTTTCTCGAGTCATCTATATTTTCCCGGGAATTCTGACACTTCTTGTCTGCATTGGATGGCTTTTTTTAAGAAAAAAATTAGCCATCTCTTTTGATTTTAAAGAGTCACATCGGATTCTTTTCTTTTTAATTGTTCTTTTCAGTATCATTTTCTTGTTCAGCTTATTATTATTCAGATTCAGACCAGAAATCTATAAACGACCATTACTCTTTTTTTTTGGAACGGCTTTCATGGCTAGTACAATTGGTTGTGAGATTTTATTCGCAAATAAGCGATATTCACCTCTTATTTTAATCCAAATTATTATCCTTGGTATAAGTATTGCATGGTCGCAATTGGTTCTCTTTTCGAATGTCGTGGGAATTGACCCATGGTATCACCAAATGTTCACCCTAAATATTATCAATTTTGGTTTTATTCCTCAAGTGGGGACTTATAGCCATTTACCAATATTTCACATAATAATTGCAATAACTTCGTTATTTTCTAATTTAAATTATAAAATTGCGACAATGTTTTCAGTAAGCCTTACTCAAATAATATGTAATGTTATTTTTATTTATCTGCTTGGATTATTAATCACGAAAAATTATAAAATTGGATTACTTTCCTCATTAATGATTATTCTAGCGAATCATCATATTTTCATGAGTTACTGGTCGATACCGAATGCCTTTGGTATCATATTTATACCAATTGTTATTTATCTGATTTTTAAAAATGATTTAAAGTCATTTTTTACAAAGATCTTTCTAATTATATTACTATTAATGACTCTAATTTTTACTCATCCATTAGCATCATTGAACATGGCAATTATTTTGATTTCAATTTATGTAATATCTATAATATATAATATTCTGGAACAAGAGAAAGATAATGTAATTCCCATTTCTCTTCCGATATTTTTTATAATTACTATGTTAACATGGTGGAGTTATGCAAGTGGCCATTTATTCACACTTACAAAATTAATTAAATGGGGATTTTCAAGGGATTACTTTATTTCAAAAACATCAATAGATATTTTTTCAACTTATGTTCAGCAGGTACCTGTTAAAGAACAAATTTTTAACCAATTAGGAATGTTCCTGTTTTTTGCTCTTTCATTTATCGGGGTATTTTTCCTGATTTTTTCATTGGAAAAGAAGAACATTATATTAGCTTGTATTGGGGTATTTCCTCTTTTTATTGGCTTTTTTACTTTAATTGGAGGGCTATCTGTAATTGAACATCGATGGTGGTATCTTGCTCAGGTATTATTGAGTATTCCCCTTGGCATAGCGATATTTCTTTTATTAAGCAAAATTAAAAATTATCCTGTAAGAATAATTGGTTTCTATTTTTTCATTTTCCTCTTTGCGTTCATTCTTATCATGAGTCCAGAAGCAAATTCTGATATTGCCCTGTTCTCTCCAAATACTGATATAAGAGTTGGTTCATACGAATCTGAATTGCAAGTGGGAACAATTTTAGAGAATTATTCTGGAATAATTAAGACCGATACTCTCTATGCTGCAAGAATTTCCTATTTAGAACCATATCATACAGATTCATTTGATGAAAATATTGCTGATAATCATTTTTCCAATTTAAAGGGACATTTTGTTCTGGTAAGAGATGCAATAATGACCGAACCATTTATGCATTATCAGAGTGTTTATAAATTGAATTACAATTTAAATGATCTTTTAAAGAGAGAAGATTTCTCTCAAATTTACAATAGTGGAACGGTGCATGGATATGTATAATATTGTAAAATTAGCTATTTTTCAATTCCTTATAGTTTGGATTTCTTTTTGGGCTCCAAAACCTAATGTGATTCCATGAAAATCCAATTTTTTTTATTTAGTGGAAATATTCAAATGGCAGGAGTATTTAAAAAAGAATTAAACAAAATCTCATTACTCAAAAATTTAGGTTCAGATTGTGAAGGGGTTCTTTTTACCAACCAGGATACATATGTTCTCAATAATTATATAAAAATTAAATCAATAAAATTAAATACAACTCTGAATCTCATTCAAAGAATCAAAAGAGCGCGGTATATCGCGCATGTCATAGGTAATGAAATAAAAAATCTTGGAAATAAGGATTGTATTCTCTTACGCTATCCCTATCATATCTTTTACTACCCGAAAAATATCCTGAAAAAACATCGAAGATGTAAAGTTATTTTTGAACATAATACAAAAGAAATCGATGAATTTAAATTGCTATCTGGTTATTTTTCTCAAATATTTCTACAGGAATTATTTCTTGGCGGTTTCATCCGGTCCCAGGCCGACGCCATCGTCGGCGTCACCGACGAGATCACGCAGTACCAATTAAAACGCTGTCATGACCCCCGCAAACCCCACATAACAATCGGAAACGGCTTTGATGTCGCCTCCGCCCCCATCCGCCATCCTCCAACATATAATACAACAACACACCACCTCCTTTTCGTTGCCAACGTCAGCCACTGGCATGGCATCGACAGGCTCATCCGGGGCCTTGCATCGTATGATGGAGAGACCGGCATTATTCTCCATGTTGCCGGTGAGGGAGCTGAATTGCCCAACCTCAAGAAATTGGTAAAGGACTATGGACTCACCGAAAATGTCATCTTTCATGGTTTTGTGACCGGCCAGCCTCTGGATGAACTCTTCAACACCTGCCACATCGCGGTCGGGAGCCTGGGTATCCATAGAAAAGGACTGACCCAAACATCCGAATTAAAAGTCCGTGAATACTGTGCCCGTGGCATTCCCTGGATTATTGCTTGTCGGGATCCTGATTTTCCGGACGACTTCCCGTATATACATCGGATTCCCGCTGATGAATCCCCCGTGAATATCGAAGAAATCATTGAATTCGCAAAGAGGATCTGTAACGACCCCGACCATCCCCAAAAGATGCGTGAATATGCCCTTGACCACCTGGACTGGTCGATAAAGATGAAGAGGCTCAAGGAATTCCTCGAAGATCTGGTCCATGAATCATCCCCTGGTGTTTCTTAAAGACACCGCCCGCCGCCCCATCCTCTCCCTCGGCTACACCGACGGCGGCGGCGTGAAGGAGCTCCTCGACCAGACGCATGCCGGCGTGCACTGCTCAAACGAAGC
>JARYLJ010000006.1:0-10170 GCA_029907705.1 Methanomicrobiales archaeon
GAGGGACGAGAGGGCACGGCACAGGTTGCCCCCGATTGCCCCCGCCCCCCCTGTCACCAGGATGGTGGCATCCCGGTAGAATTCTTCGAAAGATTCCATGGTACTCTCACCTTTTCCGGTAATTTATACAAATTGGGGCAGGATAATTCTCGTCGCATTTGCGTCGTATCAGATGATGATATGTTAGGTTCTCCCCGCCGACTCTTCTGCGTTGAGTCATAACCCTGGAAGTGAGAGTGATCAGTCTTCGTATTGCAGTATCTCTGCAGGTCCCCACAACATCCACGCATATGGTTCTCGTGATGGTATTATGCTCTTTCAAATACTTCATGATTGCATATTGCCTCCATCTGTGACTTCGATCAGAGTAGTGCCCCTGCAGGTGTTGGAAAAAAAGACACGCCCTCCATTATTTTGTACTTCTGCGAAAACGAAGGATTAAACTCCATCTGTTCACTCTCCCCCTGAAATCAATTTGGATCTGTTCATGGCGATATAGATCTCCCTTCAGTTAATCCCATAATGTTTCTTCATCCACGCGACGGTCCTTCTGATTCCCTCTTCCGGAGGTATTTTGGGATCATGCCCGAGATCCCGGATGGCCCGAGAGCAGTCAATGGTTTTTACTCTCGTCGTAAATGGCTCTGCATCGCGATATGTGACGATTGAATCGTCCCTCCCGGTTGCCGCAAGCACGAGATCCGAATACTCTTTTATCTCCTTCTCCCATTCGGGCCTTCCTGCCACATTATAGACCTCTCCCGGTATGAAGTTCTCGATGATATTTGCCCAGGTTCGGCAGGAGTCCTCCACGTAATCGATGATGCGCCTGTGCCCCCGGAAAACGGTATAGGGTTTGTTGAAGAGTGCATGATAGATGAATTTCGGTATAAACCCCCTGTAGGGATTGTAATGCTCGTACGGACCGTAGCAATTGACGGGCCTTACCCTGACTATTTCGGTGCCGAACATCCTGGCGGAGTTCATGCACATCAGTTCACCCGCCCATTTCGTGATCGCATAATCGTTCATCTGATATGTGTCGCGGATTGGATTGTTCTCCATCACGTCTTCGGTCATGATACCATCGTAATCGCCGTATACCTCGGCACTGGAGAAGAAGATCATCCGGAATTTGTGTTTTTCCTCCAGCCTGAGCATGTGCTTTGTCCCGATCACGTTCGTCTGCCAGAGATTCTCATAGTAGTCCTCGCCATTCCATCTCCCGTACTCGGCGGCGAGATGGTAGACGTAATCGAAAGATCTGCCCTCGAAGATCCGCTCGAGCTGCCGATAGTTTCTGACATCCGCGCGGATGTGCTGTTCACGTGATGTATGATAGATATCGCAGGTGGTCACTTCATGGCCTCTCGATTCGAGTTCTCCGGTCAGGTTTGTCCCGATGAATCCCGCGCCGCCTGTGATGAGAATGCGTTTTGTCTCCACAGTATCACCTCGATGAAAATATTGAAGAATTTCGAATTATCTCTACGATCCTCTTCCCAGCCATTCCATCGCCGAATGGATGTACCCATTCTCTCTCTTTGTTCAGCATCTTCTCGACCCCTTCAACGATCCGAACTTCATCCGTCCCCACCAGAAGATTGCTCCCCACCTCCAGCGTCTCGGGCCTCTCCGTGTTCTCCCGGAGGGTGATGCAGGGGACATGGAGGATGCAGGCCTCCTCCTGCACACCTCCAGAATCGGTCAGGATCAGGCAGGCATGCCTCTCCAGCTGGAGGAATTCCAGATAACCCAGGGGATCGATCGTCTGGATACCATCCAGCGAGAGGTTGAAATCCATGATTCTCTCTCTCGTTCGCGGATGCACCGGGAATACGACGGGAAGGGAGTATTCGCTGCGAATCCTCGAAAGGCCGTGCAGGATGCCCTCGAGCTTCATTCTGGAATCCACGTTCTCCGCCCTGTGAGCGGTGCAGAGGAGGTATTCGTCCGGCTCTAGCCCCAGAAGTTCGAGTGCATTCGTCCTCCTCTCTGAAACCTCGAGGTTCTGGAATACGGCATCGACGATGGTATTCCCGGTCACCTGGATCCTCTCCTCCGGGATCCCTTCGCGCAGGAGGTTCGTTCTCGCCACCCGGGTGGGGGCGAAGAGGACGTCGGAGACGTGATCCGCAACTATTCGGTTGATCTCCTCCGGCATCGTGTGGTCAAAGGAGCGGAGGCCCGCCTCCACGTGGCCCACAGGGATGTGCAGTTTCACCGCGGCGAGCGCGGCCGCCATCACCGTATTCGTATCGCCCTGCACGAGCACGATGTCCGGATCCTCTCTGAGGAGGACGTGCTCGATGCCCTCCAGGATCCGGGCGGTCTGCACGCCGTGGGAACCTGAGCCTGCATCGAGGTTGAACTTCGCTTCCGGCAGTTCGAGCTCCTCGAAGAAGACACGGTCCATCTCGTAGGAGTAATGCTGTCCTGTATGGAGGATGAAGTAATCCATGCCTCTGCGTTCGCATTCGCGAATAACCGGGGACATCTTGATGATTTCAGGGCGGGTGCCGAGAACGATCGCGATCATGTGTCAGAGAGTCGAGATTTTCAGATTCAGTGTTTCTTCATCTGCGATCTCACCACGAAGGCGAGCGAATTCATGATGAAGGCCGAGGTGACGAGCATGAGCCCCAGGATCAGGGCGACGATGCTCCCGATGAAGAGGACGTAGTGGAAGGCACCCATAGTGTAATAGGCGGAGAAGGTATAGATGCCGAGGGCGATCCCGAGGATGGTGATGAAGATACCGGGGATGCCGAAGGCGAGGAGCGGGCGGCGGTAGCTGACGAAACCGATGATGTGGGTGAGGATATCGAGGCCATGGGCGAGGGGGTGCTTCTTGTGCCCATTCGGGATGTCGTAGCGGACATGGATCGGCACCTCTTTTATGGCAAGGCGTTCCTCCGCCAGGTGTGCGAGCACATCGCTCTCGATGTTATAGTCATCGCTCGCAATCTCGAGTGCTTCGATGGCCCTTCTCGAGAGTGCACGGAAGCCGGATTGCGTATCCGTGATGCCGTGTGCTCCTGTGGCTCTGGTCGCGAGATCGAGTGTCTTCTGACCCAGGCGGCGGTATGCCGGAATGCCATTGTTGTTATCATTCAGGAACCGGGAACCGATGACGAGGTCCGCATCGCCTTCAAGGATGGGGGCGACGAGGTGCGGGATCTCGTCCGGGTTGTGCTGCGCATCTCCATCCAGGAGCACGAGGAGATCGGTGCTGTTCTCCCTCGCGTGCTTCAAGGCGGTGAGGACGGCGGCACCCTTGCCCATGTTTCTTTCATGCGAAATCACCCTCGCTCCCGCCTCCCTGGCAATCTCCGCCGTCGCGTCCGTCGAACCGTCGTCCACCACGAGGACCTCATCCGCGTGCTTCCTTGCCTTCAGGATCATGCTCCCGATGGTGAGCTCCTCGTTGTAGGCGGGGATGGCGGCGAGGATCCTTCTTCCTCCATGCGAGAGGAGGTTCACGAAGCGAAGGGCGATGCGGCGCGAGAAGGCGGTGTAACTGCCCGAGGGTTTCAGGAGATCGTCCGCCGGAGAAGAGAGCTGGCCTGCAGGGATCGCGGTGACCGTGAAGCAGGATGTGCCTGCCTGCTCTTCGGCGGGCGCCCACTCGCCCCTGATAAACTCTGCCCTGCCCCAGATGATCGGGTCGATCACATGGGAGAGGATCGAGGCCTCCCTCCCGTCCTTTTCAGGTAACAGCAGGATCACGTCCATCTCGCGGGAGAGTGCATCCTGCAGCGCTTCACGGACAGGTGCGAGCGGGTCGTCCGGATGTTCGCCCTTCGGGAAGAACTTCGTTGAAAACGGATCGTCTCCGAGGAGCTCGTCCGGATCGTCTCCGAGGAGCTCGTCCGGAGCAGGCGGAAGGGGGTGAAAGGCGGGTGAAAGATGAGCGGTCTTCTCATCCTCTGTTGACGCCCCGATCACGTAGAGGTGATCCACCCAGTCCGGCAGGGTGCGGATCCTGCGCCGGGTGATGGGATCGCCCATCTGGACGGGAAGGATCACGCCGATACGGTGCTGTGCATACATACGTGCTTCTCGCAACGGGAATGTTACTGAATGGGGGTGAAAGAGGGCGATTATGATGACCCCGGGTCATGCATGCATCACCCCGGATCGATGGATCTATTCTGCACATGATCAGATGGCGGATGTTATGGAAATATTTTATGATCCGTTTTTTTTGCGTTATGGCCTGTTTAATGGTTATTTACTTTTTATTGTGTCCCCGATACGGAGTCGGAATTTTTTTCGGGCGTTGATCAGAAGGGTGACGAGGAATGGCGGCAGGAAGAGAGGTGGAGCGATGAGTCATGGACGGTGCGGTGAAACGGATGTGTCCGAGGGTAACGATGAGTGGGCGGTGTGTATATTCCGTACCTTACGGGTTCGATCTTTAGCGGCGACGTCAGGTCTCCGGGCGAGACGAGTGGATGCTGCCGGAGGGATTTAATGGAAGGTAAAGGAAATTTGGCCGTTTCATATCCTTTTGCCGCTGAGACCACGGAGATGCCCGAGGAGACGATCGTTTTTCCGGGAAAGGAGGATGCCGACCGGTTCGCGGTCTTCCTGAGGAAGAGAGGGGTGCAGGCGGGGAGAGAGGCGAGGTGCATCGCATACAGCGGGAGGTGGCGAGCGGTCGCATCGGCGCCTTCGTCTCCCTCTATGCGGAGGCGGCAGCGCAGGCGGAAGGGAAGGAGCGGGGGTATCTCCTGCAGGAGAAGGAGCGGCTCGGAGAACTGACGGGGAGTCTGGATGCCCTCCTCGCCGGGAAGAAGAGGGGAGATGTCCCTACACGCGTGAGATGCGGGACGACCATATGGCCAGGTTCTACCGGAGGTTCAGCGATATGCTGGCGAAGGCATGGGAGGGGCGGATGGCGGATACACCCGATAGAAGGGATGCACCCGTATAAGATTTGAGGGATGGGGTCAGATCGACTTCTCCCACCCCTGCCCCATGTCGACGATTGGCCGGACCTCGTAGACGCCGAAGGTAACGACCGCATGGATCATCTTCGCCGCCTCCTCGCCTATCGCGTTTGCGATCTGCTTTTTGTACTCCTCCAGTGGCATGCCTGAGGTGGCGATCTCCTTCGCGCGCAGGTATACGCGGATCCCCTTCCAGTCCATGATGCCCTTTCCGGGCTCGAGGATGGCGTAGACCGCATGCGGGTTCTCCTCCAGGTACGCGAGGGAGCGGTTCTTCCCGAGGGCGACGACGACCGTCTCCTCGTTCAGCATCCGTGCGGAGCCGATCACGGCGCAGTCCACCCGCCCTTCGCGCGAGGAGGTGACGAGCACACCGATTCTCGGCTGCCGGTTGAAGTAATCCATCAATGTTGCCGCCATGGTATTCGAAGAGAGATGAAAGGGAGAGAAGATAAAGCTTGGGTGAGCAGGGATGGAGGGCCTTGTGGCTCGCATCCGAAGTTATAAGGTATTGTCCTGGGGGGGCAGAGATTCAGGAGTTACAGGGCCTTGTGGGCTCACATCCGAAAAGCATGAGCTTCACCTGCCATGCAGTCGATTGAGCTCGTCGCAGGGATTATGCACACCGGATGAAGGTTATCGGCATCACCCCATCCCGCCTGCCCTGAAGATGTTGTGGGCCATCGGGTGTGAGTTCTGAAGGAAGTGGGTGTGGGAATGGAAGAAAATGCGCTGTAAAACGCGAGTGAGGCCTGTGAATGGGAGGATCCATCGGACATGTATGGTGCAGGAACAGGAATTTTCCCTCTGATAACTTTTTTACTCTCTCGAGGGAGATCGCCCTGCATGAAATCGGCATTCGAGGTCTGTATGAAGAGCGGCGGCATCGAGAGGGTGACTCAGGAACAGGAGGTCTGGGAGAAGGAGCGGAGAGAGGCGGAGACGGCACTCACCAATGCGATCGGTTACGGGGAGGAGAACGATCCGAGGAGGGCAATGCAGGAGGCGTATTATGCAATCTTCTTCGCGCTGCGTGCCCCGCTCCTGAAGATGGGTTTTCGGCCGAAGTCACCATCGTGCCTGAAGCATGCGGTGGAGGAACTGCTCGTGAAGGCGGGGAAGCTCGACAGAGACCTGATGATCGGGCTGGAGATGGCGCTGGAGATGAGGGTGCAGCTGGGTGAACACTTCACAGGTATCTTTTATCTTCACGAGGACTCGCAGGAACTGGTGAGGTTCGCAGATCACGTGGTGACTGCGACCGCGAGACTTGTCTGATGTATCGACTGCACGTATGAGGTGCGTGGAGGCAGGGGATGACATCCATCTCGAATCGCACCCTCATCGATTTTTTTCGGGAGTGCAGAATATTTCAAGCAGCATGGGATCGAATGAGAGGTTCACGTTCATCGCGAGGATGCCGGATGAACCCGGGGCGCTCAGGAGGGCGGCGGAGGCGATCGGTCGCCACGGAGGAAACATCGTCCGGCTCCACTACGACCACCGGATCGATCCCTCCACCGTCTTCTTCGAGCTGGAGGCGGAGCGGGAGGACTACGACGCGATCCGTGAGGAGCTGAAGCGCATCGGCTACCTGCAGCACTCACTCCATCCCTCGGCGGTCCTGAAGTTCTGCGTCCGCCTGCCGCACAGACCGGGTGCGCTGCTCGAATTCCTCGGGCATACGACGGAGGAACGGGCGAATATCACGCTGGTGGACTTCGACGAACGGGGTGCGCATCCCGACCGGCTGAAGGTGAGCCTCTCGCTGGAGGAGAGCGCAAAGGCAGAGCGGCTCCTGGACCGCCTGAAGTCCAGGTACCCGATCGAGATACTGGAGTACGACCCGAGCGGGAAGGACCTGGACGACACGGTCTTCTACGTCAGGTTCGCCCAGGAGCTCAGGGGGTTGCTGGAGAAGCCCGACGAGGAGTTCATCCTCTCGATGCTCCATGACACGAACCACATCGTGCAGGAGCTCCACAACCGGGGGAGGAGCCGAAGAAGGTCTTCGAGAGCGTGCTGGAGACGGGTAGGCGGCTGAAAGCGACGACCGGCAGCCGCTTCCATGCGGACGTGCAGGAGGTGGAGCTGGGAAGGGGTGCGATACTCCGCTGCATCCAGCCGCCCTGCGGGGGGAATATCTATACCCTCTCCTCGCGGGGGGAGTGGCTGATGGTCGATGCCGGGTTCGGCATCTACCACCGCGAGGTGGCGGCGCTGCTCGCGCACCGCATGCCGCACCAAACGCATCCGAAGTGCATCGTCATCACCCACGGGGACCCGGACCATGCAGGCGGTGCGGGTTTCTTCGCCGCCCCCGCGTTCGTGCACCGGGCGACGAAGGCGATCATGGAGCAGAGGAACCGTGCGTTCGCCTCGCGGATGGAGGGTTCCGTGCTGGAATCTGTGTACACGAGGCTGCTGTGCGAGTTCTCCCGTTTCAGGATGCCCCCGGCGGCATTGACATTCGGGGAGAGGGCGATCGCCATGCGCGGGGTCTTCCCTGTTCTGGACCGTCTCGCGCTGGGGGAGATCGAGCTCGAGATCCTGGAGGGTCTGGGAGGGCATCTCGCCGGCCATGTATACCTCTTTGCAGAGGAGCACGGGATCCTTTTCTCGGGGGACACACGCTCTTCAACGTGAAGGCGCTCTCGCCCGAAAGGAGGGAGTTCAATTCGCTGGCGGTGAACCTCATACTGGAGGTGATGTGGACAGGAGCGTCGCCGCAGAGGAGCGCAGGGCGCTCAGAGCGCTCGCGGGCCAGGCGTCAATACGTCGCGGCGAAGGGTGCCCGATCTGCGGCGGCCACGGGCCGCTCTCTGTGTGGCGTGGCAACACCCTCGAATCCGTCGGGGGCGAGGAGCGCTGCACGGGCGGTGGATGAAGGATCGATGGGCCTGCGGCGCAGCGGCGGCTGGCAGGGCTGAGGGTCCGCCATGAAAGGGTGCGATGCGGATCGATGGGAGGGGTCGGGCAGTGCTGGTGGTCTCCTGGTGCATCGCTGATCAGGGATGATCCATTTAATAATTATTGATTATTATAATTATATTTTTAGCAATAGGATCATCATCAAAGGGCTAAAAAATGATTAATTTTTGATATAGTTACAATATTATTAATATTTTATTTTAGATATAAATATATATAAAGAGAATTATAATTCTATTTATAAAAAACAATCCTTCAAATCACGGTATTCAGAGGGGGGATCGGGCGTGGAGAGCGGCATTGAAGGGGAGCGGTTCAGGATCACGATCGTCTTATTCTTCTCCCTCGCGGTGCTCGCGATGGCCGCGTTCGCGGTCCACGGCCGGTACGACTTCCCCATCTACATCCTGCTCTTTCTCCCAATCCTGGTCTTCTCTTCCCTCTCTCCGGGGTATGGTGCCATGGCCGCACTGGCGCTCGGCGGCCTGTACCTGTGGCTGGTCCATTCGGTCCTGGGTGAGGTGCCGAACCCGCTCAGCGCCGGGGGGCAGGTCTCACTCCTGGTGCTCACGTCCCTCACCTCCTCCAGTGTCTTTGGCCTCCTGAAGACAAGGGAGGCGAGGCAGCGGGAGGCGTTCCTCGCAGGGGACGCCGCCTGTGCGCTCGTGGATGCGGAGAGCGGACGGATCGTCGGGGTGAATCATCGCCTCCTCGAGCTGACCGGTTACGACGAGGCCGAGCTGCAGGGGACGATGCTGGAGGCGCTCTTCTCCGACAGCAGGGCGATGACGCCCTGCCACAGGATCCTCCTCTACAGGGACGAGGCCCATATCAGGGGGAGGAACGGGAGGGTCTCCCTGAGGAGGAGGGGCGGGGGCCGGATCGAGGTGGTCTCGGTCTGCACACCGGTGATGGGCGATCTCCTCGCCTGCGAGTTCAGGGATGCGAACGCGGTGGCAGACGGTCCGTCCGCCGGCGGGTGGGGGTCCGTGGAGGCGATCATCGAGGATGGGCCCCTCCCCACGCAGTCGCTCGATATGGAGGGGAGGATCATCGCGGTGAACAGGGCCTGGCTGGAGACGCTCGGCTACGAGAGGGAGGAGGTGATCGGCCGCTCCTTCTCGGATCTCCTCCCCGCAGAGATGCAGGGCCACTTTTCCGCGTGCCTCTCCTCATTCATCCGGGCAGGGAGGATGAACGACCTCGAGGTCAGGATCGTCGGCAGGGACGGCCTGCTGCACGAGATGATACACGACGGTGTGGTGATCAGGGATCGCGAGGGGAGGCCCGAACGGACCCTCTGTGTCCTCCACGACATCACGGAGAGGAAACGGATGGAGCGGGCGCTGAAGGAGAGCGAGGCGAGCTACCGGCTCCTCGTGGAGCATGTGCAGGACGTGATCTTCAGGTACGAGCTCCTGCCTGTGAGAAGGTACACATACGTGAGCCCATCCGTGGAGCAGATGACCGGCTTTTCCCCGGAGGAACTGTACCGCGATCCAGCGCTCGGCTTCATGCACGTGCACGAGGAGGACCTCCCGCTCCTCCAGCGCATCTTGGAGGGGGAGAGCGAGGGCGAGTTGGTCAGGGTCCGCTGGATCTCGAAGGGGGGAGAGGAGATCTGGGTGGAGCAGAAGCAGACATGCATCCGGGACGAGGGCGGAAGAGTGATCGCGATCGAGGGGGTGGCGAGGGAGATCGGCGCGAGGGTCGATGCAGAGAAGGCGGAGAGGAGCGCGAGAAGGGCGCTCCACGTCATCACGAGCGTGAACCAGGCGATCATCAGGGCGAAGAACGAGGACGATCTGCTGAAGGACGTCTGCCGGATCCTGATCAGCCACGGCCGCTACCGGTTCGCCTGGATCGGCCTCGCCGGAAGTGAGGGGGATGGGAGGATCCACCCGATCGCATTCTACGGCGAGGGGGCGGAGTTCCTCCCATGGCTGAGATCCGTGGCGGGGAGCGCAGAAGAAGAGCTCCCCTATCCGAAGGCGCTCCGAGATGGCGGCGTCTCCGCCATCAGCGATATTGCTTCGCACACGGAATACCCCAGGTGGCGCGAGAGGGCGCTCCAGGCCGGGTTCAGGTCCTGTATCCGCATCCCGCTGGTGAACGAAAAGAAGGTCTTCGGCCTCCTCTGCGCCTACTATGCAGAGACGAAGGTCTTCGATGAGAAGGAGGTGCACCTCCTCCACGAGCTGGGTGGTGATCTCGCCTTCGGGATCATGCACATCCGCGAGAGGGAGGAGCGTTCGAGGATGGAGCGGGCGCTGAAGGAGAGCGA
>JARYLJ010000006.1:10270-62896 GCA_029907705.1 Methanomicrobiales archaeon
GAGCGGGCGCTGAAGGAGAGCGAGGCAAGGTTCAGGAGGATCGTGGAGACCGCCAGCGAGGGGATCGTGGAGATGGACCGGCGCTTCGTCGTGACCCACGTGAACAGCCGCGTCGCCGAGATGCTCGGCTATGCCCGTGAGGAGATCGTGGGGAGATCCATACTGGAGTTCATGCCCGCCGGGGAGCACGAGACCCAGCTCAGGGAGCTGAGGGAGCGGATGAAGGGGTTCAACGGGAAGTACGAACGGCAGCTGATCTGCCGTGACGGGAGCATCAGGTGGGTACTCACCTCTGCGACGCCCCTCTTCGGCGAATCAGGGGAGTTCCTCGGCTCCTTCGTGATGCTCACCGATGTGACCGAACGGCATAAGGCAGAGGAGGCGCTCCGCGAGGGGGAGCGGAGGCTCGCCCAGATCATCGAGCACCTCCCCGATGCGACGCTCGCCATCGATCGGGAGGGCAAAGTGATCGCATGGAACCGGGCGATCGAGGAGATGACCGGCATACCGGCGGCGGAGATGATCGGCAGGGGCGACTTCGAGTACGCGATCCCCTTCTATGGCGAACGGAGGCCAATCCTGATCGATCTCCTCTCCGCACCCGAGGAGGAGCTCGCCAGGTACTATACGAGCATCAGGCGGGAGGGCGCCGCCCTGACAGCCGAGACCCTCCTTCCCGTCCTCAGGGGCGAGCGAAGGGTGCTCTGGGCGAAGGCGACGCCGCTCTGCGACGAGAAAGGGGAGCGGGTGGGGGCGGTGGAATCGATCAGGGACCTCACCTGGCAGAAGGAGGTGGAGGAGGCGCTCAGGGAGCGGGAGGAGATGCTGGAGAGCTATCTCCGCAACCTCCCAGTCGGGCTCTTCAGAACGACGGCAGGCGATGATGGCCGGATCGTCATGGCGAACCCGGTGATCGCGAGGATGCACGGCTATGACTCCGTGGAGGAGATGAGGCAGCAGCCGGTGAGCGCCCTCTACGTCGATCCGGAGGAGAGGTCCAGGCTCTCCCGGGCAGTATGCGAACAGGGCGAGGTGATGGGTGCGGAGGTGAGGCTCAGGAAGAGGGACGGAGGGTTCTTCTGGGCCCACATCTCCGCAAGGGCTGTGAGGGATGCGCACGGGAGCGTCCTGTATCTCGACGGTGTGATCGAGGACATCACGCCCCTGAAGGAGGCGGAGCTCAGGCTTAGGGATAGCGAGAGAGAGTACCGCACCATCTTCGAGAACACGGGCACCGCGATGGCGATCATCGAGGAGGATACGACGATCAGCCTGGCGAACAGGTTCTTCGCCGCATTGAGCGGCTACACCCTGGGGGAGATACAGGGGAAGAAGCGGTGGACCGAGTTCGTGGTGAGGGAAGATCTGGAGAGGATGCTCGAACAGCACCGCCTGAGGAGGCAGGGGGCGAGCCATGCGCTGCGGCAGTACCAGTTCAGGTTCCTCACGAAGTCGGGGGAGACCAGGGACATCTCACTCGTGGTGGAGATGATACCCGGTACTAGGAGGAGCGTCGCCTCCCTCCTCGACATCACGGAGCAGAAGAAGGCCGTCCGTGCGCTCGAGGAGCAGGAGGAGCGGTACCGTACCCTCGCCGAGACGGCGCCTGCGATGATCTATGTGGTGAGCAGCGATGGCCGCATCGAGTACGTGAACACGCATGCGGCCGAACGCTTCAAGAGCACGCCGCAGGAGCTGCAGGGCAAGCAACTCTCGGAGATCTTCTCCCCCGCGATGGCGGAGAGGCACCTTCGGGTTATCAGGCAGGTGGTGGAGAGCAGGGAGCCGCTGAGCACGATCATGAGGGAGGAGTTCAACGACGGTCCACGCTGGGTGGATATCCGTCTGACGCCGCTCAGATGCGGCAGGGGAGCGGTGCAGGGGGTGCTCGGCATCTTCCTCGATATCACGCAGCGGATCGAGATGGAGCAGCGGATCCGCGAGAGCGAGGAGAAATTCAGAAACCTCTTCGAGAATGCGAGCGATGCGATATTCCTATGCGAGGTGGGCGAAGACGGACTGCCCGCCGGCATCCTGGAGGCGAACATGGCCGCCTGCGCGATGCTCGGTTATTCGAGGGAAGAACTTTTGGGGGGGACGCTGCAGAACCTGGCCCCGCAGGAACGCAAGGGAGAGATCGCAGGGAGCCTCAACGCACTGAAGGATGCGGGGCATCTCCTCTACGAGTCCGAGTTCATGAGGCGGAACCGGACCCGCGTCCCCGTCGAGGTGGGCATGCATCTCTTCACCCTGGGCAGGAAGAGGGTGGCGCTGGGCATCGCGAGGGATATCACGGACCGGAAGATCGCCCAGCGGATCGAGAAGGAGGCGTTCGAGCAGATCGAGAGGAATATCATGCAGCTCTCCATACTGAATGACCACATCAGGAACCCCCTCGCCGTCATCGTCGCCATCGCGGATATGGAGGGCGGAAAGTCGATGAAGAGGATCCTGGAGCAGGCTCGGGAGATCGACCGGATCATCACCGAGCTGGATATGGCATGGCTGGAGTCGGAGAAGATCCGGGAGTTCATGCGGAAGCACTACGGTCTGATGGGCAGGGGGGCGGACGGCAAAGGTTGAGTGACGCCTCGCGTGTCATCCTCTGTCTGAATCCTCCGATGGACGGGAGGCCCGGATAGGGGGGGGCAGGGGATCGCAGTGAGTCTGTGGAGCGAACCCCTTCTCCACGAATAGTGATCCCCTCCCACCGCTCCTTGATCCCCTCCTGCCGCTCCGTGATCCTCCCGGAGCGGAAGTTCAGGTTCTCTGGGTAAGGGGATCTCGGCCGGGATACGACTGTCTGCTTCTTCCATCACTGAATTTATGAATGTGCGCGGTCGATACCCCTGTGATGTGGCCGTATTCCGAAGCACGGCCGGAGATAGAACCGCTGCCGGAGTGGCAGGAGCTGCTGGAGGAGCTGATAGCATCGGATGGCAGGAGGACGATATACCTCCTCGGAAGGACCGATACAGGCAAGACGACGCTCTGCTGCTACCTTCTCCACGGGTTGAGGGACAGGAGGAGGTGCGCTCTCATCGACGGCGATACAGGGCAGAGCACGGTGGGGCCGCCCACCACGCTGGGCCTCGCGCTCTGCGGGGGCGAGGTGACCGGGTACGGTGCGGTGCGGCTCAGGTTCGCCGGGAGCACCTCGCCGAGGGGGCATTTTCTGCCCTTTCTCACCGGGGCCCGGCGCCTGCTCGACGAGGCGGTGGCGCTGGGTGCGGAGACCGTACTGATCGACTCCCCCGGTTATGTGGGGGAGGAGGCGGCGCTCGAGTTCCAGGTGCACATGATCGATCTGCTGATGCCGCAGGAGCTGGTCGCGATCGCCCCGGACGGTGAGCTGGAGCTGATCCTCACCTGCTTCAGGGGGGAGAGCGCGATCCATATACACCGACTACCGCTGCCTCCGCGTGCCAGGCGCAGGACACAGGCGGAGAGGCAGCGGTGGAGGGAGTCGGCCTTCAGGTGTTACTTCCGCGCCGCGTCGGAGCAGGAGATCTCGCTGGAGGGGAGGGGGGTGCATGGGAGGCTACCTGCCTCCTTCCGGTCGGAGGACTGGAGGGGGCTGATCGTCGCGCTCTGCGACGGCATGCACTTCGTCCTCGCCCTCGCCATCGTGGAGGAGCTGGACATCGAGAGGTGGCTGCTCCGCGTTCGTGCACCTGAGTTCGACAGGAAGAGGGTATCGGTCATCCAGGTGGGCTCGATCCGGCTGGATGCAGAGCGGGTTTTTGCGGGAGAGGGATGGGCATGAGACCGGACACACCGGAGCATACGCACGGGCAGATGCAAACCTCTTCTCCTGAAAAGAGGAAGGGTAGAGCCGCATGCCGGAGGAAGGCCTGGTGGGTGGGGGCAGATTGACCGAAAGAACGGGAGAACAGGGATCTGTACCGAAGGAGCGTGCATCCCGGATCGTGATGCTCGTGGATCTGGACTCCTTTTACGCCTCCGTGGAGGAGCAGCGCCATCCGGAACTCAGAGGAAGGCCGGTGGTCATCTGCATGTTCTCGGGGAGGACGGAGGACTCCGGGGCGGTGGCGACCGCGAACTACCGTGCCCGGGCGCTGGGGGTAAAGGCCGGGATGCCCATCCCTCTGGCAAAAAGGCTGGTAAAGGAGGGGGATGCGGTCTTTCTGCCGGCGGACCGTGAACACTACAGGGAGGTCTCGGATCGGATCATGGAGATCCTAGGGGAGGAGGCGGATGCGTTGGAGCAGGTCTCCATCGACGAGGCGTATCTGGACGTCACCGCCCGTACGGGAGGCCTCTGGCGGGAGGCAGAGAGGATCGCCTCGCAGATCAAGGGCCGGATCAGGGAGCAGGAGGGAGTCACCTGCTCCATCGGTATAGGGCCGAACAAGTTCGTCGCGAAGATGGCCACAAGCAGGCAGAAGCCCGACGGTCTGACGATCGTCAGGGAGGAGGAGGTGCAGGAGTTCCTCGCCCCGCTCCTCGTGGAGGAGCTCCACGGCGTGGGGCCGAAGACGGCGGAGGCGCTCCGGGAGATGGGTGTGATCACGGCGAAGGACCTGGCGCAGGTGGATGTGCAGGAGCTGGTCGGGATCTTCGGGGAGGCGAGAGGGGTATACCTGAAGGAGATCGCACGGGGAATAGACCCCTCCCCCGTGGCGAAGAGGGAGCGGACGCAGTTCTCGCGCATCGCCACGCTGAAGGAGGATACGAGGGACGAAGATGCCATCATGGAGCGGATGGTCGAACTGGGCGATCAGCTGGAGAGGAAGCTGACGGAGACGAACGTTGGGTTCAGGACGCTCTCGATCATCCTGATCGATACGCGGCTGAGGACGCACACGAAGAGCGAGACGCTTCCGCACAGCCGATCGGTGAGGGAGAAGATACCGATCGTCAGGCGCCTGCTGCAGGAGTGGCTGGCGGAGCAAGGAGCATCGCTCGTGAGAAGGGTCGGGGTCAGGGTATCGAACCTCTCCCATGTGGGATCGCAGCGCACCCTGACGGACTTCGGCTGATCGCTGCAGGGGTATGCGATCGAAGGATCACCCATCGAAGCCTCCGATGTGGCAGCGGCCGTCTCTTTCAGGTGATTGGACATGGAAGATCGGACGCCGGGAACGGAGCATGGTTACACCCCCGATACCTCCAAAGAAATGGCGATCCACCCGGAGGACAAGGGGGCGGGGTGGGTGATAAGAGGCACCGGTGTATAGGGTGGCCGGGCCGGCGTGACATTTTCACACCGATGCAGGAAAGAGGCGATCGGGGAGGGTTTATTTTTGAATTCTTGCCCCACTCCAGGCATGAAGGGACAGGGTTCATCCGAATCACCATGGGCGAAGGCAGGATGCCGGAACAGAGGCAGTAGCCCTTGATCGTTCCATCTTCCATGGTAGGTCGTCACAGGGTGCGATGCCCACGTCCACAAGGGAGAAGATCGCCCGTGATCGGTTTATCTCCCCCTGCGTCTTCCCTGTACGTGGTGAAACCGCATGGATGATGCAGCGAAACCGACGAACGTACGACTGACGACGACGATGGGCAATATCGTGATCAGGCTCCGTCCCGATATGCCCCTCACCGCAGGCAACTTCGAGAAACTGGTGAGGAAGGGGTTCTATGACCATACCATATTCCACCGGGTGATCGACCGGTTCATGATACAGGGCGGAGATCCCACGGGTACCGGCAGAGGGGGACCGGGGTATATGATAAAGGACGAATTCACGCGGACGAACCGGAATGCGAGGGGGACGGTAGCGATGGCGAATGCGGGGCCGAACACTGGCGGGAGCCAGTTCTTCATCAATCTGGTGGACAACCACCACCTGGACAGGAACCACCCGGTCTTCGGGGAGGTCATAGAGGGGATGGAGGTGGTGGAGGCGATCGGGAAGGTGCCCACGGACTCGATGGACCGGCCGAGGAGAGAGGTGAAGATCCTGAAGGCGGAGGTGCTGTAGGAACGCGATATAACGTCCTGGTGGACACCTGTGCAGGGGGCTGGGAGCGGGGAAGAGATCCCCCGTCGCATCGGGCAGGGGACCGCGGGTGCAGGATGTCCGGCATCTGGAGGGGTGTCGTTCGGGCAGGGACAGGGGAGCAGGAATAGCCAAACTTTTTAAGCCGGCAGGAAACTCCTACCGGTAGGGATACAGATGAAATATCTCGTGGTTTATTACTCCTGGAAGGGGCATACGGGGAAGGTGGCCTCTGCCCTCGCGCAGAAACTGGGTGCGGAGATCGTGAAGATCGAGGCCGCGGACAACCCCGGTTTCTTCGTGAGGCTGGTGAAGGCGGTCTTCGGGATGAAGGGGCCCATCGCGCCCGTGAAGAGCTCGATGAAGGATGTGGATCACCTGATCGTCGCGTGCCCTGTCTGGGCCCACCGGATCCCGCCGTATGTCAGGACATACCTGGAGCAGCTGAGCGATGGGGCGGGAAAACCCTTCTCCGTACTCGTGGAGATGGGTGGTACGGGTGCGGAGAAGGCGATCGGGTGCGCGAGGGAGTTGCTCGAGCGGAAGGGGATGAAGTTCGTCGCCTCCGCATCCACGATCGAGCGCGAGGTGGAGAACAACACCTTCGGTGAGAAGATCGACCGGTTCGTCCAGGAGATCAGGGGCAGGGAGACCGCGTGATACCCCTCGTCCAGAGATGCCAACCCGTCCTGCGGGCGAATGCATACGGTCTCATGGATTCTCTTACGCAGATATGAGGGGCGTGATCGCGGTCGATCTCGGCGCCACGAGGACGCGGGTGGCGCTCGTCGGCGATGGCGGAACGGTGCACAGGAGGATCGAGGAGGAGACGCGAACGGATGGAGGGAGCCCCGGCTCCATCGCCGCATCGCTCATCGCACTCGTCAGAAGGCTGCTCCATGAACAAGGGGGTGCGGAGGTGGATGGGATCGGGGTGAGCGCCGCCGGTCCCGTGGATATCGCGAGAGGGGTGGTGACGAATCCTCCGAACATCCCGGTCCGCGAGATCCCTGTTGTCGGGCCGCTCACGAAGGCCTTCGATCTCCCCGTGCATCTCGTGAACGACTGCCATGCCGGTCTACTCGGTGAGATGCAGTTCGGGATCGGCCGGGGGCGGGATAATGTGGTGTACATCACGATCTCCACCGGCATCGGGGGAGGGGTGATCGATAACGGGAGGATATTGCTCGGCAGAGGCGGGAATGCCGCGGAGATCGGGCATTTCGTCGTCGATACGAAGTACGGGATGGAATGCGGCTGCGGGCACACAGGCCACTGGGAGGGTTATGCCTCCGGCAGGTTCCTTCCCCGCTTCTTCGGGCACTGGTGCAGGATACAGGGGGAGCGGAGGGATACGGGCTTCACGAATGCGGAGGGGATCTTCGCCGCGGCGACGGGGGGCGATCCGCGTGCGCTCGCATTCATGGAGGAGCTGGGCAGGATCAATGCGAAGGGGATCTCGAACGTGATCGTCGCCTACGACCCTTCGCTGATCGTACTGGACGGGGCGGTGGCGAGGATGAACCGGCGGTTCATCATCCCCCCGATTCTGGAGCATGTGGACCGGTTCCTCCCCATGCCGGAGATGCTGGTGACGGCGCTCGACGGGGATGCCCCCCTGCTGGGCGCGTCCCTCGTCGCACGCGGCTACGATACCAGTTTCGGCTCCTTCCGAAGGCCGCGGAGCGGGTGACCTCACTCGACGAACCGCTTCACCTTCGGGAGGATGCCGCCCCGCCGATGGTATGGGGGAGTGAACGAATGAAAAACTGGCAATGATCGAAGATACGGTTCGCTGAAGGAAGGGTGAGGTAAAAGGAGATCAGTCCGGTATCCTTCTCACGCACCCCTCCATCTCCGCCGCCTCCCTCACGGCCGCCGCGACGATGGGGACGACGCCCCTGTCGAGAGGGGAGGGTAGTATCTCTGTCGCCGTGGGCGCCGATACGTAATCCGCGAGTGCATGGGCAGCCGCGAGCTTCATGCCATCCGTGATGCGTGTCGCCCTCGCATCGAGTGCGCCCCTGAAGATACCGGGGAAACCGAGGAGGTTGTTCACCTGGTTCGGAAAGTCGCTCCTCCCCGAGGCGGCGATGGCGGCGCCCGCACCGATCGCCAGATCGGGCATGATCTCGGGGACAGGGTTTGCGAGTGCGAGGACGATCGGGGATTCGGCCATCGTGGCGACCATCTCGGGCGAGACGATCCCGCCCGCCGATACCCCGATAAAGACGTCCGCACCCTCGAGCGCATCGGCAAGCGTGCCCTTCCTCCCGTGCGGATTCGTCTCGTGGGCGATGATGTACTTGAACCTGTTCCGCAGGAGGTCCTCCCGCCTCCGGTGGATGATCCCCTTCGTATCGCAGACGATCAGATCCTTCACGGGGACGCAGGCGCGCCGATCGTACCCGATGCAGCGGAGCAGGCGCGTGATCGCGAACCCCGCGGCCCCCGCTCCGGCGATGACGATGCGGAGGGAGGAGAAGGGCCTACCTGTCACCCTGCAGGCGTTGATCAGGGCGGCGAGTACCACGACAGCAGTGCCGTGCTGATCGTCGTGCATCACGGGGATGCCGATCTCCTGCAGCGCCTCCTCCACCTCGAAGCACTTCGGGGCGGCGATGTCCTCCAGGTTGATACCCCCGAAGACAGGGGCGATGTTCTTCACGTCCTCGACGAAATCGGTGTGGTATCCCTCGAAACAGATGGGAAAGGCGTCGATGCCGGCGAACTCCTTGAAGAGCATCGCCTTGCCCTCCATCACGGGGATCGCCGCATAACCGCCGATGTTCCCGAGCCCCAGCACCGCCGAACCGTCGGTGACGATCGCGACCGTGTTGGATTTCAGGGTGTACCTGTAGGCGAGGTCCCGGTCCCGCTGGATCTCGCGGCATACCTCCGCGACGCCAGGCGTGTATGCGAGGGCCAGATCGCGCCGCGTCTTCAGCGGGATCTTCGATCGGATCTCGATCTTCCCCCTGTGCATTGCATGGAGCGCGAGCGACTCCTCGTGGAGGTCGGAGATGTGGAGATCTTCCATGGCAGAATCCTGTCATCTCCATAGATGAAGTTTTCCGAAGAGAGGGGCATGCCCCTGTCCCGAGCCAGGGAGTGGATCGTCGGAGCCGATGCCGGGTCCGGGTTCATGGCACTCCCTGAAGATACACATGGGTGGAGCGGATCGATTGCAGGGTGTTCGTGTCCGGGAGGCGAGATGCCGGCGAGCCCCAAGAACGGTGGACCCGATATTCCGTGCATGGAAGGGGGTTGCCCTGCGAGACAGAGATTATACGATCTCCCATATTTAGCCCTCGCGGGGAAGGAATACGGTAATCAGGTATCAGATTAAATCATGATCAGAGAACGTAAAGAAAAGAGAGTGAACAGCGTGGAACGAAAGAGTGGCTCGAACGAAGGAGCGGGCTCCGGATTCTGGATGTATGCGGCAGTCCTTCTCTTCATCGCCCTCGTGGCCATGATCGCGGTCTATTTCATGTTCCCCCCACGCGACGGGATCGCCGGGAAGGTGACGGGAGACGCCTGCGGAAGTTCGGTCATCGCCTATATCAACAGCAACCTCGTCTCAGGCACGGAGAGGGCCAGCCTCGTCTCGGTGAAGGAGAGCAATGGGATGTACGAGATCGTCACCGGTTACCAGGGGCAGAATATACCCGTGTATGCGAGTATGGATTGCGTGCTTCTCTTCCTGGGCGAGCCCCTTGATGTAACGGAGGCCCTGGAGACGCCTGTCCCCACGCCGACCGCCACCCAGCCCGCGACGATGGTGAAGACGGAGAAGCCGGTGGTCGATCTGTATGTGATGGCATTCTGTCCTTACGGTGTTCAGGCGGAGAATGCGATGAAGCCGGTCGTGGAACTCCTCGCAGGGATGGTGGATGTGAAGGTGCGTTACATCGCAAGGGTGGGGGGCAGCACGGTCGATACCGTACAGTCTCTGCACGGCATCAACGAGGCAAAGGAGGATTTGAGGCAGCTCTGCATCCAGAAGCGGCACCCGGATCGGTTCTGGTCGTACCTGATGCAGATGAACAGCGAATGCTACCCGATCTACAGCAATGCCACGAAGCTGGATGAATGCTGGAAGAACGCTTCGCTGTCGCTCGGGATCGATCCGGCAGAGATCGAGGAGTGTGCATACGGGAGCGAGGGGATCGGCCTGCTGAAAGCAGACGAAGAGATCGTCTCCAGAAACAGGGTGACCGGTTCGCCGACTCTGATCATCAACGATGCAAGATATTCGGGTGCACGTTCGCCAGAGGCATTCAAACAGGCAATCTGCGGCGCCTTCCGGGCGGTGCCCGATGCGTGCAGCGTGAACCTCACTTCCACACAGGCGGGGACTTCCGGGCAATGCTGATGCCCTGAGTTCTCTCTCTCTGAAGCCGGCAACCATCACCCGGTTCATCACGAGCCCGGATGACGGGTGTTCACCGATCGGATGCTGCCGGGGGATCGATGGCATTCGTCACCATCTTTTCCGGAGCGATCTTCCGTTCGACAGGTTCGCACCCTTCCATCGCATGCCCCGGGGAGAATAGCCATTTATAATCCGAGAAAGAGGGAGGGGAAATCGATCGCCTGAAAACATCAGAGAAGCGCCATACGGGTGGTTATCCATCGCCTGGTTAATAATGCAATCATCCGGGTATCCGACGAGTGATGCATATGCCTGTTTTTATAAAAGTAAAATGATCATTCCCCTTCATCGATCCGTTGGTTCAATGGTTCGTCGGGGTATCCTGAACGCAATGCCTATCAGGGGGACATGGCTACTTGCCGGCGATGTTTTCCATACCGCTGGAGGGGGAGATCATGAGAGCGGCGGATGCGCGGTGTATGGAGGAGCCACGGCAGTATTCATGGGCACTGGATCACCCCCGGTCGGGTCGGGGAGGATTGACTATGCCACGTATCGAACAATGACCGAAAAAATGATCGGTCACCTGTTTTTCTTTATGAAGTATATGTTCAACACGACAACGGCGATGATCAGGACGACCGCCATGAACACGAATATGGAAGGTACGCCTTCGTCCACCACCTCCATAACCACGACGGTGGTGGTCTGGACCGGTGTCTTCGTCGGCATCTGCGTCTTCATGGTGGGCACGGTCGGCAGTACCGTGGGAAGCGGTGGGATCACGGTCGCCGGTTTCACCGAGACGAGCGCGAATGTGGATAACCCGTTCGGTGAATCCGCGACGTAGTTGAAGTTCGTGAACTGATCGTACCCCTCCTGCCGCGTCGGAAGGATGGTCGCGACCCCGTCGCTCAGCCTCATGATCCTGATGCTGTTCTTTCCGCCGTTCTTCGAGACCCATTCCTGCGGGATCGTCATCCTGATCGTCGCAGGTGCAGCGCCGGTGATGTTGATCGTCCTGATATCGGCGAGGTATGCGAAGGAGGCGATCTCCAGCTTCTCGCGGTAGGCGCCGATCTGGAACGCCTTCTTCTCCTCGTCCGTCGGGGCATCCTTCAGCAGGAATCGTATCGCCGCCGTATCGTTCAGCGAAGGCAGAGAGCCGAGTCTCGCGCTCACGTAGAAGAGGAACTTCCCGCCCAGTTCCTTCACCTCGCCCATGATGGGCGGCTCCGTCTCCAGCATGATGTTCTTCACCCTGCCGCTGACCGTATTGTTCACAGGCATGAGCGGTTCCTCGGTCTCTATGGTGAGCTTCAGCCCCTTCGGCTTCGCGACGATGCTCCTGGAGAAGATGCTCACCTCCTCGCTGGAGCCGAGGAGATAGACGGTGATCGTCTGCCCGCCGTTCTCGTCTGCCCGGACTTCAGAGGCGAGGACGTATACCCTCAGGTACTCGTAGGGGAGCGCCCCTCCGCCGCCCGTGGGGAAGAAGAAGGCTCCACCGCCTCCTCCTCCGCCACCCCCACCGCCGCCTCCGCCACCGCCTCCGGCAGCGGTGGTGGAAGCACTGCTGGTGACCGCTGTGCTGTTGATATTCCCGCTTGTATCGACCGTCTTCAACCCGATCGTATAGCTCGTGCTCGCAGAGAGGCCTGTGGCCGTGTACGAACTGGTCGGCGTGGAGAGGTTGGTCTTGAAATTACCATTGAGCTCCACGATGACATGGCTGAAGTCATGGTCTGGCGGGTTTTCCCATGCCCAGGTGATGGAGGATGAAGTGGTGCCCGTGCTGTGCAGGTTATTGACGCTCGCCGGGGGGGTGGTGTCGAGAATACGGACAACCTTGTTGAGTACAACGATACTATCAACCGTGCAGTGGAAGGTGAGGTTACCGGACGAAGCTCCACTCACCGTGAAGCTCCGGACTGAATTCTCCGACCCTGTCTTGTTGCCGGTGAACGACAGCGCAACGGTACAGGGCTGATTCGTATCCTTCACACCCCCTTCCACGCGGATGAAGTCATACATGCCTTCTGTGAAATCCCTGTGCTCCGTGGTGGAGACGACGCCGGCTCCGGAATCCGTCACATTCTTGCTCCTCGTGCTCCCCCCTTTCTTCACGGAGAAGTTCACCCAGTGCATGTTGGTTCCACTGACGTTCAGGTTCCCGTCTTCGAGTGTGAAGGGCATATCGAAGTTCGTGAGCTGATACGAGACGATTGCACCTGCGGGATACAGGTCGGTACTGCTTATCGTCAGGTTCACCACGCTGCCGTTCCCAAGACCGGTAACATTCAGCGTGAGGCTCTCGCCCGAACTCACCTGAACGGGATAGAGATCCATGCTGACCGCAGCGGCAACCGAAATGGCACCGGAAATAAAAAATGACAGCAAGAGCAGGATTTGGAACAGGGCACTTCTATCGCGGAAAATTGCTCCCGAAACATCTTTACCGGCCATAATCCTCTTCGAAAATTTAATTACTCTCCTCATGTCAAAAATGTTTCTGATTAATTCGGCGTCGGATGGGGGATCCTTTTCGAAGACCGGAAAAAATTTGATTAAATGCGAAGGATTTCTGAGGTATAATTGCAGTGACGGCCGGACGGAGGACAGGAAGAATAATGGTGAATCGGGAAACGAGCGGTGCTGCCTTGCATCTCTTATTAGTTGCATCCATCTCGCTCTCTCTTATAGCCACCCATGCATCTGCCGTGGTGATCGAATGCACGAACGAATATGTGGGGGAGGGGGATACGATCAGGGTGGTTTACCGGGGGCTCCCTGATGGTGCGCACCTCTCGGTCCTGATCGAGGGGGAGCTCGCCCCAGAGGATGGCTACTATGTGCTGGAGGCGGCCGGTCTCTTCATGCCGGCCTCCCTGCTGAACGGGAGCATCATTGCCTCTGCAGAGAATGCGGCATCCGCCGAAATCTCCATAAAAAAGGGCAGTTCAACCGTTTCCGCTTCGGAGGAATCGACGAGCGGCAGCATTCGCATCATGGAGAGGAGGAATGTGGCCACAGGGATCTACGAACAGATGAAGATCGACGGATCCGCACTCGATCGCGATAAGAAAGTGCTGGCGAGGATACAGCTCACCGGAGAGAAGAGCGGCCCTGCCGATGCGGAGATCTCCTTCGTCATGAGACGGATCTCCGAGGGGACGGTGAGGATCGTCGTCTACGTCGATACCGTTGAATCGTTGAACCGCATCCTGCCCGTGCAGAGGGTATCGCCAGGAGGCGGGCCGGGGCCTGCATCCCCAGGATTCGCCGTTGACGTGGCAGTGACGCCGCAGGAGACGGCAACGGTGGCCGCAACCCTCCCCCACTCGTACGGCACCCTGATCGAATCCCCCGATGGCGTCCTCTCTCTTCGGGGTGCCATACCTGCAGGTCTGCATATCCTGGAGGTGAAGCCCGCCGAAATGCCGGCCGCCTGGAGGTTGATGACCCCTGCCTACGCGGTATCTCCCGAAGGAATCGAACTGGAAGAGCCATTGGAAATCGTCATCCGCCTGCCCGAGGGTTCAGAGGAGGGGGATGTCCTCTTTATTGCGCAACTGTCGGGTCATGACTGGCGGATCCTCCCATCCCGGATCGATGGGGACCGGATCTCCGCATGGATGGAGAGGACCGGCATCTGCGCACTCATGGGGATGGCGGATGCTGTCACGGGAGGGAACGGGGTCGCGGATGGAGGGACAGAAGCACGCCCGGGCGGACCGGGGACCGGTGAAGGGAAGGAACCTGTCGAAAATCCGATTCCAGAAGTCGTTTTCATTGTGACGTTCTGCGTTGCGGCGCTCCTCGTCATCGGGTTTGCGTGGCATTCCTGGCACAGGAGGAGGGTGTAATTGGCCGAACGGAAGAGCGCGTCACCCTTCGCCAGTCCGGATCTCTTCCACATCCCGATCGATCTGGCTGCCATCGCCGCCTGGATCGTCATCACCGCCGTCTTCGTCCAGGTCCCGCCACTCCAGGAAAACCCTGCCAGGGTGGTCTTCGCCCTCCCCATGGTCCTCTTCGTGCCGGGGTATGCACTGATCGCCGCGCTCTTCCCCGCGAACAGGGATCTCGATCTGATAGAGAGGATCGCGCTCTCCTTCGGCCTCTCCATCGCGGTGGTCCCTCTGACCGGCCTCATGCTCAACTACACACCCTGGGGGATCCGGCTCGTGCCCGTGCTGTTCTCCCTCCTCCTCTTCACCGTGGCGATGATCGTCATCGCCCATCTGCGCCGTCTGATGCTCCCCCGTGAGGAGAGGTTCTCGCTCCCTCTCGCAGAGATGCTGCAAGCAGCGAAGGGGTCGCTCTTTCCCGCCGGCTCGGGCCGGCTGGATCTGGCGCTCTCCATGCTGCTCGTCGCCTCGATCATCGCGGCTATCGCCACCACGGCATATGTGATTGCAGTGCCGAAGGAGGGGGAGAAGTTCACGGAGTTCTATATCCTGGGAGTGAGGGGAAAGGCGGCCGACTACCCCGGGGAGGTGATCATCGGAAGGGAGTATCCGCTCATCATCGGTATCGGGAACCACGAGTACCGGAACGTGACCTACACGGTGGAGATACACCTGATGAACGTCACCTTCGATGTGAACGAAAGTACGCCCGCACTTCACGCCTCCGAGCTCCTCGACAGTTTCAGAGTGACCGTCGCCCACAACACGACGGAGGAGAAGCGCTGGAACCTCTCCGTTCAGCGAACGGGTTACAACAGGGTAGAGTTCCTTCTCTTCAACGAGTCGCTCCCGGATGAAGGTAGGAGGGGGATGGATCGTATTGATGCTGCCTACCGCGATCTCCACCTGTGGGTGGAGATCCGTTCATCAAACGGATGAGGAGTAGAGGAGTTTCAATGTCCGGTGCTCCTCATCCACTCCCACCTCCGCGAGTGCGACGGGCTTTTTCATCCCTTTTACCATTATGCATGCGAGGAGGCTGCAGACCGGGCAGGGATACATCGTGCAGCATCGCGGCGAGGCGGATCGGACGGCCTCGCATCCCGACATGAGTCTGAAACCCTGAATCTCGACCACGATATCTTCGTTAACCCTCGATATCGATACGGCGTCCGCCAACTCGAGTGCGTCCTCCAGCACCTCCCTCATCGCGATGAAGATCCCCTCCTCCACTTCTGGTATCTGCAGGGCATGCCGTCCCTTCAGCCATTTCAGCAGGGGTGCACCGGCAGGTTCGATCGCCATACCGTAGCTCCCCTCGGTGGCATGGAATATCCCTTTATATACGCCCTGCGGGGGCTGAAATGCACCCGCCGCGATCCAATGGATCAGGTGACCGCTGCTCTTGCTCCACGGATCTTCGAGGACGTAACCCCTCTCCTGCAACCCGAGTTCACCGGCGATGGAGCAGATGGTGATGGCCCCCTCCACAGGGAGGAGAGCCGCGATCCCCGGATCGATCCCGCTCTCCTTTGTGAAGGTAAGCAACAGAATCGCCGTGAAGAAGGCGGCCGCAGCACAGAGTACCAGGGTCGCACCGACCAGATCCCTTCTCCCGAGAAGGAACGCGAGAACGAGCAGAACCAGTGCCAGCGTAAAGAGCGCGATCGCTGCCTTCTCGTGTTCTCCCGGTGCCCTCACACCCATTCACCCCCGGCGGCACTCACCCGGTAGAGGACGAGGAGGGCGATGCCCGAGATCAGAGAAGCGATCGCAAGAAGGAGGAGCGATCGGACGATCTGGGACGGCAGGGAGAGAAGGAGCCAGGTTACGGGGACAATGAGGAGGAAAAGGATCGCATACGCCCCCGCCTCGTGGCGGGGGAAGGGATCCCTCGCCATGACGATGTAGAGGGAGAGCGTCAGGATCTGGGTGATGAGCACAACGGCAGGAGCGCCCCCGCTCAGCACCGCCAGAATCGTGCCCAGCGAGAGAACGAGGATGCGTGCCGGACCACCTCCATCCCACAGAGCGGCGATCAGTGTGATCAGGAGTGCGATGGGAAGGTACGGCACGAATCCATGGGCAACTGCCTGCCATGCACCGGTGATGAGCAAGAGAGCAGAGATGAGTAAAATCAGATATCTCCGCGATAGGGACATCAGATCGCCTCAACGCTCTGGATGCCCGTATGCCTCAATGTATGGATCTCTCTACCCGTCATGGCGCTTCCGGGCACCCGAAGATGGATGCGGTGTCTCTGCCTCGCTGCCTCGTCCACCAGTATACGGATGTGGCTGATGTCCCCTTTCATGAGGCTGAATATGTAGAGCTCGGAGGATGGAACTCTGCCGAGGAGGGAGACGAGTTGCTGTTCATACGGTATCGTCCCCTGCATACGGGCTGCATGCCCCATCAGGCGCAGAAGATCGCGCAGGTAATCGCCTGCCGTGCTGTATTCCGAAGGCAACGTGTTCAGGTGCGAACTCAGCTCCCTGGCGCGCGATATCATCGCTGAACGGTCGTGGTAACGGATGAGGGGGACGTGCCCTTCGCCGCATTGTAACCCGCCCTGCAGGCGGTACCAGCTGCGCGGATCTCCCACGACGGGCTCCACCCGGATCAGGTTCGCACCGGAGACGACGCATATCTCGCACCTGGCGCCGCTCCTCAGCACCTCCTCGAGGAGGCGGTCCATCGATGCGACCAGGCGGTCGAACGCCGCACGCTGCCGTTCATCGCCGGGCAGGTCGAGGAAGAGGAGCGACGGGAGGGTGGTGACGCCCGAAAATTCCCTCACCATCGTTGCATCCCGTTTCGCGCTCAGCTTCCAGTCGATCCGTCTGGAATCGTCCCCCGCCCTGAAGCGGCGGAACTCCCTCACCGTCTGTCCCGCCGGAGAGGTGATCCGCTCCACTTCATGCCCTTCGCCTGTGGATGCCCTGCCGGCCTGGTATGCAGATGCAGGCATCGCCATGATCCCTGGGCCAGTGAAGTTCGCGGACCGCAGCTCATGCATGGACGAGAAGAAGAGATCGCGGCACGTGATGCGTATTCCTTCGAAACGGAGATCCCCCCTTCCCAGGACGCGGATCAGGTACTCCATCCTGCCCTTCTTCTTCCTTCGGTCCAGATCTGCCTTTCCCGACCCCCGGAGGATCTCTGCTGCCTTCGGGGGCATCTCCTCGATCAGGAGACCCATCGCAGACTCTTCACGCAGCTCTGCGATGGTGCTGACCCTCGTGGTGCCGCCCTGCCTCAGGATCAGAGGTCTGACCTCCCGCTCGATCGCGAGGGACGAGACGATTCCTCTGACCCTCCATGCATGCATGCACGCCTCTCCGGATATGAAGAGGATCATCACCATCGCCGGTATCGCAGGGGCGGGGTCCGAAATGAAGATGCCAAGGAGCAGGAGCATCACCGAAAGTCCGATCACTGCCAGTGCGGGTGATGCGGGTTGCACCTTCAAGGGACCTCCACCGTCCGTAGCAGTTCCTCGATCACGCCTGCAGTGGTGATACCGGCGATCTCCGCCTCGCGCTTCAGCACCAGACGGTGCTGCAGCACCGGCAGGCTCAGTCTCTTCACATCGTCAGGAAGTACGTAATCCCTGCCCTGCAGGGCAGCGAGCGACTTGCCCGCCCGGACGAACGCGATGGAAGCACGCGTGCTCGCACCGAGTGCGATGTCCTGGTGCCTGCGCGTCGCCATCACCAGATCCCGGATATACCGGCGGACGGGCTCTTCCATCCTCACCTGCTGCAGCTCTGTGGAGATACAATTGATCCGCTCTGCCGTGGTTATCGGCCTCAGCCCCTCGAAGAAATTCTCCCATTCGAGGAGACCCGAGTCCTCTCTCCTGATCACCTCCAGCTCCTCCTCCCCGTCCAGGTGGCTGGCGATCGAACTGAGCATGAACCGATCCTTCTGCGCCTCGATGAGCGGGAAGGTCCCCTCCAGTTCGTACGGGTTCTGGGTCGCCACCACAAAGAAGGGCGAATGCAGGGGGATTGTGATCCCGTCAATGGTCACCTGGAGTTCGCTCATCGCCTCGATGAATGCGGACTGGGTCTTCGGCGTGATGCGGTTGATCTCGTCGATGAGGAGGATGTTCGTGAAGATGGGCCCCTTCTTCAGCTCGAAATCGCCCCGCCCCCGGTTGAAGACCCTGACCCCCGTGATGTCCGCCGGCTGGACATCCATCGCACACTGCACCCGGCCATACTGGCAACCGGCGAGCCTCGAGATCGCCTTCACGATCGTGGTCTTCGCCGTGCCCGGGACACCCTCTATGAGGATGTGCCCCCGGCTCACGAGTGCGATGAAGATCAGTTCCGCCAGCTCCTGATGCCCCACGATGAATTCGCTGACCCTGGATCGGATTCTGTGGAATATCTCCGCAATATCTGTGATCCCGGTATTATGCTCCATCCTCCTCTCCTTCGTCTCTTGCCTCCCGCCGCCACCATAAAAAGGCAGTGAGGAGTACTGTCACAGATACTAAGGCCATCTTTGCCATATATGTGCTCTTGATGAAGGCGAAGAGGGGTAGCAGGCCATCCCCTCTTCTGGTCAGGCTCACGATCTGATCCATGGCCGGCCGCCCTTCCAGTATTGCGCCGATGAATTTTCCGTTCTCCGCTGCCGTATGACCCTCCAGCATCCCGTTGATGAAGAGGCTGCCATCGCCGAGGAGATAGAGGGTACCGTTGTGAAGCGATTCGCGCACCAGTACCGGGTATGTCTGGATCGTCTCCCCCCCGCCGATCCTGCCGTCATCGTCGAGATCCCTCCAGGATAGAAGCGAAGTCTCCATGATCACCTCCGGGCCGGTCACGCCGACCGGACGGTTCAGTATCATCCGGTCCGCCATTCCGATGCCATCCTCTATCGGCACGCGGTACGCGATCGGGGTGAAAGGCGTGGAATAACCGGTATCCACGCTGCAGAGCGTGCCTTTGAGCGTCCTGGAGGAGCTGCCGAGGGATTCGAGGAGTCTGTTGGTGGCGTCTCTCTCGCCTGCGATGATGATCGTCCCTCCCCGCGAGAGGAACCCCTGGTAGGCGGCGATCGTCTCGTCAGAGAATGGCTCCTCGGGCTCCAGGATCAGGAGTGTATCAGCCTGAACGGACCGGAGCGATTCGGGCGACGGGACCTCGAGTCCATGGTGCTCCTCCAGCAACTCGAAGAACCGGCTCGTTCCATTCCACTCGTAATTGTACCGGCTCATCTCCAGATTCGTGCTCGTGAGCTGCGCGAGCAGCATCACGATCGCGATCCCGTATATCACGTATATGACCATGCGGACCTTCTTACTCACTGCCATGCCCCAGGCCTCCGATGATCGCGCGGTAAAGCAGGAGTAACGATTCTGCTTCCACACTGGAGATGTTGCTCCCCGCATACCTGACGGATTCGTGGATGCCGAGGAAGAGACGGAGATCCTGCGTGTACGCCCGGTCACTCGCGAGGTAAAGGAGCTCCCTCGGCGTGAATGCCTCCACGTGAGGGATATTCTCGGACGCGGCCACTCTCCCGGCCAGCTCTCTGTAGAGCAGATGGACCGCCTCGTTCACACGTCCCTCGGCGAGAAGGCTCCGGTATCTATCCTCCGCCTCCTGTATCGCCCCTTCCGTCTCTGACGCCTCCGCCTTCTGATCTTTTACCCTTGGAACCTCCTCCGTGGGGTGGGTGGCTGCATCGAGCTCTTCCACAGGATTGGATGATGGTCCCGCATCATTCAGGGATGGGCCCTTACTCCCTCTGAAATAAAAGAAGGCGGCGATGAGAAAGAGGCCGGGCACGGCGAAATATACGGCGATCGCAGGAATGCCGGTCTCGCGTCCTTCGGGTACCGGGTGTATCACGAGCAGGATCGCCCCACTCTCCACAGGGAAGATGGGAAACGCGCTCTCGTCGAAGACCGCCTTCAGCCGGTGCATCCCTTCGGAGAGTGGCAGTTCGGTCTCGAAGGCACCGTTTTTATCCGTCGCAATCTGACGGATCTCCGTTCCATAGTCCAGAATACGAATCATCGCTCCCGCGACTGGCCGATCCCTCGCGGATAATGTCCCATGGCAGGAGGCGATGCCATGTCTGATCTCCACGGCGCTGAAGTTTATCCTCGCAGTCACCCCTTCGACACGGAAGAGGAGGGTGGGCGAATATACGCGGTCGAACTCCATGTGTGCGATATGGGTGCCGATTCTAATCCTCTCCACAGGGAGGAGGAACGAAACGGACCCACCGGGATTCGGAGTCGTACGGATGCGCTCTGTGCTGTCCACGAAGAGTATGGCAGCACCATCCGCATTACAGCCATCGCTCAGTCGACCGGTGAAAGAGAGACTCTCCATATACACTGCCTTCTCCGGATTGACAGCCAGCATGAGCGTACATCTGGGGGTGGGGTCTGGCGGGGGCAGCGTCACGGTCCTCCTCTCCTGCACCTGGCTGAAATGCTCCACGATCTCTGCGAAGTCGGAGACGCTCTGCTCGTATTTCTCGGTTCCGAGGGCGAAGGTATCCGAGGCGTTGATGATATCCCCCCGCCTCTGGAGGTAATCGCCGTACAGCCGCTTCAGCTCGTACCGGATCGCCTCCCCCTCGTAGGTGAGCGAATAGACGGCGGAAGAGGTGGCCCCCTGCTCGCGGTAGGTGATCTCCAGACGTTCAAGTTCCGAAAACCTCTCGCTTCCTTCCAGCAGTCCGCTTAAATCAGCCAGATTCTCCCGGCTGAGACGGCGGAACTCCTCCACGCTCGACTCCGAGAGATCCAGCGATACGACGAGGCGGCCCATCTCCTCCACCTGCTCCTGGTATTTTTTGAGCTCGCGTGCCGCGCTCTCGAAGTCCCTCACTTTGATCGAGAGGGTCACCGAGGCGGTTCGATCCAGGAGATCCTGTATCATCAGAAGCGTCCGCTCCGATCCCTCCCTGCCCTGCCCTTTCATCGCCCATGTATTCTCGTGGAGGGGGGTGGATACCCCGTCCTCCGGGGCATACAGCCGCGCCGAAGGAGCGGAGGCGAATAGAGCGATGACGACCGCGACACCGAGGGCGAGCGTCAGCAGGTGTGATGGAGGGCGTCTCATGAGGCGATGATCTCCACGACCCTGGAGGCCACGATGATCCCGAATATCACGACGCCGCCGCCGATAATGTACTTCATGTATCCCTTCTCTCGCGTGACGAGATACCTCGCATCCGTCAGCTCGGCGATGACGAGGATCCCGATGAGAAAGAGGACGAAGAAGATCTCGAGATCGAGAGTTCTGGAGAGGATCATGAAGAAGATTACCAGACAGAGCCAGATCACGAGGGCAGCCGCGGCGATCGCTCTTCCGGCAGCGGACATTGATATTCACTTCTCAATGGCAGGGCATAAGTATATCGACAGGCATCACTGAATCATGTTTTTTAGTTCAAATTCATGAAAAATTGATTGCGATGAGTCGAAAGCTTTATGCCTTTCCTGCAGATACTGCAGAACCAGGTGTTGGATGATGATGTTGTCCAGGCTTCTGATCTTCGTCTCCCTGTGTATGTGCCTCTTCGCGACCCAGGCATCGGCATTCACCGCGGATTCTCTGGTCATACGGGTGGATGAGGCAGGGGATGCAGGGGTGGAGTTCCACTATACCCTCGACTGGTTCGAGCATCTGATTGTCTTTCTCCATATTGTTGACCCTGCAGAGCAGTTCAGGGCAGCGCTGCAGGAATACAGCGGGCATGAGGTGACGGTGGCGCAGGTGGACGAGAGGGGTGCATCGTTCACTGTGAAGGGATTTGCGAGGGTGGACGGCATCGATGGTGCGGTTCAATATCGAACTCCCGGTCTGGAGTTCTCCGCTGCCAGGGAAGTGCTTGCACAGTACTGGTTTGCACCCTTCATCAGGGTGGATCTCACCCCTGCCATCGCGAAAGTGACATTCCCCGATGGCGCGGAGTATGCCTTTGCCGATGCGGAGAAGATCCCGCCCCTCGAGCATACCATTTACCCGCAGGTGCCATAACGGATGCCCGATTTCATCCTGTGGATAAGGGTTGCAGGAGTTCTTTGACGCAAAGATCGCCCGCCATTTTTCGCCTGATCGCAAAAAAAAACAAAGAACAGGCATTCAAAAAAACAAGTCCCTGTGAATCGAGATCACCCTCCCGATCGGATATTGCATCACCGTGATATCGCATCCGGGGGTTCGGTATCTCCAGAAGAAATGGATCGTGGCCCGGTATCAGCCGCCTCCTGCGGGAGGGAATATCCCGATTGCATCGCCCTCTTCAAGCACGGTCTCAGGGCCCTCCAGGAAGTCGATATTTCTCCCGTTTTTCAGGATGATCACGTACTCCTTCAGGACACCTGCCTCACCGGTCAGTTCGGATCTAAGTGCGGGCGCCATGCCGAAGAGACGGTTCAGTACCTCGCGGACCGTCGCGCCCCCCTCCAGTTCCATCTCCAGCTCCTTCGGAAGGTACTCCCTGAGTATGGCGAAGAGCCTCACCTTCACACGCATTCGCTCACCCCCTCCCTCTCTGCACAAATTGCAGCGGAGATCGCCTCCCACGCCTCCCATCTATGCCTCGCTTTCGAGGCCGATTCGTATAAGGGTCCTTCCGGTCGGAGGCAATCTCCTTTCCGGTCACGATCTTCCTCGCCCCGTTTCATCTGGTGCACCCGATGGCACCGGCGGTCGCAGAGGGGACGGATACCCCATCTCCGTGATGTGTTCCAGGCGTGATGCATCAGGTGCATGGGAATTCCCCAGTAATATTGGTGGATAACGGAGTTTAAAGCCGTTCTCTGCCTCCTAGATGCGGGGGGGGATGCAGTATATAGACGCTGCATCGCTTCTGGAGGACCGGGTTCTCCGCCTCCCCGACTTTACGCCGAACGTGCAGGCGCTGATCCCATATCTCCATTGCGCTTCGGGGTTGATCTCAATCGTCCGTTACGAATGCCGACTCCACGTGCTCGAAATCCTCCTCATGAAGAGTGCCTGACGGTTGAAGTTATGGCGCTCCCCCGCGCTGCCATCAGGCGATCCGTATCTTCCTCCGGTACTGCTCGGCAACGACAGTATCGGGGGTACGGAGGTGGTGGAACCTGATGCTTCTGCGATCCGGATTCCGATGAATTCAAAGGAGGATATCGTGAACCACCGCCGCCAGCTACGAGCGCACTCACATCCTCCTCGGCATCGTGCGCCTGTGCATCTTCATCGCGAGGATGGTGAAGAGGACGGTGAACAGGAGGAGCGCACCCAGATCCACGACGATGGAGAAGTGATGGGTGCCCATGAGCGAATATCTCACGATATCTGTGAAGTACGTGAGTGGCGAGAATATGGCGAGCGCCTTGCCCCAGAGGGGCATATCTTCGATCGGGATGAAGATACCGCTGATGAAGACGAGCGGGAACTTCAGCAGCGAGGAGAGCATCATGATGTTCGAAGGGATGTTGGTGGGGGGTACCGCAAGGAGCAACCCGAGTGCCGAGAATGCGACGGCGGCGAGGAGGAGTGCAGTGATGAGGACGGTCGCATGCTGAACCATGAGACCGACGCGAGGGCGAGGAGCAGGGTGATGAAGGAGATCCCGATGCCGAAGAGCGTGGAGGCGATCATGTCCCCGAAGATGATCGCCTCGAGGGTGACGGGGGATACCATGAGCCTCTCAAGGGTCCTCGAAGATCCCTCCCAGGGTATGATGGCGGGCGAGACCGCCGTGGATGTGAAGAAGAGGGTCATACCAGTCAGCCCTGAGAGGAGGAACGGGAGAGAAAGGCCCCGCCCGCCCAGGAAGAAGGCAAGGAAGAGAAAGACCGGCATGAAGATACCGAATATGAGTACAGGTCCCTTCGTGTAGTATATCCTGATATCCTTCTTTGCAATCGCCCATACCCTTCTCAACTGGATGTCCAACGATGCCGGGTTCATCCCATCTCCCCCTCCGTGAGCCGCAGGAAGACATCGTCCAGGGAGGGGGCGAGCGTGTTCAGCGTGACGATCGAATGCCCCCTCCCTCCGCCCTCCATCACCAGTGAACGTATCGCCATGTCCTGATCCTCTGCTGTGATCCGCCATTTGTCGCCCATGCGGGTGGCAGAGCTGATACCCTCCAGCCCTTTCATGAACTCCTCGTCGACCGGTGGACTGAAGCTCACCTCGATCGTGTGGACACGCTCCACGGTGCTCTTCAGCCTCTCCGGGGCATCGATCGCGACGAGTCTTCCGCTCCGAACGATGCCCACACGGCGGCAGAGGCGGTTCGCCTCCTCCATGTTGTGCGTGGTGAGGAATATCGTCGTGCCTGCTTCGTTCAGCTCCCTGAGCATATGTTGTATCATCTGCACGCTCTGCACATCGAGACCGCTGGTGGGTTCGTCGAGGAAGAGGACCGGGGGTTCGTGCAGAAGAGCCATCGCAAGGAGCAGGCGCTGCTTCATCCCTTTCGAATATGCCTGCACCTTCTCTTCCCTCTTATCGTAGAGCCCGAACGCATGGAGGAGATCCCCTGATCTCTTTTCTGCACGGGAACGATCGAGGCCGTAGAGTTCTCCCATGAGCTGCAGATTCTCCCATGCAGTGAGGTCGACATATGCATTGGAGGTCTCGGGGACCACACCGATCTGCTGCTTCACCTGGACGGGATCATGGTCGATCCTGTGGCCCAGCACGGAAGCATGGCCGCTGTCCATCGGGATCACACCCGTGAGTATCCTCACAGTGGTGGTTTTGCCTGCCCCGTTCGGGCCAAGGAAACCGAAGAACTCGCCCCTCTCCACCTCGAAGGAGATATGGTCAACGGCAATGGTGTTCCCGAATGCCTTCGTCAGGCCCTCAACCCTGATCACCGGCGCTATATGCACCTCTGCTCAGAGCCCCCTGATGCCAAGCAGGATCATCTGCGTCCTCGCGATGATCCCCCGATCCTCGCCCCTCCCTACGGAAACGAGGTCCATCGGCCTCTCCTGATGCACAGAGCTGCCGGCCGTGATGGCACCTTCGCCGGCGAGCACGACAAATGCCACTGTGTACGGTTCGGGATGAGGGGGTATCGCCTGCCCCTCCTTCAGACATACAACCGCAATGTCTGTCCTTCCCACTCTCAGCAGATCCTTCTTCGACGGCGTATTCTCTGAAAATTCCGCCGATTCCAGGAGGTTCATCATTCTGCGATGCGCTCCTTCAGCCTCTGTATCTGCCGGTCCATCTCCAATCGGAGGCTCCAGAGCGCTCTCATCGCCTCGAGTCTTCTCAGCTCCATCCTCCGTATCTCTTCCTCTTCGCCAGGTGAGAAGGAGGTGCAGAGATACCCTCCCCGTGATTCATAGCAACCGTGGCCGCACATGATCGAATAGTATCTTTTAGATAGTATTAAAATTATAAAATTTATAGTAAGTGACTGACTGTGTGCCAGGATAGCAACAAACTCTGTTATTGTGCGGCGGGTGGGATACTCTCCGTCATCTCGAAGAAGTGGGCACTCCTCGTGATCAATCAGCTCGGGGAGAAGGGGAGGATGAGATTCTCCGATCTCATATCGGCACTCGGCGGTGTGAGCCCGAAGACGCTCTCTGACTTATTGAAGGGGCTCCAGAGCGAGGGGCTCGTGCAGCGGGAATCCTTCTCCGAGATCCCTCCGCGGGTGGAGTACTTCCTGACAGAGAATGGCAAAGGACTCCGTGAAGTAATGCTCCCACTCCTGAAATGGGCGGTCGAAAAGAGCAGAACAGAGGGGATCGTGCCGGGGGGAGAAGGAAAGGGCGTGGTGTGCGTCAGAAGTCCGGAAATGGGGAAGCCCGATCAGCCGAAAGATCACCACTCTGCATGCGTGTCAGAAATCGCGCGTTGAAGCCACCTGGAGGCATGCAAGGAGGAAGGCACTCCGACACTCTCCATTCTAAGGAAGAAGACGACCCTGCGGGGTATCGGGTGACAGGAGGTCTCTGCGTTTGTATCGTCGAATAGGTTCATCGGGATGCTGAAATGCATATGATTCTAAGGAATTATTCCCTCACTGTGCAGACACGATCATATCGGGGGGGAGGGACTGCCCCTGATGATGTGGCCGGATCGAGGGGGGATGACCATCGTGGCGGATAGAGTTGAGCTGACGGAGAGGATTCAGCGTCTGAAGGCGGCGAGGTCGGCCGTCATACTCGCGCACAATTATCAGCCCTCGGAGGTGCAGGATATCGCGGATGATGTAGGAGATTCCCTCGAGCTCTCACGGATTGCGGCAGAGACCGGGTGCAGGGTGATCGTCTTCTGCGGTGTTGACTTCATGGCCGAGACGGCCGCCATCCTCTCGCCCGAGAAGGTCGTACTCCTTCCTGCGGTTGATGCCCGATGCTCGATGGCGGGGATGATCACTGCGGAGGATGTGAGGGAGCTGCGCAGGAGGTATCCTCAGGCGGCCGTGGTGTCCTATGTGAACACCTCGGCAGAGGTGAAGGCAGAGAGCGATATCTGTTGCACCTCCGCGAATGCGGTGAAAGTGGTCGATTCGCTCCAGAACGACGAGGTGATCTTTCTCCCCGATCGCAACCTGGGCAGATATGTGGCGAGGTTCTCACGTAAAAGGATCATCCTGGGGAGCGGCTATTGCAGTGTGCACGAGCATTACACGAGGCAGCATGTCATGCAGGCGAAGAGAAACCATCCCGAGGCGCTCCTGGTGGTGCATCCGGAGTGCAGACCGGAGGTGATCGATCTTGCGGATCATGTGGCCAGCACCTCCGGGATTGTACAGTATGTATGTTCGCGGAGGGAGCAGGAGTTCGTCATCGGTACAGAGATCGGACTCCTGCACAGGATCCAGAGGATCTGTCCGGGTAAGATCTGCCATCCCCTCTCCATGGAGGCGATCTGCGGGGATATGAAGAGGACGGATCTGGAGAAGGTCCGTCTCTCGCTCGAGAGAATGGAACCAAGGGTATCGGTTCCTGAGGAGATCGCCATCAGGGCCCGCCGCGCCATCGAGCGGATGCTCGAGGTCAGGTGAGGCATGGCCCGCAGAAGGGGATCGATCGAAGACCATAGGTCGCGCTTTGGATCCGATGGAGGGGAGCCGCGCGGGAGGGCACCCACCCTGTGGCGAGATCCGGGGAGAATTACCCTTGTTTTTTGTTAATGGCCCATTTAATGCATCAGACTGAGATCTTCCGAAAGAGATCGGGGGTGGGTAACTCTTTGAACGCTTCAGTGACTCTGTATCGTTCTGCCCACGCCGCGATGGCAACCCCGATGATGACGGTGTATCCGTAGCGGGTTACGGAACATGTCATTGGATATCCCGTTGGCCCTCGTTATACAACCTCCCTCTCTATTCATTCCTTCAGCTGGTCTTCGATCGTTCGCATCCACCCGAGCGCTCGCGATACCTCTATGGAAAGATGCGATCAGTCTTCCTGATGTTGAATAAGAGAAACTGCCAGTAAATTCCATTTAATAGGTGTCTGTCAGCCGAGTGGAGGTCGGGCGGATCGACCGGTTCTGCACAGGCGCGGATGCGGGTGGAGCGGTAGTCGATGATGTGGAATGCAGGGGCGAAGGGCGGAACTCCGTTTTTGGGGGATCGCACTCGATGGAATCCTGAACACCGCCGGATCTCCAGTGACAGACCATGAGGCCGCCCACGCCCCGGCATCGAAAGGCCGGGGTAGAGTGCAGGGAAGGATGCGCCTCTGGTGAACCCCTTTCTTAATAGTTATGGATGGGCGCCCATCGGGAGGGCATCACGCATGCACGATCCGGTCTGAATACCGCGACTTCATCCAGATGAGGAGTATCACCAGCACAATCGTCACGATATTTGCCACGATGATCGGGAGCGACTCCAGAATGAGACCATATATCAGCCATAATCCAAGCCCGACGAGGAAGAGGAAGAGCATCCCGTAGGAGAGATCGTCCGCGGAGCCCCTTTTCCAGGTCCTGATCACCTGCGGTACGAAGGACGCGGTGGTGAGAAATCCCGCAACCATCCCGAGGATCAGAGGGATATTCATAAGTTCCATCTTCATTTCTTGAAATTTGCGTGAGACACGCGAAAGGTTACTCTGAACTCATACCAGCGGTTCTGGGCTCTCCTCCCCTCCGACCGGAAGGGCGGATGTCTTCACAAACAAAGGGCCCGAAACTTCCTTCAGCCTCGCCATGATTAGCTCCTTGCCCCTCTCCGTCAGCGCGAAGACAGGTATCGATGCCCCCGCCTGAACCATTGCATATCTTCCCGCATGCGCTCTAATCCATCTGGATGCACAGGCGGAGACGATATCGGCCGCCTCCAGTAGGCGCACCGCCTCATCCTCGGAGAGGCCGGTGAGGTGCACCCCGATGATGAGCGCGTTATCATCCACCCTCCTTATCCCTTCGGCGGTTTCCGGCGCAGTCACCGTGACCGCCACCCGACGGTAGCCCATATCATGGGCGATCAGCAGGCCCTTTCCCTGATCGATCGTTGCCGTTTCCGGGAAGCAGACCCTGCCGCCATTCATGGCGATATTCCGGATCACCTCTTCGATGGGCGATGTCCTGATCAGCCCCGACATGCGCCCGCCTATCCCCTGGACCAGTTCGGGGGAGGTGGCAATCACCGTCCCTGCACCATCACAGGCGATCACCCCTGCATCCAGCAGACCCGTCCTCAGGCCTGTGCAGATCAGCTCAGAGGCACCGAATGTGACGAAATCCCTGCTGGAGAGGAGCTCCCGCTGCTCCGTGCACATCCCCATCTCCTGGATCCGTGCCTCCACGCTCTCTCTGATCACATCGGGCTCGAGTGTGTGCACAGGGCGCGAGAACCGCCGCGCGAGCGGGCATCTCCTGATCTTCGGCTCACCGATCTCCGCTATACTGCCCCCTCTGATGACAATTCTCGTCTTCCCCAGCGTCTCTATCACGTGTTCATCGGTCAGATACACCACTTCAGGAATGCTCCGGATCTCTTCAGCATTAATCTCGTTTGGGAGGAATCAAGATAGCTCTCTTCAGGCATCTGCTCCTGATGCTTCAGGGAATCCTTCAGGTGCCCCAGCCCCAGTGCGGGGGAAAGGCGTCTCTCACGGTCTCCTCCAGATCCTTTTCAGGTATAGATATGGATCGCACCCTCTCTCCCAGAATCCTTCGAATCCTCTTTCGGACCTCTTTTGGCCTGAAGAGGAGGATGGATCTCTGCTCCACCTCCCGCACACGCAGGGAATGAATGTCCCAATGGCAAAAAGGGCAGAGGACGAGGATATGCGCCTCGAGATCCTCCGCGGATGCACAATCGGGGGAAGGGGCACCTTCGATGAAATGGGTCTCGAGGATGGTATGAGGGAACTCGTCACCGCAGATCTCGCATCGGAGACCCAGCTCCAGTTTGATCCGCCTCTCCTTCAACTCGCCCGGACGGAGTTTCATGGGCACTGGGGACATAACCTTTAATGGACTGCTCCCTTCAGAAACATATAAGTTGTGCCGTATGGTGTAAAAGAACGGTTATGTCGCACAGCAGGCCGGGTTGGGGTGATCCACCCTGTCCTCTCCGAAGGGTATTAGCAGGGAGAACGGATGAACAGAGAGACCGATGAAGTGCCAAACCCGCGGGAGATCAGATACTGGGAGGTGGATGCGCTCAGGGGCCTGGCCGTCTTCATGATGATCCTCTATCATATCCTCTTCGACATCGATTACCTCGACATCGCACGAATTCAGGTTGGAACAGGCCCTCTCCGTCTTCTCGCCCTCGCGACAGTCACCATCTTCCTCCTGCTCGTCGGGGTCTCGCTGACCATGAGCTATCACCGTCATTCCAGGGTGGAGGGGATAACTGGATATGGCAGGTTCTTCCGGCGGGGCCTGCGGATCCTTGTACTGGCAGGGACCGTCACCCTCGTCACATATCTCGTGATCCCCGAACGCTTCATCGTATTCGGCGTGCTCCACTGCATCGGATTATCGGTCATCATCGGCCCCCTCTTCATCAGGCTGGGCGCCTGGAATTTTTTCACCGGTTGCATCTGTATCCTGATGGGCTCACTTCTCTCGACATTTTCTGGTCCTGCCTGGCTTCTGTGGGCGGGTATCGTCCCCGATGGCTTTGCAAGCCTGGATTATGTGCCAATGTTCCCCTGGTTCGGTGTGGTGATGGTCGGCATCGCAGCCGGTACCCTGCTCTATCCTGAGGGCATCCGTGCATTCAGCATCAGAAAACCCTCCTCCTGGCTCTATTCGCCTCTGCTCTGGTCAGGGAGGCATTCCCTCCTCGTCTATATGATACATCAGCCACTCATCCTCGGGGCTCTCGGAATACTTTATCCAGTGGGAATCCAGCATCTTTTCTCAGGGACGCTTCTCACGGGCATCATTGCCCTCCGTTGTTTCGTGCAGTGATACCGTTCACCGATCGGGCGAATCCGGAAGCGTTTCTGATGAATAAAAATATAGGGGCGTGGGGTGATTTGGTATGGATGCGTCAGCGGGCAGGTTACCTCATTTTTATGCTTTTATTGGTATCCCTCCTCATCACCGGGGCCTGCGGTATGGAAGAATGCCCGCTTCCCACACCATGTCCTGAAGGGAATATCACACCATCGGGCCCTGCGAACGTCTCTGAAGTCATCTGTGTCTATCTATTCTATGGTCAGGGATGTCCACATTGCGCGAGGGTCGAACCGGTCGTCGATGGGCTCGCGGCGAAGTATCCGCGGGTGCAGGTGAAGAAATTCGAGGTCTATTTTAACACGACGAATCAGGCGATGTTCCGTGATTTCCTCACGCGATACAACGTCAGTGTGGAGGGCGTCCCCATACTCTTCATCGGAGATCGTGCACTGATCGGGGAGAGCTCCATCCGCGACAACCTGGAGCCGAGCATCCTCTATTTCATCGAGCACGGCCCCATCTGTCCGGAGGAATATGGAAAGATGGGTGATGGAGGCAATGGGCTCTCCCCGAGCACAAAGCCGGATCTCACCCTGCCCTCCGTCGTGGTGGCCGCCCTTGTGGACAGTGTCAATCCGTGTGCGTTCGCGGTGCTCATCATTCTCCTCTCGTATCTCACCTCCCTGAACGATCGGAGAAGGGTGAAATATGTGGGTATCGCCTATATCGTAACGGTATTCATCGTCTATTTCATCTCCGGCATCGGTCTCCTCGTCTTCGTCCAGGGCCTCGGTCTCACGAAGATCGTCTATGCCATTGCTGCAGGCATCGCGATCACGGCCGGGGCGGTGAACCTGTACGAAGCGATCAAACCGGGCAGCCGTTACTCGCTCTCCATCCCCGAGTCGAAAAAAGGATTGATAAAGGAGTACATCCTCAGGGCATCCATTCCTGCCGCCATCGTGCTCGGGGGCCTCGTGAGCATCTTCGAACTGCCATGCACCGGAGGGATATATCTCGCGATCCTGGGGTTGCTTGGCACGCGTATGACCTTCACGGAGGGTATACCGTATCTCGTCCTGTACAATCTCATCTTCGTACTGCCGCTCTTCATCATCTTCGCCGTCGTCTACTGGGGTCTTTCGCCATCGATGGTGGAGGGCTGGAGGACGGGGAGCAAACCGATCGTTCGTGCCCTCATGGGGCTCGTGATGATCGGTCTCGGCGCGGCGATGCTACTGGGCGTCGTGTAACGGGTTGGTTCATGAAGGATCTGCCATCATGAACGGTTTATCTTTCTGGCACGAGTACGGGGAGCCCTGGGCATCTTCATGGTCGTATCCCGGATCGTATTGAAGGAGGGTAAATTCACCCGGATTAGCCATGGTGAAGTTTCTGGACCCATGCAGTGGCCCATTGAACGTTCAGTCGAGGGTCCATCTCATCGATCTCATCCCGGGTATGGTCCATTCGCGCCACAAGATATGGACCATCCTCTGGAGAATGGCAATATATCGAGTATCTCATGGGGAGATGCATCTTATGGAAAAGATATCTGCCCTTTCATGGGAGAGGCCGAATCGGCGATCGTTGCACTCTGCGGTTTGTCATCGGTCTTTGACGCTGCTCGTGCATGAGAGGCAGCTCATGAGCCGGGATGGTAAAAAATGCGATCCTGGCATCATCTTCAAAATGCCCCTACCACTCTACCCGGCACCCGGTTCAGCCGCATACCCATGTCGTATTGCGATGATGGATCTCGCCAGTGACATGGTCTGGACAGGGTATGGCGATCAGGACCGTATCCCGTATGGAGGCGGGGCGTGAATCGCATTCACGCACGACGTAATGGCAACAGTTCCCCCGCTTCGGCTGGCATGGGAAAGAGCAGATCGTGTCTGTTTCCGGGCGAAACAAATGGCAATATTGTTGAGCCAGGCCGTCTCTACAGATCAATGGCATGGCTGATCTCCTCTTCATCGTCACCGCCTCGGAGAAGCGGAAGAGACTGCTTATCCTGCTCCAGAAGGGGCCGAAGACGATGGACGAGATCCGCGAACTCCTGCAGGTGACCACGACAGGCATGCTCCCGCAGATCAAGATCCTCGTGGAAAATGGGTTAATAAGAAAGGACAGGGGGGCGTATCAACTCACCGAGATGGGGGAGGTCGTCGCCGCACGGCTCGAAGGGCTCGTCGAGACGCTGGAGGTCTTCGGGGAGGGGGAGTTCTGGCGGCTTCACGATCTCTCGGCGATACCTGCGCACCTGAGAATGAGGATCGGGGAACTCCTCGGTTACAGGCTTATCAGTTCGAGCGCAGAGGAGCTGTACGAATCCCACCATGAATTCCTCGAGAAGATCCAGCACTCCCGTCAGGTGAAGGGTTTTTCACCGATCCTCCATCCGATATACCCGAGATTCTTCCTCGAACTGGCGAAAAAAGGGGTGGATATTACACTCGTGCTGACGGAGAATGTGTATGCAAAATGCGAACGGCAGTACGGAGAGATGCTACGCGAGGGCCTGAGTTACCCCAATGCACAGCTCTTCGTCACAGGCGAGGAGTTTCGCTTCGCCTTCGTGGTGACCGATCTCTTCCTGTCACTGACCCTCTTCTTCCGGGACGGGCGCTTCGATACCAAGGTGGACCTGAACTGCACATCGGAGCGGGGGCTTGCATGGGGCGAGGATCTCTTCAGATACTGCCTGGAAAGATCGCGACCTGCAGCATTCCCGTAAAAAACCGAAGGAAGAGAGAGAGGGTTGACTCCCCATCGATGAAGAGCTGGCGGAGGTATCTTTTCACGCCCTCTGTCTGGTGCTCCCATTCCACACTGTAGAGCGAGATGAATAATACTCCGATCAGTCCGCTGTATCCGATGATGATCGATTCAGGCCGGATATAGCCCTGGAAGATGAGCAGGGCCATGGCCAGATGGAGGATGAGCGATAAGAAGGCGAGGAGAAGACGGGATCGCCTCACGCCCAGACAGGCGGGTATCGTGCGGATGCCGGCCGAGAGATCCCCCTCCATATCCTTCATATCGAACAGGGTGGAGTTGATGAAGAGCTTCACTCCGAAGAAGAGAAGGATACAGCAGGGTACGATGGCATTACTCGCCCAGTGGGCGATCACCAGCGCGATCGACGCCCCCCATGTGAGGCCGATCACCAGATTCTTCACTCCTGCCCCTCTCTTCAGTTTCAACGAACGACCCGCGATGGATACACCCCTGGTATAGAGGTATCCTGTGATCAGGGGGAGGAGTGGAACCAGTAAGAGCCCGTCCCATGCGAAGAGCAGAGCACCTGCCGCATACGCCGTCGCGCAGACCACGACTCCGGCCCTTCGGTCAGCGTTCCAGCACCCCAGCTGATTGACCCGGTCCTCCGCGCAGGGGATCGTTCGGTCGAGCGTATACACGGCATATATGACAAGTGCAGAGGCAATGCAGGGGTTTGCGGATGGCGCGATGCCGGAGAGAAGGAATGCGATGAAAACCCTGAAGCCGCCGGATACCCCCACCGGAACGGATGCGAGGAGGAGCTACAGGGTCGGCCTGTTTGGTGTCACCATCGAATGAAAAATTTTTTCCGGGAGGCATATTACAAACGGACAGTAAGATTTCAATAGCATTGAAATTTTCAAGGGTATTGAAGAATTGCCCTCCGTTTACAATATATGCGGAGGAATGGAATTTAATAACCGGGAACTGTAGCGCACCGCTTACAGGCTGTCCGGGTCACATTTAATCCACAGGAATAACAGGTCTCTCACTGCAGGGAGGTCGATCGTGAGGCACGCCAAAAAAATACCTTCTTACCCTCTTCTTTCAACTGCTGCCCTGAACGACTATGATTTTACCGGTTCCAGCGATGCAGGTTTCGAAGGCCTGATGCACGAGACGATCAGGATCCTGGTGGTGGACGGAAATTCGGCATATCTGAATCTCGCGAAGCGTTATCTCGAAGGAGAGGGGGATATGGAGGTGATACCTGCGAGGAGCATCTCCGAAGCCCGGGAGATCTTTGCACATACGAAGATCGATGCGATCGTGACGGAGGTGATACCTCCCCATGTGGACGGGATTGGATTCCTCAAAGAGCTCAGAGCAGGATTGAACAGAACCCCCTTCATTATATTCACGAACCGCAGGAGGGAGAGGTTCACATCTGGAGAGTACGAGACGGGAGAGGATCTCTACCTGCGGAAAGGCAGGAACCCCGGCACCCAGTATGGGATTCTCGCGAATTTCATAAGAAAGGCGGTCGGTCAGTCCCGGGCGGTTCTGTCGCTGCAGGGCAGAGAGCGGGAGTACAGGATGCTTCGGGAGGTCGTCGATCGGCTTCCCGATCCCGCATTCGCCATCGACCGGGAGGGAAGGGTCACATACTGGAACCGCGCCATCGAAGAGATGACCGGAATTCCTTCAGAGAAGATGCTCGGAAAGGGCGAATTCGAGTACGCGATCCCCTTCAACGGGAGGAGGAGGGCGATGCTGATCGATCTGGTCCTGTCACCCGCAGAGGAGATCGCGAAGCACTACAGGTGCTTTTGGCGCGAGGGCGACATACTGGCGGCAGAGATGGCTCTGCCCCATTTCAAGGGCGCAAAGAAGGTCTTCTGGACGAGGGCGACTCCGCTGTACAGCGACGAGGGGGAGCTGTTGGGGGCGATCGAGTCGATCAGGGATCTGACCGATCACGCTGACCCTGGAAAGGAGATGGATGAGAACGAGCAGAAGTACAGAAGTCTGGTAGACAATGCCCGAATGGCTATCGTCGTCGCTCAGCACGGGAGGATCCAGTTCATGAACCCGTTTGGTCTCGATTTCTTCGGTGTGACCGGAGAGGAGGCGAAGGGAATGCCGATCGTGGCATTCATTCACCCGGAAGATCGGCAGAGAGTCCTGGAATACCACGAGAAGAGAATGCGCGGGGCGGATCTCCCCACCAGCTATGCATTCCGTGTCATCGATCGCGAGGGAAGGACCCGGGTGGTGGAGATCACGGTGATACCGATCACCTGGGAGGGCGAACCCGCCACCCTGAACCTGTTGCAGGATATGACCGATCGGATTCGTATGGAAGCCGCACTGAGAGAACGGGAGAACCTCTACAGGACGCTGGCAGAGACGGCCCCGGCAATGATCTATCTGATCGATTCCGAAGGTCGTGTGAGATATATCAATTCAAAGGGGGCTCTCCCATTCGGAGAGGGGGCAGAGGCACTGGTGGGAAGGCATCTCACCGAGCTCTTTCCCCGGGAGATTGCGGAGCAGCATCTCGCGGCGATCCGTGAGGTGATACAGACCGGAAAGTCCCTTTATCGTGAGATCCAGGAAGAGTTCCCCACCGGATGCGAGTGGATCGAGGTGAGGCTGAATCCGGTGCATAATGCAGGGGGTGAGGTGGATGCGGTGCTCGGGATGTTATTCAACATCAGCGACCGGAGGCGGATGACCGAACAGCTGAAGCAGAACGAACGCCTCCTCTCTGACATATTCCAGAGCATTCAGGATGGCATCGGCGTGGTGGACAGCGAGATGCGCATCCTGCAGGTGAACCACACGGTCGAGGAATGGTTCCATCATCGCAAACCGTTCATCGGGAAACGGTGCTTCGAGGTATTTCGGGGCCGCCGTGCAATATGCGAAGAATGCCCCGTGAGGCATACCCTCGCCACAGGGGCAACGGCACATGCATGTGTACCGCTTATAGGTCCTTCGGGATCGGTTGCCGGATGGCTGGATATCCACTCCTCCGCTCTCATCAATGGCGAAACAGGGGGACTGAAAGGTGCCATCATTTATATGAAGAATATCACGAACCAGAAGATACTCGAGGAGGTGGAGAAGAAGGCCTTCGAGCAGATCGAGAGGAACGTGGTCCAGCTCTCCATCCTGAACGACCATATCAGAAATCCCCTGGCAGTGATTGTGGCGCTCGCCTCCATGGAAGGTGGACCGGTGATGGACCGGATACTGGTGCAGGCGAAGGAGATCGATCGGATCATCACAGAACTGGATATGGGGTGGCTGGAGTCGGAGAAGATCAGAGAGTTTATGCGGAAGCACTACGGGGTGATGTCCGACGATTCGCGGGCATCGGAATAGCCAGTGATTCGAGGATCTTCGCCTCCACACCGGATGCCGAAGCGGTGCTCGGGTTCGGAATCCCTGCCTTCACAATAACGTTCCCGAAGCGGTTTTGCAATCTGCCATTGATCGGGCAGCATAATGGATGAGATCCTGCCTGAGGCAGATGGATCCCAACAGGAATGAAAGGGAAGATCGGCTCCTTCTGCGATTCGACTTTCCCATTCTTCGATAGCTCCCATCGAAAAAAATTCATCGGTGTGAACGGTCGTTCGAGGACCTTCGGGTCTGCAAATAAAAAAAGAAAACAAACGATATCGATCCTGAAAACATCTTGCTGTCCGAACGTCACGAGGGAAGGGAGAGTAGGACATTCAAGAAGAGATAGGCGAGACTGCCGGTGAAAAGGGACTCAACACCGCGTGAATCGATCCAGGCTGAACTTCTTCCATGAACCGGATCGACTGAAAGGGATACATCCGCCGTTCGCGAGTAATGGCGCCCTTCTGTGCGATTACCTCTCTCTTTCGGATTGAACTCCGGGCGATCCCCTGCATGTAAAGAGAATATGACGGGGGTGCCATGCGTTCGTCATTCGGACACGGCAGGCGTCATACCACCATGTTCGATCCGATCGCTTTATCCCGAGCGATATCCTAAATCGAGAATCCTCGGGATTGCTTCTGTTCGAAGTCGTGATAAAAACGCCTCCTCGAAAAGAGAGGGGACAGGCGGACTCCGATGGTTCGAAGGGTCTGGAATGGGTCAAAATGGACGATGAGCGGCGAGCATCGGATGGCCCTTGTTACATGGCGATCGGTAATGTTCTCCTGCAGAAGACCGGATCGATTCGAATGAAAAGAATTCAGAGTTCCTCGGACGCCGGCGCTCTCTCCGCCCTGAAGTATCCGAACCCCTTCGGCAGCTCATCCGTGAACCTGTAGGTGTACCTCGTCTGCGGAGTCGTGATCGTCAGAGATGGAATGGTAACACCGAATCTGTGCTCGGGGAACCAGTACGCACCATCGCCATAATCGATAACCTCATCATCGATCGAAAATACCGCGCTCGCCAGATCGATGCTCCTGACCGGGGCGTTCTCGTAATTTAATATTCTGGTCAGTTTGCTCTTCAGATCGCTCTTTCCAAGGAGAATGACCAGTATCTTCGCCGCCGGGTCGAGCTCGTACTCGATCTGGATGTTGGCGCTCCTGTCCTGCAGATAGATCCCTACTGCCTTCACCGTGATGTAGCTGTATCTGGAATCCGACTCCGCTGCCGCCGGTATTATCGTGATACCACTGGCAAGGATGAGAGAGATGGCGATCAGCAGCGAGAGTGACCTGCCCTTCATCACCATTGATCTCAGGATGGAGTTCATAAATTCTTTATGGTGGGGATGATCCAGAACAGGAGAAAAGAGTGTTACTTATTCTGGGCAAGAACGATCTCGATACTGGAGACGTTCGTCTTGCCGCTATCGGTCTCTATCACCTCTGTGGAGGTGACAATCTGCTTCTTCACCACATTGTCGAGGAATCTGTTCAGGGCAATCTCTGCTGTATCCACTGCTCTGGAGATCGCCTTCCCCCTCGCCTTGATCGCCACCTCTGATGCACCGTTGTTGAACTGAGTCACCACTGCAAGCACGTAATTCATGACGGGTTTATTTCCGACGAATACTGTGTTCTCCTTCTGCATGGAATTCACCTCAGATATATTTTTTCGAATGGATCAATTCTGCGTTGAGGACCGAGGCCCCTGCGGCCCCCCGGATCGTGTTGTGACCGAGTGCGATGAACCGGAGCCCCTCTCTTAGCCTTCCGACTGTCACGGTCATCCCCCTGCCGCGGTTCCTGTCGAGCCTCGGCTGCGGTCGATCGGGTTGCTCGAGCAGTTCGACCGATCTCTCGGGCTGAAGGGGGAGCCCGGAGAATGGCGCACGGTAGGATCTGAACGCCTCCGCGATCTCTTCGAGTGGAGCATGCACGTCCACCCATATGGAGAGGAGGTGGCCGTCGATCACCGGTACCCTGTGGCAGCTGGCGCTCACCTCGAAGGGGGCATCCACGATGCGATCCCCGTCCAGACTGCCCATGATCTTCTTGCTCTCGCTCTCCATCTTCTCCTCCTCCTGCCCGATATACGGTATCACGTTGTCGTAAATGGCCATCGCGGGGACGCCCTCGAATCCGGCGCCGGATACCGCCTGCATGGTGGCGACACGGATATCAGAGAAACCGAATCGCTCCAGGGGGGCGAGTCCCATGCACATCATGATGGTGGAGCAGTTGGGATTGGTCACGATGAAACCATCGCGCCCCCGGTCCTTCTGCACATCGATCAGGGCCAGATGTTCCGGATTCACCTCCGGTATCACCAGCGGTACATCGGGTTCCATTCGGTGCGAGCGGGCATTGCTGCAGACGGCCACTCCCGCTTGTGAGACATCGCTCTCCACCTTCGTGGCGATCTCGGCGGGAAGGGCAGAGAAGACGAGATCGAGGTCTTTCACCGCACTTACGGTCGTGGGACTAATCTCGATCCTGCCTGCGCTGGCAGGAAAGGGGACATCCAGCCTCCAGTTGACGACCTCACCGTATTTCCTGCCCGCGCTCCTCTCGGAGGCGGTCAGTACCTTGAGATCGAACCATGGATGATCTGCGAGCAGCTGAACGAATCGCTGTCCAACGGCGCCTGTAGCGCCGAGTACGCCGACATTGATCATGTATGAAAAGAGTACTGAATCGCGGATATAATTAAAACGTTTGTTTTTATTCCATCGTGATCGCGGACGACGGACAGGCATTGAGGCATGCGGAGCATTCCACACAGCTCTTTTGGTCAATATTCTCCTTTCCATCGTTCATCGAAATCGACCGGGAAGGACAGATGTCCACACAGGTCTCGCAACCGGCACAGCGCTCTTCGTTCACAACGGCCGCCATGAAATGCATCTTCCATATTCTTCAAGAAAGGGAGTATAATATGTATCGATACTGTCAGGTTCTTCTTACTTCTTTGGAAGGCCCAGTACGTCCTCCATCGTGTAGATCCCCGGGGGTTTTCCTGTGATCCATTCAGTCGCTCTCAACGCACCCCTCGCGAATACGGCCCGATCATATGCCCTGTGCGATAGTTCGATGCATTCGAAATTTCCGGCGAAGAGCACCGAATGCTCTCCGACGATATCCCCGCCTCTGATCACATGGATCCCTATCTCGTCCCCCCTCTCGGTCATCCCCTCGCGGCCGAAGATCTCTCTCCTATCGCCCGTCTCCCTTTTGATGCGTTCGACGATCGTTTTGGCGGTACCGCTGGGCGCGTCCTTCTTGAATCTGTGGTGGGCCTCGATCACCTCAATATCGTAACCTTTCAGCCTGGCCGCCGCCTCTCCGATCAGGGACCAAAATATATTCACCCCGACGCTGAAGTTGCTCGAGATGACGGCGGGCACCCGCCCCTGGATGGACTTCCGCATCTCCTCCCTCTGCGCCGGTGTGAAACCGGTCGTGCCCACCACCAGTGCGGCACCATGCTTCGCGCCGGTCTTCACGTTCTGCACGGCCGCTGCCGGCATGGTGAAGTCCACGAGCACATCAGGTTCGGTATCCTTCAGCAGCGTCTCTATTTCGGAGGCAGGAACCACCTTCGTACCAAAATATGTGCCTTCCCGCAGATCGATGCCCCCCACGATCCGGCAGGTGGAGGACTCGGAGAATACCTTTCCGATGGTACCCCCCATGCGCCCCAGAGCGCCGCAGACGACCACTTTAATCATAAGAGGCGAGCACCTTCTCGAGTTTCTTCGTCTTCTCCGCGTCCAGCTCGTCGAGCGGCAGACGTGGCGGACCGCCGGCCAGTCCCTTCAGCTCCATCGCCTTCTTCACCGTGATCGGATTCGTGTCGATGAACATTGCCCGAAAGAGTGGCGAGAGCGTGAAATGGAGGTCACGCGCCCTGTTGAACTGACCAGCCCGGAACTGCTCGTACATCGCAACCATGGGTGCGGGCAGCACATTCGCGGCGACAGAGATGACGCCCGCCCCTCCCAGCGCGAGTATGGGAAACGTGATACCGTCATCCCCCGAGATGACCCTGAAGTCCTCGTCGCGGGTCTCCTCGATGATCCTGGATATCTGAACGATTCCTGCATCGCCGGAACCGCAGAACCCCTGGCTCGCCTCTTTTATCCCCACGATGTTCGGATGCTTCGCGAGCTCCACGACCACGTCCACGGCAAGATTCTGCCCCGTCCTTCCAGGCACGTTATACATCACCACAGGGATGTCGAGATCTGCAAGTTTCGTGTAATGCTTGATCAGACCGGAACGATTTGGTTTGTTATAATACGGGCTGATCACCAGCACGCCATCTGCTCCGAGGTCCTTCGCTGCCTTCGTGAGGGTCACTGCCTCCGCTGTGTTGTTGGAGCCGGTACCGGCCAGCACCGGCACCTTCCCGTCCACCTCGTCAAGGGTCGTCTCAATCACCTTCTCATGCTCGTCGAAGGTGAGCGTGGCTGACTCCCCGGTGGAGCCGCAGGGCACCACACCATGTACTCCCTTTTCGAGCAGATACCTGATATTACGACGCAGTCCATCGTAATCAACATCCCGACTATCATTCCTCAGGAAGGGGGTGATGATCGCCGGATATACGCCTTCGAACATATCTCTCACTCTCTCCAGGCCCTCTCCCCTCGATGATTGCAGGGGATGAAAGGATCACATAGAGACCTAAGCACACAATGGATAAAATTGTTGTGTGCTGTCACCGCAACAGAGCATAATGCCCTGCCCACCTTATTATCGGAGAGTATTTCCCACCCACAGAAGTGATCTCATATCCCGGAATGAGGATCCGACGGGGCGGGAACAAGTCGGCCGCCACTCCATTCGAAGGCGAGATGCCTGTATCCGGTGGGATAGAATATCAGGCCATTTTGGCGGATGGGATCAGAGAATTCAATCCTGTCACCCTCCCTGCTGACGACCGAGATATAGGAGAAGTAACGGTGCCGGGCCACTTCGGGAACCTTCCCGAACATCTCCACCTCATGGCGTGTAATGCCCCTCCACTTCTCGTACACCCAGGTTCCATTCTCACCGCCCGGCAGAGAGAGGACCCTGACGAGGTAACGGTCGCCGGTATCCTGAATATTCAGCCATCTGAACGGGTTGAACGTGGGGATCGAGATCCCATTCTCCCTGACGAGGATCATGGCCTTCAATCCTGCACTCAGCAGGATGAAGAGGATCGTCGTCAGAAGGTAATATCCCAGATATTCGCTCCATGCAGAACGGATGAATGAAGAGACTGCGTAGAAGAGGCTGAAGACCATGATCACCATGCTCGGCCCCGGAAATATGCCGAGCGTGTATTTTGCATCTGTGTAGGGATAGAGCAATGGTATCCCGGGGTAGGCGAGCAGGTCGAGGGAGATGTGGAGCATGGCGCCTACCAGCAGAGATAAGAGTACGAGCGGCATCGAGGGATGCGGCGGCACAATATGCACCGGTGCGACGAATGCGATCACTGAGATGGCACAGCCGGCCAGAATGGTCACCGAGGCTGCACCGACGAGACTGTGCGTGAATCCCCCGTGAGAAAGAATATATAGCCTCGGATCATGGTCCGATAGCCCGCCAAAGAGGACATCTGCATCCGGAACCACGGACCCGATGACAAAGAAGGGTGCAAGCTCCGGAATACCGAGCAGGATGGAGAGGATCCAGGCAGAGATCCCGTGAGTGATGGAGTCCACAAATAATTCTGGACCCGATCTTCAAAAATCAGATCGTTCATGACAGCGGGCGCCTCCTCTATGTGCCTTCCACCTCATCCTGTGTCTTTCTCCTCGCATCTTCCATATTCGATCTCGTGGAAACCGCAGAGGAGAGGCTGACCGTACCCATGACACCGCCGAGCGCCATCGTGTCCAGCACCGATGCGGGAACGAGGATGATGACGGAGTTCTCCTTCGCCTTCAGCCCCTCGTAGAGCATATTCATCGCCCTCAGATGCATCGCCTCCGAATTTTTGTCATATATCGTCGCCGCCTCCCTGAACTTGTCCGCAATCAACCGCTCCGATTCACCGAGTATCACGCGCGCCTGCCTCTCCCTCTCCGCCTGTGCCTGCATGGACATCGCATTCTGCAGCCCCTGCGGAATGACCACGTCCCGGATCTCGACGGAATCGACATGGACCCCCCACTGCTCGGTGCGGCTGGATATCACCTTCTTCAGCTCGACATCCAGTTTCTGCCTCCCCTCGAGGATCTCGGCCAGTTCGGACTTTCCGATCACCTCGCGCAGTGCGGTCTGCGAAGCCCAGCTGATCGCCTGGGAGTAGTTCACCACCTCGAGCGCCGCTCTCTCGGGATCCAGCACCTTCCAGAAGAGGACTGCATCCACATCCACAGGGACCGTATCCTTCGTGATCGTCTTCTCCGCCTTGAAATCGGTCGCGTTCACCCTGAGATCGATCCGATATGCGATCCGATCGAGAATGGGAATGATGAAGAACAGTCCCGGCCCGCGTATACCGATGAACCGCCCAAGCCTGAGCACGACCGCCCGTTCCCACTGGGGTACGATCTTGATCGACAGGGCGATCAGCAGGAGGAGTACGAGGAGCACAAACAGCATTATATACTCATACATCGCCTTTCAACTCCGAATCATATGTAATACTCTTGCAGGGCCTATTTAAGGCCGGGTTTGTTCGCATCTTCTGTTCATTCCGTCACACTTCGATATGAAGCGCAGTCCTTATCAGCGCCCCGAGCACGAAGGATAACATCGCGATCCCCAGACTGATTCCAGCCATCTCGATGAACCTCCTTCCGAACAGGAGATCCCTGGTGACCGAAAGGTAAAAGTTGAATATGGCAATGACGGCGATCGAAACGAGGAGTGTCGTTCCGAGGCTGATGGTGTAAAGGTCGAAGACGAAGAAGGGGGAGATGAGGAGTATCACGGTAAGTATGTAGGTGGAGCCGGTGTAGAGGGCGGCCTTTCCGGGTTCCCGCCCTCCTCCCTCCGCCCTCCTGGAGAGGTACTCGGATGCGGCCATCGAGAGGGCAGCAGAGATACCGGTGATCAGACCGGCGAGTGCGATCAGCTTCGTCTCCTGAAGAGCGAAGGAGAGGCCGGCGAGCGTGCCGGTCAGCTCCACGAGGGCATCGTTCAGGCCCAGAACCACCGAACCCATGTATTTCAGCCGCTCCTCGTCGATCATCCCGACGAGTGCCCGTTCATGCGCCTCCTCCTCCCGGATCAGCGGTGCAAGTTCCGGGAACTGGGTCGAAACCTGCGCATACGTCTCCTTCGCATTCCCTTCGGACTTCTCCATCAGCTTGATCGCGAAGGTGAGCCCGAAGAGCCTGGAGAGGAGGAGGTACCAGAGCATCCTGAGCCGATCGGGAGCGACTTCTTCTCCTGTGTAACTCTTCAGTGCGGTATAATGCCTCAGCTCCTCACCGGCGATCTTCAGGAGTACCGGAGCGTTCTTCCCATTCGAGTCGCGCTCTCCCAGACTCTTATAGATCATATGCTCCGTGATCTCCATCCTCTGGGCCTGGACGATCCTCATCTGATGCATCCCGGGCAGACTGGCGCCGTTCATGTGCGAGAGGTCATCTCCGATCCGTATAACGATGTCGTTCAACCCGTATCGTTACCGGGGATTTCAGCATGGCCGCTCGATATATATCGTATTGCATCTCTGCATCGAATTGATCTGCGTGAATCCTGTCCTCCAGAACGCTCCACGGGCTTAAATCCGGCGATACTCATTGCTCCTGCCTTCATGGGATCAACCGTCCTGCAGCGGCATGTCCACAAACGCCCGGTATATGCATCTCTTTCCCAACGCACTTTTAATATCATGGGGTTCAGGGGATGCCCCCTGCGGAACTCAGTATATTCAGGCGAGACCGCCATGAAGGCCTTCTCGCTACAGGATATTCTGCCGGAAAGATCGGCATCCGAGCATCTGCTGGTCCTGTGAACGGCCGCGCCGAAGATCCTGACCAAAGAACCAGCTCTGCTAATCACTCGTGCATTTTGTATATGGGTCCTTTCCTGACTGTTATTGCCGTGAATGGTCACCGAATGAACCTTCGTGAGCGAGGTTCGCGTCTGCCTCGAATCCAAAATGATTATGAGATAATCACGGAGAGTATTGTGCGTATTATGGGCGACCGCGAAGTTCAGGACATGATGCTCCTGATGGCATCGAAGATCCACAAGATCGCCGAGAGGATGTCGGATGCAGAGGTGGACGGCCTGGTCAGCGAGATCAACTGCGCGAGGCGTGTCTTCGTGATGGGGGCAGGGAGGTCCGGTCTGGTGGCCAAGGCATTCGCCATGAGGCTGATGCATCTCGGTCTGCAGTCGTTCGTGGTGGGTGAGACGATCACGCCTGCCCTCAGGCAGGGAGATCTGGTGGTCGTCTTCTCGGGCTCTGGCGAGACAAAGACGATCGCCGATCTGGCAGAGACCGCCAAAAACCTTGGTGCCAGAGTTGCACTCATCACCTACAAGAAGGATTCGAGGATCGGGCGCATCGCCGATCACGTGGTGATGATCCCCAGCCAGCGGGAGAAGATCGGGGAGGAGTCGCAGGAGTTCGAGGTGCGCCAGATGATGGGCGAGCATAAGTCGTTCGCCCCGCTGGGCACACTCTTTGAAACCGCCGCAATGGTCTTTGCCGATGCGATCATCTCGCGGCTGATGGATATCAGGGAGTGCAACATCGAGGAGCTCCGGGGCAGGCATGCGAATATCGAGTGAGAGGAGCAACGGAGGGTGACATGTACGCGAAAAGGGTCAGTGCCATCGAGATCTCGGGCATAAGGAAGCTGTTCGAGGCGGCAGGAAAGGATTCGATCAACCTGGGCCTCGGGCAGCCGGATTTCGATACGCCCCCGCATATAAAAGAGGCGGCAATCGAAGCGATAAGGGAGGGAAAGACAGGTTATACCAGCAACGCGGGGATCGAGGAGTTGAGGGCGGCGATCTGTGAGAAGATGAGGAGGGAGAACCAGCTCTCCTATCAGCCTGACCAGGTGATCGTCACGGCAGGTGCGAGCGAAGCCCTCCACGTGGTGATGCAGGCGCTGGTGGAGAAAGGAGATCGGGTCGTTTTCTCTGATCCCGGGTTCGTCTCCTATCAGGCGCTGGCGATGATCGCCGAGGGGAGACCGGTGCCGATGCCGCTCGATCGAACCTTCCATATCGAACCCGAAAGAGCAAAGGAACTGATGGACGGTGCCCGTCTCTTCATTCTCAATTCACCCTCGAACCCCACGGGTGCGGTGGAGGAGGAGGAGACGATAAGGGCGGTGGTGGAGTACGGCGAGGATCGGGGGGTGACCGTCGTGACCGACGAGGTGTATGAACATTTCATATACGAGAAGAAGCATGCGAGTCCGGCGCGCTTCGGGGAGAACGTGATCACGATCAATGCAGCGAGCAAGACCTATGCGATGACCGGCTGGCGAATCGGTTACCTCGCCGCCCAAAAGGAGGTGGTGGAGCAGTGTCTGAAGGTGCACCAGTACTGTCAGGCATGCGCCACTTCGATATCGCAGTATGCGGCACTTGCTGCATATGCCGGGCCTCAGGATTCGGTGGGGGAGATGAGGGAGGAGTACCGTGCAAGGAGGGATCTCCTCTTCCACGGGTTGAGGGAACTAGGGTTCGAATTCCCCATCCCGGAGGGTGCTTTTTATGCCTTCGTCCCGCTCGGGCAGGAATTGACCGGGAAGGTATTGAGGAAGGGTGTGGTGATCGTGCCGGGCAATGCATTCGGAAAGAATGCGCCGGAGCATGCCCGTATCAGTTATGCGGCATCGAGACAGAACCTGAAGCTCGCACTTGCGAGGATAAAAGAGGCAATGGGTGATTGAATGGTGAAAGAACTGCTTGAAAGATTGTCCAATGCACATGGCGTTTCGGGAAGAGAGGGGAGTGTATACGAACTGATCGAGAAGGAGCTCCGCCCGTATGTGGACCGCATTGAAAGAGACGCGATGGGAAATCTGATCGCCATCAGAAAGGGAGGGCCGTTCTCTTTCATGCTCGCCGCCCACATGGACGAGATCGGGATGATGGTGAAGTACGTGGACGAGAAGGGTTTCATCCGGTTCGTTCCGCTCGGCGGATGGTATGCACCCACGCTCTATAACCAGCGTGTCATCCTGCATGGTTCGAAGGGGTCGTTGTACGGGGTGATCGGAGGGAAACCCCCGCACGTGATGGACGAGGAGGAGCGGAAGAAGCCGGTGAAGATCGAGGAGATGTTCATCGATATCGGTGCGAAGGATCCTGCGGAAGCAAGGGAGATCGGGGTCGATGTGGGCACTCCGATCACGCTGGACCGATCCTGCTGCCGCCTGGCGGGAACGAAGGTGACCGGGAAGGCGTTCGATAACCGGGTAGGGGTCGCGGTTCTCATCTCCGTCATGCAGCGCCTGGACACGGAGCACACGGTGTATGCGGTGTGCACGGTGCAGGAGGAGGTGGGCCTCAAGGGGGCGAGAACGAGCGCATTTGCACTCGATCCTTCATGCGCGATTGCACTGGATGTGACGATCCCTGGCGACCATCCGGGCATCGAGAAGAAGCACTCCGCGATCGAGATGGGAAAGGGGCCCAGCATCACCATCATCGACAGCGCAGGGAGGGGGCTCATCTCGGATCAGGGGATGATCGAATGGATGAGGCAGACGGCGGAGAATAACGGGATTCCGATCCAGCTGGAGGTCGGTTCGGGCGGTACGACCGACGCCACCGCTATCCACCTCACCAAATCAGGTATCCCGAGTATCACCGTGAGCATACCCTCCCGTTACATCCACTCACCGGTGGAGGTGGTCGACCTGAATGATATGGAGCTGGCAGCAGAACTGCTCGCGAAGGCGTTGAGGAAGAGGCCGGTGTTCTGATCTCTTCTCTTTTACCCTGAAAATGCACCAGTGCCATATCGGGCACCGCCGGCACAGATAGAGAGGTCGAAAATGCATATCAGCTTCCTCCATTCTCCATCATCCATCGGGTCCTGCAATCTTTTCCAATCTCTTCCTGACATTGTCATCATGAGTCCGAAAGAGCATATGTGGATACGCGCCCCGCCACCGCTCTCACGATGCCACGATTCGATCCCCCGGTGCCGAATGCACGCATACTTCCCCTCAATCATGGGAAGACCGATAGGAGAGAGAACATCTCGGGCGGGAAGATCCCCGGCAGGTTCATCGCCATCGGATCAGGAGCGATAACCACCGGCTGGATAAGACGCGGTGTCCCTCATCGCATCCCGCGATATGGAGAGGGATCAGAGCATCGTAAAACAAAACAGAAGAAGGATACAGTGGAAGGAAACGCCGGGGAAACGGGAGCAGAGCGAAGCGAATCACCATTGAGCTTCCATCGATGTTTCGATAACACCCGCGATATGCCCTGTGCCAGCGAATGCAGTTGTGAATGGCGGAGTATGCCCTTTTTCTGAGTGGTCATCGAAATACGCATGCGCTCGTTATCGCAGACGAATATATGCGTCGCCTCATCGATCCAAAGGTTCTTCCGAGTTTTTTCCCTCGTTTTATGGACGGGATCGGTTCGTATGGCTGCAGAAAGACTTACGTCCTCTGCCCATCAGGTGGGCTGCGGATAAGAGGAGATCTTTTGATTCGAAAAATATTTCACCCGAGCGTGAAATAAAATGTCGTGCCCCTGTCCACCCCGGACTCCGCCCATATCGTTCCTCTATGCATCTCCAGAATCCTCTTCACAATCGCAAGTCCGATTCCCGTCCCCTCGTATTCCGTCCTTGGATGGAGCCTCTGGAACACCCCGAAGACGACATCCGCATACCTCATATCAAAACCCACACCGTTGTCTCTCACATAGAAGACGTTACTGCCCTCTCTATCGAATGCACCGACCTCGATGACAGCAACTTCACGTTTTTTTGTGAACTTGATCGCAATTGAGAGGAGATTCCGGAAGACCTGCCATAACAGGGTCCGGTCGGCGCTGCACAGTGGAAGGTCCTTCAGTATGAACTCAATCCTCCTTTCTTTTGTCTGCAACTCCAACTCATGATACACTTCCCTCGCCAGCGCGGTCGTATCGATCTGCTCCCGCTTCGGTTTTTGTAGGCCCATTCGTGAGAGATGCATCAGATCGTCGATCAGAGAGTTCATGCGGAGCACGTTATCATGTATCTTCTGTAAATACCAGATCACCTCTGCGGGGAGTTGACTCCCGAACTGATTCAGAAGAATCCCAGAGTATCCATCGATCGCACGCAGGGGTGCCTTCAGGTCGTGGGAGGCAGAGTATGAGAAGGACTCCAGATCCCTGTTTGCCGTCTCCAGAAAGGCAGTTCTCTCGCGGACGCGTGCCTCCAGCTCCTCGTTCAGAAGACGCAGTCTCTCCTCCGCCTGTTTGATGAGCGTGATATCGATCACCACACCCCTCAATCCTGTCCTTTTGCCATCCCCCTCGATCGGCCTTGAATATACAAGGCCAGAAAAGATGTGTCCATCTTTCCTTCTGAATTGAAATTCGGTTCCAGATACGGGGGCACCATCCAGCGCCTGCCTGAACATCTCCTTCAATCGGTCCCTCTCTTCCGCAGGAACCGCATCCGTGACCGAGAAGCCTGCCTGCAGGGCGCTTTCAGGGTAACCGAACATCCCGAACGCATATGCATTTGCGAAGGTGACCCGTCCTTCGTTATCAGTCTCGAACACACCCTGCGGGAGCAGATTGACCAGATCCCTGAATCTCCTCTCCGAATCCAGCAGCTCGATCTCCCGCTTTCTGAGCTCTTCGATCGACTCCCTGAGCTTCGATACCATCCGGTTGATGCCCTGCTCGAGGACTTCGAACTCGTTCCCCCTGATGACCTTTACCTTGTGATCGAGATCCCCGTCTGCAATCACAGTTACATCCCTTACAATCTCATGGGCCGGCCGGGAGAGGATCTTGGATATGAAGAAGGCCGTCACGAGACTGACGAGTATCGCGATCAGCGCGAATCCCCCATGAGAGATAATCACGTCCCTCAAAGCAGAATTGACGAGTTGTGAATTGTAGCTGACCTCCACGATCCAGCTCATATCGGAGGCATATTTCGGATCGAGCACCTCCACAAAGATATATCGTTTGATTGTTCCATTCTCACCTTCTATCTGGATATCCTCCCTGTGCGAGATAGAATCCCTGAGTATATCGAGTTCTGCTGCATCCGGTCTGTAGCTGAAGTTACCGACGAGATGATATGTCGTGTCAAATGACCTGATTCCCGTAATGTACGGGTTCAGGGAGGATATCGTCTCGATTGCATCCTGGAAGGTAACCTTTCCCTTCCTGTTCCTGTATATGTCGCCGGTGAGACCCAGTTCGAAGATATATTGATGATCCGGAGATGGCATATATGCAAATTTGCGGTATCTGCCGGTCGACGTCTCCCTCACGACCCGGTCCGGATAGAAGCCATCCTTCTTAATTACCTCGGAGAAATAGTTCATCGTGTAGGGATAGATGGAAAAATCCAGACCGAGATCCTGGGGAAATGTGGTATATTCGATGACGAAGGAGTGATTGATGATATTGAGGTCCATGGAAGCTCCCATCCTCTCCTTCAGACCCTGCAGATCCATCCCTGAGATATCTCTGCCGCTCTGTTCGTACTCCTCCATGAATATGGAGAAGCCCTCCAGCATCTGCTCATTGAGGGTATCGTCATAGAGCTTGTAGCCTTCATCCACCATCTGTAACGTCAGACCAAGGCTCTTTTCTGTCTGCGTCTGGAGGAGGGCGATATTTTCAGAGAAGGCATGCTCTGTAATGACCAAATCGGCCACTGTGATCGCGCCTCCCGTGAGGATAACGAGGAAGAACATGCAGGCAAAGAGCTGTTTCGATAAACTGACTCCTTTGAAGATCCCCATGTTATCTCGATTTACCAGGGGTTCTTTCGAACCGTTCGGGTGATCAGAACGTCCGGATGGGTCGTTTTCGATCTCCTTCACCATCCACAAGACCGGCTGTATGATCCCCCTCGAAAGATAGAGGGAGAGGAGTGCAGCAAGGAAGAGCACCCCACCGGATAGAAGGAGATGCGGAAGCATCGTCCCTGCAAGCCGTTCACCGTGGAGTCGGGTATCGTATCTGATCTCCACGATCCTGCTCGTATCAGAACCATAGCGTTCGTCCTTCAGACCGACAAAGAGGTATCTGATCCTCGTCCCATTCGAATGATCGAAAAATTCACGGCTTTCCCTGCTCGCCAGGATGCCATCGAGTATCTCGTCCAATGAGGAATCCGGAACAAAACTTTTGTCCGTATCGAGTTGCTTCCTGCTGGTGAATATACGGTACCCCGATACGTACGGGTTCAAGGAGGTGAGGAGATCGATCTTATCATGATAATGGAACTTCGATCGCTGCTGCTCGAGTTCCCTGTCTGCCATCCCCAGCTCCAGCAGATATCTGTGGTCGGGTGTGGGCATATAGGCATATTTGCGAAGCACACCCGTGGCCGGCTCTATCACGATGCGGTTATCATCGAATTCACCACATTCGATCCGGACCGGGGGCTGGATTTCTCCAAAATTCCATATTTCTACAATTATATCAGCATTATCAGGCAGGGAGAGGGTTTCTACCCCGCCGGATTCGTTGATCATAAACAGATCCATCCTATCCGCCAGCTGATGCATGATTCTTCCGAGATCCATTGCTGCCGGGTTCCGGCCCGAATTTTCGTACTCCTGAAGGAAGAGAGAGAATGCACTCTCCAGCTCGCTGTTCAGAGTACTGTCGTAGAGCTTGAGACTTTCGTCCACGATCTCGATATTTTTATATATAGAATTCTCAGTCTGATTTCTGAGCAGGAGCTCGTATTGCTGGAGGTCATGATCTGCCCTCGAATACTCGAGCAGAGTCTATCCACCCGTGACGAGCAGAGAGATCGAAAAAAATGAAACGAATATTTAAGCAGAAAAAGAATGGGATTCGGTCTTCTTTTTTCCGATTCAGATCTCATGATTCAGGACCGGCCGGGGTAATAACCTGATGTATCATCAATGACGTGGTTAAAAAGCTGATCATATATCGGTCTCCCCCAGAAGATAACGCTGGTGGTATGATTCGCATCCCAATTTCCTGAAAGACTAAGGCAATCACAAACACACGCGTGCTGGATGAGGGGCCATGCGATCGAAGGCCGCATTCGCTTCCATATACCCTTACCAAAGGCCCCATGATATCCATGCCGAAGGTCAGGGACTTCTCTTATCCTTATCCTCCTCATCCGGTGGCGTAATATTGAGCGAACTCCAGTAAAATCCCAGATCCCTGATCACCGTGGAGAAGTCGTTGAAGTTCACGGGTTTCGTGACAAAGCTGTTCACTCCAAGTTGATAGCATTCGACCACGTCCCGTTCATGACTGGAGGAGGTGAGTACCACGATGGGGATATGCTTCGTGCGCGGCTCGGCCTTCAGACGCCTGAGCACCTCCAATCCGCTCACTTTGGGAAGTTTCAGGTCAAGCAAAATCACATCCGGCTTCGGTGGGCCTTTATCACCGCTCTTCTCCCCCTCCCCGAAGAGGTAATCGAGCGCCTGCTCCCCATCCCAGACCACATCCACCAGATCTCCAAGTTTGCACCAGCGGAAGACATGGAGTATCAGCTCCACATCGTTCGGATCATCCTCCACAAGCAGTATTCTCTTGTTCGACTTTTTCATAGCGATCAATCACACCTTGGATAGAATGTTCAAATAATTAACGACTAGTTTTTCACCCTTGATGCAATCCTCAAATCCTTTTTCTGGATCCCTGTTCTCAGCCGATGTGAATGATCCCTTT
>JARYLJ010000053.1 GCA_029907705.1 Methanomicrobiales archaeon
GAGATCCTGTCAGGATACGGGAACTCAATTTACAGCTTAAGGTGTACACTGCCCGGTTATACGGCGAACTCCATCACCGGATCTATTATAAATTGCCTGAAGAATGCAATAAAGATGATCGAAAGGCAGAACTCGTCAATCGCATTTGATGGCATTGCATAAGAACGCGGTCCTCTCTTTACCGGCATTCGCCATTCGCCGGCAATCAGGGCCATTTCTGGTCCGGCTGACAGGCGAAGAGGGGTGGCCCATCATCGCCACCCCCTGATGGATACGCTATCACCAAAGAATGACTCCGTTCGCAGAGAGACCGGGGAGACCTGCGGCGGGGAAACTGTACCATCGATCCGAGCTGCTGCTACAAGACCCACCTCCCCTTGCCCTCCCAGATCGCGGAGACAACCCTCTCCACCTGCTCTGCATCAATCTCTCTCGTGTATGCCTTCTCGATTCCGAGGTCTGTGATGACCAGGTGCCGGGCCGCGTTTACCCCCTGTGAAGCGGCGATCTTCGCCCCGCACACGGCAGAACACCCATCGATGATCACCACCTCGTCCGCCTCCTCGATGCGCCTCTTCAGCGCGACATCGCCCGAACCCAGGAGTGCGATGCACGTAGGAACGCCATACCCCTCGTCGCCGAGCTGGAGCGCTGCGGTGTTCGAGATCTGCCCTACATTGGAGGTGCCCGCGCAGGGGAAGACGAGCCTTCTTCTCCCGGCAGCGAGAGTGGAGGTATCGCCGCATTCGCATCCTTTTTCTGCCACCATCGTGTATCGCCTCATCGTACCTTTCGGTAGTGTGCGATTAATAATTTCATGCCCGGGAGGTATCCCTGGAGACAGCGTGGCTCCACACGAGCAATCAGATCGATACGTTCCATCGCCAGAACGAAGAATCCCCGAAACAGTGGGGGGGATCCACTCCATAAGGCCAGTTTTTCGTCCGTCAGGGGATTCCGAGAGAAGCAATTCTGGAGACAGAGCCGCCACCGGGTGACTTACTTCATCTCCGAACACCCCCTTCGACGGGATGCCTCTGCAGCATGCAGACAACCCCCGATGGAATGCGCCTTCCGGCAGTGCGTGAGCCGGATGGATCCACGATCAGGAATCCCGGCCCGCGAACGCAAGCCCCCGTGTCCGTGATGCAGGGAACGCGGAGGGCTATTGTCTTTGGTTCAGGTTGCGCACTTCCAGGGTCCGGAGGCGGTTGATCGCTGCAGCCAATTCCTGCCGCCTGAAGGCGGCAAGATCGCCATGACGGCCCGGCCGGAGTGCATCGAGGCCCTTATCCGCGAGATCCCCCATCATCAGGTCGATCACCCGGCGGAGCGGGGTGGCGCCGTCCATGAACCGTACCGCATGCAGCATCGCAAAGCCGATCGCCCTCGTCTGAGCGGCATGCACCAGCTGGGATATCGCGGAGAGATCGATTGCCTCTCTGCCGAACGCGATTGTCCAGCGATCCCTGATCGCGATCTTCACGGGTCGCCTCCCTCGGCCCGGATCGAAGGTCCCGGGAAGGGGCGCACGCTGCTGTACAGGCCCGAATGCCATGGTCCCCTCGAACCTCCTCTCGGACCGGTACTTTTCGGCGATGCTCCTCGCCCTGCCAGTCACGTCGACGGGTCGGTACTCCGCCATACAGACGACCGTATCGGCGACGTCGAAGTAGTCCCCCGAGCCCCCGATGACCAGTATCGTCGAGACCCCGTGTTCCGCGTAGATCTGGCGTACACGGTCGATGAATGGCGTGATTGGCTCGAGATCCTTGTGGAGGAGTTCCTGCATCCTGTGGTCCCGGATCATGAAGTTCGTCGCCGAAGCGTCCTCGTCGATCAGCAGGAGGGATGTGCCCACCTCCATCGCCTCCAGTATGTTCGCTGCCTGGGAGGTGCTCCCGCTCACATCGTCCGTCGAGAATTCACTGGTATCTGCCATGAAGGGCAGGTTCGTCAGGAACGGGGAGACGTCGTTCTTCTCGATCCTGCGACCGTCCTCGGCGCGGATCCTGACTGCATCGCCTCTGGCGATGACGAACTCCCGCCCATCCCCGGGGACATGATCGTACACCCCGCGTTCGATCCCAAAGAGAAGGGTGCTCTTGCCGTGGAAGCCCCCTCCGACGATCAGAGTGACACCTTCTCGTATCCCCATGCCGGTCACCTCTCCCGAATTGGGCGTGTTCACACGAACCCGGAGCGAAGGTGGCGACTCGAAGGGAACGGCGCGTGTCCTCTCCATGGGGCGATCGTCCACGCCCGATCTCCGCGGGAGTATCGCACCATCGGCGACAAACGCGACCAGACCGAGGGACGGGAGCTGTGAACGGATCGCACAGGCATCCTCGCAGGTGAGGACGTGTCTGTGGAGGCGATCCCGGTCGTACGCACTGAAGAAGAGCGAACCCTCCACGATCCGGGGAATCTCCACGCACAGCATCTCCTCTGCTGCGCGCCCGGCGATCCGTCTACCGTACGCAGGGAGCCCGGCGGTGAACCTCGCCTCCAGATGCCCTTCCGTGAGTACCACCGCAGAAGTATCCAGTATCTCCTGGCCCGGGCGTTCGATGGCGATCCACCCGCTATTGCCGCTGCCCCTGCTCTCCTTCGGAATGCGCCTGCATGCATCGACGAACTGCCTGGCGATGAGATCGCGAAGCGCGATCTCGCGGCTCCTGCCCCCGAAGGTATCGCCGGGAAAGCCGGTTGCATCCAGCGTGACGCGGGCGCTCAGCCTGCTGGGTGCGGCGAAGGGATCCCCCTGCACGCGATCGATCGAGAGCGTCCAGCGCTCGAACGGGTAACTCCCCTCCAGATTCCTGTAGGCAGGATAACCCCTCCCATCGAGACGCTTCAGCAATTCCCCGAGGCGATCCCTCCCTGTCTGCGGCATACCGTTTTTATTGATCGCGGGGGATGAAAACGTCTTGCGAGGGTTCCGCCATCCATATCGATGACGAAGAGCTAAAGAAGTGCGAAATACCGCTTCCTGCCAGCCTTCCACCGATACGGGAGATGAAAGCAGCGGACTCCTTCGCCCCATTTGCGAGATTCCCGCTGCTGCGGCCGCAGTTCTTTTTATGTATTTATGTATGTATTTATTTATTGGAACACCCCCGAACCAGCAGCACTATCGATTCACGATCAGGGGGGATGCATGGATCCAGGAGAGTTGCATCATTTAAAATGGTCATCAATCGGAATCGATTCAAAAGCCTTGTTTGGGTTTTGAATGAAGCCCTTAAATCAGTTATTTTTGTGCTCGCACAGAAATGCGGGTGAAAAAGTGCAATATGGTTTTTATAGGGAAACGACCGTGCAGCAGATAAAATGAGATCTTACGGATGCATGATTGCTGCATGCACCTCCGTGAAAATTTATCCCGACTGTTGAATTACCACTCTTTGCTCAACCAGGGACGAATACCTGCAGTAGAACCACCTCTTCACGACCTCGACAAGGACAAGGTAACCTGCCACGAGGCCCGCAAGGACCGCATAGAACGAGAGAGGGGGGTTGACAAATCCGAAGATACTGCCGAGGAACGTAAACGGCAGGATACAGGCCACGATTACCACCAGAAACGTGCTCCCCAGCAGGAAAGCACTTGGTTTGCTCCTGTAGAAAGGAACGATGCTGGTTCTGATGACAAAAATGACAAGCGTCTGGGTGCAGATCGATTCAATGAACCATGCGGTCTGAAACAATGCAGCCTGTGCAGAGAAGATGAACAGCAGGATGAAGAAGGTGAGGAAATCGAAGAGTGAACTGACCGGGCCGAAGACCAATATGAATTTCTTGATGAATCCCATGTCCCATCTCTTCGGGGAATCGACGTAGGACCTGTCCACGTTGTCCATGGGAATGGTGGATTCAGAGACATCATAGAGGAGGTTGTTCAGCAGGATCTGAATCGGGAGCATGGGAAGGAAGGGCAAAAATAGGGATGCACCCGCCACGCTGAACATGTTACCGAAGTTGGAGCTGGAGCCCATCAGGATATACTTCATCGTATTCCCGAATGTCCTCCTCCCCTCGATCACCCCTTCGCGCAAAATACGAAGATCCTGCTCGAGCAGGATGATATCGGACGATTCCCTGGCAATATCCACGGCACCCTGGACCGAGATCCCGACATCTGCCTCCCGAAGCGAAGGGGCGTCGTTGATGCCATCCCCCCTGAATCCCACCACATGACCGTTCTGGCGGAGGGCACTGATGATACGGTTCTTCTGGACCGGCGTCACGCGGCAGAAGAGGGTGATGCCCTCCACCACACGGGAGAGGGTCTGGCGATCCATCTGCTCGATCTCCCCGCCGGTGATCACCCCCTTCACCTCGAGTCCGATCAGGGAGGCGATCCGGCGGGTCACGAGCTCGTTATCCCCGGTCAGTATCTTCAGCTCGATACCTGCTTCGGCGAGTTGCTGCAGCGACTCCCGGGCCGTCTCCTTCGGAGGATCGATGAAGGTGATCAGTCCGATGAATGTCATGTCCCTCTCGTCCTCCACGCTGAAGCTCCGCTCTCCCGGCTCGAGAGTCCGGTAACAGACAACCAGCGTCCTGAACCCCGATGTGCTTTTTGCCCCGTACAGCGAGGATATCCCCTCACTGTCCGAATTCGTCATGGGGGTGACTGTCCCCCTTTTCTCCACGGTACTGCAGATACGGAGTATCTCTTCCGGCGCACCCTTCGAGATGAGGAGACATTCGGCGCCACGGCTCACCACGATCGAGAGGCGCCGCCGCACAAAGTCGAAGGGGATTTCATCGATCTTCTGATACTCACCTCCATCCATGGGGTGGTGGGTGACGATCGCCTCGTCGAGGGGGTTTCTGACTCCGGAATGAAAATAACTGTTCAGGAACGCGAAATAAAGCACTTTTTCGCTGGATCTGCCTTCGGGATCCAGGTACTCGATGAGTGCGATACGGTTCTCGGTGAGTGTACCGGTCTTGTCGGTGCAGAGAATGTCCATGCCTCCGAAGTTCTGTATCGATTCGGGGTGCTTGACGATCGCCCCCTTCTCGGCCATGGCCACCGCCCCCTTCGAGAGGTTCAGAGAGAGGATCATCGGGAGGAGTTCAGGGGTCATTCCCACCGCCAGAGCGACGGCAAAGAGCAGGGATTCGAGTACATCGTGCCGGAAGAGTGCATTGACGAAGAAGACGAAGATGACCAGGCCAAAAACGAAACGGGACATGAGAAAGCTGAAATCCTTCAAACCCCTCTCGAACTCCGTCTCCTGCGGACGGTCGACGAGTGTTTGAGCAACCCTTCCGAACTCGGTCGCCATGCCCGTCCTCGTGACCACGGCCGTGGCAATTCCACTCACCACGGAGGTCCCGAGAAAGACGTAATTCTCCGCTTCTATCACAGGGGTTTCCGGAGGAGATGCGATCGCATGTTTCTCCACCGGATATGGCTCCCCGGTGAGTGCCGACTGGTTCACATATAGATCCCGCTCCGATAGCAATACGGCATCTGCCGGCACGATATCCCCTGCAGAGAGGAGGATGACATCACCTGGGACGAGGTCCACGATCGGGACCTCCTGCTGCCTGCCCTCTCTGATGACGGTCGCATGGCTGATGATCCTCTGCCGGAGCAGTTCCGCGGCGATCTCGGCCCTGTTCTCCTGATAGAAATCGAGGGTCACGCTGGCAATGACGATGATGAAGATGATAAACGCGGACTCGATCTCCCCCACAAATACCGAGACCGAAACAGCGAGGAGCAGGATCAGGATGAGGATATTTTTGAAATGCTCGAGATACCGGATGACCGCCGATCGTTTTCGAACTCTGGAAATATCGTTCGAACCATATAACTCTCTCCGTCGCTGGATCTGTTCCGATGCCAGTCCCTGCGCAGATGTCTGAAGTGCAGCAAGAAGGTCTCCTGCTGGCAGGGTGTGGAAGTCGATGGCTCCTGGCACTGTGGAATTTTCGGCAATTCCGTGCTTCATGATCTCTCTCTTCTGATCATGCAGATCATCGCCGCAATCAATAATCGTTGCACCCGCAGATGGCTAACGAAAAGAGCTCGGGAATCATCTTGACTGCCTATGGTGCCCGAAAGATCCAGATATCTTCGCCTGCAAAGGATTGAAATTCCACACGATATCGCCTGACTCATGCAGATGCTTCATGATCTAACAAATTCTCCAACCCTGTTCTATCACCTTGCCGCGATGATCATGTAATGGTAAGGTCCTGCCTCCTGCACCGAAAGGATCTGAAGTCGGGCTGACTGTATCATGTGCTTCACCCTCTCCACCGAGAACCGTCTCTCCACCGGAGGGCCGATATCCATGGGTTCCGCCTTCCAATCGAGATCGACCACCCGCCCGGAGGTCTTGAGCATCGTCCGTGCATTCATGATCACCTGCCCCGGGTCAGAAAAATCATGCAGGTCATTTCCGAAGAAGACAATATCGGCGCATCCATCGCACAGCACTGCCTCCTCTGCCCTCGCTGTAAACGCCTGCAGCTGAGAGAGCCCCTCATCGTCCGCCTGCCTCCTAAGCTGCGCGACCGCCTCTTCGTTGATATCGATCGCGTATACCTGCCCCTTCTTTCCAATCCTCCTCGCCGCCGGGAGGGCAAAATAACCCTCCCCGCAACCCACATCGACGAACACATCCCCCTCACGAACCCCGATGGAAGAGAGGATAACGTACGGATCCTGCCATTTTCTCCTCTCCGGATCGTCCGCCGGATGACGCCTTCTGGACATGAGCTGATGCGGCCCCTCATTGGAGCATTGCACGTTTTCAATCATGAAGCTGTGCCGTGGGCCGATGCCACGACTCACCATCGATATTCACCCCTCTGGGATCCCGCGCATCAAGAGAACTCTTGCGGGATGCCTCTCACAACCCGTATTTATTGTGGTAAATCCGGCAAACCTCGAAGACCCCGGATCTTCTCGTCCTGCTTTTAGGGGATTTTTTTTAGAATTTATGGCACCTTTCGGAACCAATCCGCTGCCATGCAAATGATTCAGTTCGCCACCTCTTCATTCAGTTCGATCAGATGCCGGTACTGCCATAAGCGCTCCTCCAGTGCTGCAGCACCGGCATCGGAAGAATCCGTGGCATCCCGAACCGCAGTCGCCGCATAGATCGCTGCGGCTATTGCATGACGCGGCGCATGTGCGGTCGCCACTGCCTGTCCTGTGGCACGGGCAGCAGAACGGGCTGCATCGTCCCTCCCCGCTTCGCGTGCAGCTGCGTGAGCTGCAAGTGCCGTTCCCCGAATCTCCGCCATCCTGAACCTGCCCGACCTTATCCATTCGCGCAAGGCCTCGATCGCTCTCCGGGGGCGATCATCCGTTGAATGCTCTCTCTCGAAATATGGCAGCACGCGTTCTGCACAGTCAGCCGCCCATATCGCCAGTTTCAGGTGCTCGGTTCTCTCCGCGAGATCTACGATCCGCTCATCGATACCCGTCTTTACCATTTTTGGTTTTTTCATGTAACCACACATGTTATCCCAACCCTGGATGCAGTTCCGCAGCTCTCCCATGGTCTTTGCTCCGTTTACCTTTTTTTTCAGCCGTTGAATGCTGGAAGAGTCGGGTGGAAAACATAGCTATCTTCCTCACCTGATACGCTCCTGACACTGACCCGGAACCCCCATAGACCACGTATATTCCAGTGGATGAGAGGAATCGATACTGGTAAGTGCGAATCGATCTCTTTCTGATATTCTCTGGGATGCAGCCACCCTGTTAAAATATTATGCGTTCCCCAGCGGATGAATTTGGCACTCCAGCGGATATTCAGAGGAGGGGATCTCTCGATTGTATAAGAAGGCTCTTTTTCATGGATGCCTTCGACCAATCGGAAGTTCAGAAGGCGGATCAGGCAACAACGAACGATGAATAAAAAGAGGTCGATGACATGACAGCCGGAATTGCTAAATATTGTCATCATCGTGTATTCGCCCTCTTCATATTCCTCAACCTCAAGCTTATATGTACATACATACATACCTAAATACTATATATTACAATGACAGAGGTACGTTTTTCTGCCATCATTGCCAGCCAGAATTCCCTCCTCTCAATCCACCGTTTTCTGCATCCAGAGCACTCCAATGTAATGCCGAACTTCTCGCCAATACCAACGGGATTTCTGGCTCTTCTGAATCCATGCCATGTATGGAACTGGATGCCGGCCTCTTTTCTGGATGAGATGTTCGCCACGAGCACCTTCATTCCTGCCTTTCGTGTATCCTCCGTGAGCCGACCGAGCAGCAGGGTTCCGAGTCCCTTATGAGTATTTGCCAATGCAAGGAAATACGTGAGCATGCCCTTTTTTTCTGAATGCGGGGAAAGGATGGGAGGCCTTCAGAATGCCGAACCCGAGCATGGCCCCATCGCTTTCCCGCACGAGGGCAGAAATGGAACCTTCCCGCATGGCTGAACAGAATGGCAACGGAGGAGGCCGGAATATACCTGTCAGGATTCAAAAAAGCATAAAAAGATTTTTTGGTTTTTTATCGATTAAAATGGTGGGGACCACCTGCTGTCAATTGCCTGAGTGATACTCCTTCAGAGTCTCTGCCATCTCCCTCAAGCGATTATCCACCAGATAATTGACAGTACCTTTCTCGAAGGTTCCATCCGGCTCCCGTTTTCCTGCTTTTACACCGGTGAGCACTTCGATACCTTCATCAATGGTATTGATCGGGTAGATGGCAAATTTTCCTTCTTTCGCCGCTTCGATGATCTCTTCCCTGAGCATCAGGTTCTGGATATTGCTCGACGGGATCATGACCCCCTGCTTCCCGGTGAGCCCTCTTGCCTTGCATACCTCGAAATATCCCTCGATCTTCTCATTCACTCCACCGATGGCCTGTATCTCTCCCTTCTGGTTCACCGACCCAGTGACCGCGATGGCCTGGTTGATGGGCAGTCCGGCGAGCGCGGAGAGAATTGCATAGAGCTCTGTACTCGAAGCACTGTCACCATCCACTCCTTCGTAGCTTTGTTCGAAGACGAGCCTTGCCGAGAGGGAGAGGGGTTTGTTCTGGGCATACC